>NZ_JAWHPL010000032.1:0-145843 GCF_032587875.1 Pseudomonas syringae group sp. 243L2
CGGCGACTGGTGTCCGGAGATTTTGCCAAATTAGGAAGTCTTTTTCAGAGTTTCCTTAGAAGCGCTTTGGGTGCAGCAAATATAAACACCAGCACTTTTGAATCGGAAGATACCCAGCTCGAACGCATGATGGCTCGTTCACAAAATGCCGCTGGAAGGATGCAGGCGATTCAGGCGGGCAACGAAATCGCATCGCAGAACGTGCAGCAACTGCAAAAGCTGCGCGATCTCGTTGCCACGCAAATCAACATGCAGGGCAACTACCTGGCTCAGGAAGGGGACCGGAAGGCAGCTAGCGAAGCTGCCGAACAGCAGTTTGAAGCGCGCAAAAGCACACGCCGCGGCGTGAAGGGATACTGAAATGACTATTTCAAGATGGCTCATCGTATTGATGTGCGCCGGGTCCGCAATGGCCGGTGCCATTTTCACCGTAGTCGTTCATAGCGACAGCGCATGTACTGCGATGACCGAGCAACAACGGCAACAGCATGACGCTGATGCCTCGTTTGATGCGCGCCCGAACACTCGCGGCGGCGTCAAAGGGTACTAGCTATGGATCGTCGCCTATTTTTTTTACTCGCCTTGGCGAGCGTGTTCGTTAGTGCGGATGCTATGGCCTCGACTGACCTTGCCCAGGCAGATACATCCGTCCAGGGCCTACTCGACCCTCGTTTTGCAACAGTCGCACCAGTGGTCAGGAAAGCTGTATGACTATGCGATCAGACTGTTTTGGCTGCTGGCCTCGATCCAGTTCATTTGGACTTTCATGCCCTTAGTTATGAAGCAAGCTGATTTCGGCGAGATTGTCGGCGAGCTGCTGCGCTTCATACTGGTAATTGGTTTCTTCCTCGCAGTCATAAACTACTCGGTGGAATGGTCGACTGCCATTGTCGACAGCTTCCGAGATGCGGCGGCATCAGCGAGCGTTCTCGGGCGTGCATTAGAACCCGGCGATATGCTGGCAGTTGCACTGGATTTTGGCCGGACTATGGTAAAGGGCATTTCGGTTTTCTCTCCGGCCAAGGGACTTCTGATCGCCGTGTGCGCGATCCTCGTACTGGCATGTTTCGCCTTCATCGCTGCGTTCATGTTTGTGACGCTCGTGGAGTCTTACGTCATCATCAATGCTTCGGTGCTCTTCCTCGGCTTCGGCGGTTCGCAATGGACGCGAGATTTTGCGATTGCACCTATGCGATTCACCGTTGCGATTGGTGCCAAGCTGTTTGTACTCACTCTGATTGTCGGCCTGATCGTACAGTCGGCAAAACAGTGGTTGGCCGCTTACACCAATGACGAAGCGTCATTGATGACGATGGTCGGTTTGGCCTTGGTTTGCTGTTACCTCACTAAAACTATTCCTGACGTAATCGGCGGCATGATTAGCGGCACCTCAATGGGCGGCGGCTCGGCCATAGGCGGGATGGCAGTGGCCGGTGCTGCTGGTGCAGCTGCGGCGATGGCCACGATCGCAACAGCCGGTGCAGCGGCTCCAGCGGCGGCCGGCACGCTCGGTGCAGCCGGGGCGGGTACAGGTGTGGCCGGGGCAAGTGGCAGTCTGGCCAGTGCAATCAACTCCAGCTTCGCCGGCGCCAGCTCGGCCGGGGAAGTGGCGTCTTCCACAGGGGGCATGGCCTCATCCGCGAGCGTTGGCACCAGTACAGGCGTCAGCGCTGCCGCCAAAGGGGCTAGCACCGCTGGTTCGCGGGTCGGCGGCGGCACCGCCAATACGGCCCCATCACCATCGCCCTCTCAACCTAGCAGCAGCGTACAGCAGGCCGTCAAACATGCCGGAAAGTCAGCGCAGGAAAATGATGACAAGGAACAGCCTACGACACCAAAAGGTGGAGCCACCGGCTCCAATAACACGCTTTCGCAAGCGGCTAGTGGTGCAGCAAAAATGCTCGGCGTAATGGCATCAATGTCAGTGCCGGGTATGGAGAACGCGCACGCCTTGCATACTGGCTCAGGATCTCCAGCACCTCTTCCAAAGGGTAACGGTTCGGTGAGTCCGACTAATGAAGTGGAGTTAGCTGCTAAATCCACACAAGAGGAATCCAATGTCATCCGTCCCGCCTCCGACACCAGCCCTACCCCCGACCGCCTCGCAACGCTCCAGTTGCCCGGCATGACCTCGAACAACCAATCGGAAAACCAACCATGAGAGAAGTCCTTATGTTTGCTGGATTCATAGTACTCGCCTCAACGTTAGCCATAGGCATGTGGGCACTCGGTTGGTGGCTGCGCAGCAAAGGCTATGGGCCGCAGCTCGATAAGCTGGATCACCATTACACAGCCTTGCAGCTTCGGGTAAGCCCGCTCGCTTTATCGGCTTCCCATCGTATGTTTGCCGGGGCACAGATCATCAATCGTTTACCAATGCTGGGGAGCAAGAGTAGCGCCTGCCTGAACCAGCAAGTATTAGCGGCCATCCAAGCTGCGAAGGAAGCGGCGAAACATGAGAACCGCGAAAAACTGTGACCGATGACCAGTCCCACGCCCCACGCCCCAGGGCGGGGCTTGCCTTCCAGACGGCGCGCAACTTACTCTTGAAATTTCATCACGGGAGCTTCGCCGTTAGTAATACGCACGGACTTGTCTCAGCCCCCATTGACCAAATATTGCTGCTTGGCCATGCGCCGCGGTCTGATCAACTTCTAGCCGATCAGCAACACTGACCATCACGTAAGCGTCTAGGCACTCCTGTGGCGCCTCGACGGATAATCGCCCTTTCCTTTTGGTGCTAAAACGGCCGTAGGCCGACTGTGCAAGGCCTGACCGCGCCTAAGCGCGGGCTGTGCCGCGTAGGACTGAATATCCTGAATATCCTGTTAACTCCGGGCGGGTGTGGCACGCACCGGGCGGGTGCGAAACGCTTCCGAGCGGATGTGACACGCCATCGGGCGAGTGTGAAACGCTTCAGGAGTTGCGAGCACCGCCTTTGTAATACGATCACCATTGAGCACAAGCCCAATTCGTCGTAGATCTTCAGCATCCTCCCTAAGCCTCTTTCGCGCATTTCGCATGTCTTGACTTGAGGCTTGTCCGGCAACCGCCACGATAACGGTGTCTAGATACCAACCGCCCGCTGGTACTACTTTGTGGCTTAAAAGGTGCCGAGCTATCGCTTGACTGATGCCGTGCTGGAGGCGAGCTATTGGGGCCGGGTCGTAATACAGGCTCAGATCATGTTCAAGGAGCATCATCAACGCAATTCCGAGCCGCACCCGCCATAGGTTCCGCTCTCCTCCTGTCAGAGGATCGGGACGTGTCATGGGGGAAGGGATAACGTGATCAATCAACCCGCCGATGATGGGAAAATCAAATTGCGTCGTTTCAATTGTGATCGTTGCAGCCCGAAGCTCGGCCAGCAGCTTTTCGAGCTGTGAGAAGCTGTAGCGGCTATCGGAAAGTGTCTTTCTTACTCGCGCGGGATCTACCAGAAGTTCTACGCCACCATCGGAGACAGGCCGCCGACGTTCTGCGCAGTACAGGACCGCTTCCAATACGTCCGCGTGTCTCTGCCCCAGTCGACCTGCTACACGGCAGCGCCCAAATGATGTCTCAGCCCAATCACCTTCGCGCAGACGCGGGCGCTGGCTAGGCTGATAAAGCATCACTCTGGCCTGTGCGATAGTACTGGTGGGAACCACGGAGTTACCACCGCTCATCATCACTTCCGTTTGCGAATTGCAGCGGGCTCCCCTTCCTCACTTCCGCCAGTTCAACCGGCACAAGAACGCCTCCTTCCTGGCGTTGGTACCACTGGTCGAGCGGGGTGGCATCGTAGTTCTGCTTGCTTACACCAACACGGACAAAAAAACTGCGCCTGTCGTTGCCAATAGGCTGTCGCTCATAGATGCGGTCACTCAGTCGCTTTGCTTCGTCCTCGGTCATCTTGGCCACGAAGCCGCACCAACGGGCATTGTCGATTAGAGCTGATGCACCACGCGCTGCCTGCTGCTGATCGGTTTGCCCCTCGCGGGCGCTACCCTTGCTGACATGATGAAGGTACAACACCGATGCTCCGGTGTTGGCAGCAACGTGCTCAAGCGTAGCGACAAGCCGCGACATGTCACCGTTGCTATTCTCGTCACGGTCGTGAATCCGGCTGAGTGTGTCCAGTACGATCAACCGGGCACCGTCGCAAAACTCGTTGACCCGGGCAAGATGCCGATCATCCATTACGTTCAGCCGCTTACCCATTATTGGCTCAAGGGTAAGGTTCCTCGCGATGGATTCACGTGCCTGCTAATTCAGGTGCCGACCGATGGCATGAATCCGGCGCACGAGTGCGGCTTCTGGGTCTTCTCCTGCGAAGTAGACGACGCGGCCAGCACATGCTGGGGCGAGCCCTACAAGATCCCCGCCTGCAACGCTGCATGCGATGGCCATTGCAGCTTCCAAAGCCCAAAAGCTTTTGCCTGTAACTCCGGGAGCTACCAAAGCTCCTACTGTACCAGCGAGGAATCCCGGCCAAATGAAGTCTAGAGTGGGAGGCTCACTCTCGAACGCTTCCCGTAAGTCAATCGCCACAATTCAGGCTCCCATTCCTGGCCGCGGAGCCGGGCCACTGCCCTTGCATGCATCAATCCATTCTTCGACCTCGCAAAGATCCCACACGACCTTGCGGCTACTGAGCGCAATCCGGCGAGGGAATTTTCCCTGCTTTTCAAAGTTGTAGATCGTGCGCTCGCATAGCGGAATCATTGCCAGCAACTGTTTCTTGCTGATCAATACTTTGCTCTCTTTTCTCGATTCTTTTTCCACACCGAATACCTCGTTCCGTCATCACTCGAGGTTCGATTATTGCCCCACATTTCCGGTATTTTCCAGCATATCTTCTAGTTTTCCCCTTATAAATCAATAGCTTAACTGTCCGACAAACGTCTAGTTTCGGGACAGGGACAGTTACGCAATGCCTTGTTTTATCTGCAGTTTTATTAAGGAAATTCGATAGAAAAAAAGTGTCCCTAAAACGCCTATTTCGGGACGAAAAAAACCCACCGAAGTGGGTATGTGGCCACAAACACACGCGAAGTCGTGTGCTCTGTTTGGCCAGTGAGGCTCAGAACCAATCCGCTACACGAGGTTTCCTAAGCGTCCACTCGTCAATCATGTCTGCCCAATCCTGCAACATCGCACGGCGCTGATCCCGATACTCGGCCTTGTTGTAAACGGCTCGCACACCTTTCTGTTCGTGCGCGAGGCACTTCTCGATCCAGTCGGAGTTGTAGCCCGCCTCATGCAGCAGCGCGCTGGCCGTGCGTCGCAGGTCGTGGGGACCGAATTTGCCTAATGGCACCCCTTCCTTTTGCGCAAGGCGATAAGTGAGCGTCAGTACCTGGTTGATCGTGGCTGCACTCATTGGCAAGTCGGAGTCGTAGCGTGACGGCAGAACGTACTCAGAACCTCCGGCCAAGGTTTTCAACGCAATGAAGAAATCTAAAGCTTGCCGGGACAGAAACACCAAATGAGGGTTTCGGCGCTTCATCCGCTCTTTAGGGATCGTCCATAGCGCCTCGCTGAAATTGATCTCACTCCACGTCGCGTTGGTCAGCTCGCTCTTACGCACCATCGTCAGCAGCAGGAGTTTGGCTGCGGCGCGAACGGACGTCGCTGTCCCGATCCGATCCATGTACTGATACATCTGCGCAATCTCATCAGGCGTCAGCGCCCGATCCCGTGGCTCGAATTTGGCGATGCTGGCAGAGCGTACTAGATCCGCTGGATTTTCAACCTTCTGACCACGCTCAATGGTCCATCGGAACACCTGCAGGACAATCTCACGTGAGTGAACCGCAGTTGCGGGTGCCCCCCGCTCTACTATCGCGTCAGTCAACGCTCGCAGGTCCTCGTGGTTTATCTCTGCCAGCTTCTGATTGCCAAACTTCGGCTTCAATTCGCGCTCATAGACTGACCGGCGCATATCTCGTGTCGAGTCCGCCATCTGATAGCCGCGCAGCCATTTTTCAGCCCAATCATCAAAGGTCTCTGCGCCCTTGGTACGAGCCTTCGCACGCGCCTTTTCCTTAGCAGGGGACTTACCTGCGGCGATCATCTTCTTCGCCTCCCCTAGCCGCTCACGTGCCTCTGCCAGGGTGATCCCGCCCAAGCCATAACGACCGAAGGTGATGGTCTCCTGCCGGCCATTGATGGAGTAGTTGTAGCGGAAGGAGATGGAACCGGCCGGTGTGACCGCCACGTACAAGCCATCGCGGTCAATCACCTTGTAGAGCTTGTCTTGCGGCTTGAGGTTTCGAAGCTTGGTATCAGTAAGCATGGCTTCCATTTATTCCATGAAAAAATACCATGCTCTGAAAAGCGCGGGAGAATGGGGCTTAACCCCAGTAAAACCGGGCCTCTTGGCTATCCCGATACCATGCCCATCCTGAAACAAGGGACATGGTATCAAGCGTCATGCATGGCATCGGATGCAGTTGGTACCCCGTACCATGCCATAAAAAAACCATGCTTGGCGATGCAAAACGCTGCCTGAACTTGCCAGACCCAAAAAGCCGAAAGCCCGCAATTACGCGGGCTTCAGGGCATTTTTTGCTAGACCGTACCGGGCAGTGCCGGACGCGGGATCATTCCCACTCAATAGTAGCCGGCGGCTTGCTCGACACGTCATACGTCACCCGCGAAATCCCTTCGATTTCGTTGATGATCCGGCCACTCACCGTCTCCAGCAGCTCATAAGGCAGGTGCGCCCAACGAGCGGTCATGAAGTCGATGGTTTCGACCGCGCGCAGCGCGACGACCCAGGCGTAGCGGCGGCCGTCACCGACGACGCCAACCGATTTGACCGGCTGGAATACCACGAACGCTTGGCTGACTTTGTGATACCAGTCGGCCTTGCGCAGTTCTTCGATGAAGATGTGGTCGGCACGACGCAGGAGGTCGGCGTATTCCTTCTTCACTTCGCCGAGGATGCGCACGCCCAGGCCTGGGCCTGGGAATGGGTGGCGGTAGACCATGTCGTACGGCAGGCCGAGTTCGAGGCCCAGGCGGCGGACTTCGTCCTTGAACAGCTCGCGCAGTGGCTCGACCAGCTTGAGGTTCATTTCTTCCGGCAGGCCGCCCACGTTGTGGTGCGACTTGATGACGTGGGCCTTGCCGCTTTTCGCACCAGCCGACTCGATGACGTCCGGGTAGATAGTGCCTTGCGCCAGGTATTTGATGTTGTCCAGCTTGCAGGACTCGGCATCGAACACGTCGATGAAGGTACGGCCGATGATCTTGCGCTTCTTCTCTGGGTCGCTCTCGCCTTCCAGGTTGTTCAGGAACTGCTCTTCGGCGTTGGCGCGGATCACCTTGACGCCCATGTTCTCGGCGAACATGGCCATTACTTGCTCGCCTTCGTGCAGACGCAGCAGGCCGTTGTCGACAAATACGCAGGTCAGTTGATCGCCGATGGCCTTGTGCAACAGCGCCGCGACCACGGAGGAGTCAACGCCGCCAGACAGGCCCAGCAGGACGTTGTCGGTGCCTACCTGGGCGCGAACCTGAGCGATAGCGTCTTCAGCAATCTTCGACGGGGTCCACAGCGCTTCACAGCCGCAGATGTCGAGGATGAAGCGCGACAGGATGCGACCGCCCTGCTTGGTGTGGGTCACTTCCGGGTGGAACTGCACGCCGTAGTAACCGCGGGCGTCATCAGCCATACCGGCAATCGGGCAGCTCGGGGTACTGGCCAGAATGTGGAAGTCTTCCGGCAGTTTGGTGACCTTGTCACCGTGACTCATCCATACGTCGAGGCCAAACAGGCCGTCGGCGTCGATATGGTCTTCGATACCATCGAGCAGACGGCTTTTGCCGACTACGTCAACGCGAGCGTAGCCGAACTCGCGCAGCTCGGAACCAGCAACCTTGCCGCCCAACTGCTCGGCCATGGTCTGCATGCCGTAACAGATACCGAACACCGGCACACCCAGGTCAAATACTGCTTGCGGGCAGCGTGGGCTGTTGGCTTCGTGTACGGACTCGGGGCCGCCGGCGAGGATCACGCCTTTTGGAGCGAATTCGCGAATCGCTTCGTCGTCCATGTCAAACGGATGCAGCTCGCAGTACACGCCGATTTCACGCACGCGGCGGGCGATCAGCTGGGTGTACTGGGAACCGAAGTCGAGGATCAGGATACGGTGGGCGTGAATGTCGAGGGCCATGACTCATTCTCGTCAAAAAACAGAAACGACACGGGGCTGCGTCAACAGCCCCGGCTATAAAAAGTGTTGGCCTGCATCGCGGCGCACACCACGATGCAGTCCGGATCAACCAACGCGATAGTTCGGCGCTTCCTTGGTGATCTGCACGTCATGGACGTGGGATTCTGCCATGCCTGCGCCGGTAATGCGCACAAACTCGGGCTTGGTGCGCATCTGCTCGATGTCGGCACTGCCGGTGTAACCCATGGAGGAACGCAGGCCGCCCATCAACTGATGGATGATGGCCGACAACGGACCTTTATAAGCCACACGGCCTTCGATGCCTTCCGGCACCAGTTTCTCGGCACCTGCGGACGAATCCTGGAAGTAGCGATCGGACGAGCCTTGCGCCTGGGACATCGCACCCAGCGAACCCATGCCGCGATAGGCCTTGTAGGAACGACCCTGGAACAGTTCGATCTCGCCTGGCGCTTCTTCAGTACCGGCGAACATCGAGCCCATCATCACGCAGGAGGCGCCAGCCACGATAGCCTTGGACAGGTCACCGGAGAAGCGGATACCGCCGTCGGCGATCATCGGCACGCCAGTGCCTTCAAGGGCAGCGGAGACGTTGGCGATGGCGCTGATCTGCGGCACGCCGACACCGGCAACGATACGCGTGGTGCAGATGGAGCCAGGGCCGATACCGACCTTGACTGCATCGGCGCCTGCGGCAACCAGTGCCTTGGCTGCTTCGCCAGTGGCGATGTTGCCGCCGATGACCTGCACCTGAGGGAAGTTTTCCTTCACCCAGCGAACGCGGTCGATCACACCTTTGGAGTGACCGTGAGCGGTGTCGACGACCACGACGTCAACGCCAGCCGCGACCAGTGCGGTGACGCGCTCGCCGGTGTCCTTGCCGGTACCGACTGCAGCGCCGACGCGCAGGCGAGCCTGATCGTCCTTACTGGCCAGCGGGTACGCCTTGGCTTTTTCGATGTCCTTGACGGTCATCATGCCCTTGAGCGCGAAATTGGCATCCACGATCAGGACTTTTTCCAGACGGTGCTTGTGCAGCAGCTCACGCACTTCGTTCTTGTCGGCGCCTTCACGCACGGTGACCAGACGTTCTTTAGGCGTCATCACTTCGCGGACAGGGACATCAAGACGGTTTTCGAAGCGTACGTCGCGGGACGTCACGATGCCGACCAGGTCGCCATTGTGCAGCACCGGTACGCCGGAAATGTTGTGCATGCGGGTGAGTTCGAACAGATCGCGAACAGTGGCGTCGGCTTCGATCGTGATCGGGTCTTTAACGACGCCGGCCTCGAACTTCTTGACCTTGCGCACTTCGGCAGCTTGCTGCTCGATGGTCATGTTCTTGTGAATGATACCGATACCGCCTTCCTGGGCCATGGCAATTGCCAGACGGGCCTCGGTGACTGTATCCATTGCAGCAGAGACCAAAGGTATATTCAGCTCGATGCCACGGGTCAAACGGGTTTTCAGACTGACTTCGTTGGGAAGTACCTCGGAATAACCGGGCACAAGGAGAATGTCGTCGAATGTAAGGGCTTCTTGACTGATACGCAGCATCGCGGGGGCTCCCGGGCGGGAAATTGGAAGCGCGCCATTATACCTACAGACCCCGGTCGGCTCAATGTAAACCTCAGCCTATTATCCAGGCTGTTTATAGACGCACATGAACGAAGGACACCGGGCGATCCAGACGTTCGGCGAAGTCATCCAGAAAGGTCTGGGTGAACGACGCATCCAGCCAGTTATTGAAGATGAAACCCAGGTTGGAAAATCCGCAGGCGTCGAGAAAAAGAAAGCCGTTGATGTCATCTTCATGGCGGCATTCGGGGCAGGTGAAATTATCGGTGTGACCGGGCATCCAGTCTTCCAGGCTGTCGAACAGCGCCTCCCCCACTTCGCGACGACACTCCGGGCAACCGGCTTCTTCGGCGAAGTCATTCAACGGGGTATAGATGCAGCGCTTGGTGACGATTTCCAGACCATTGACTGTTTGCCCGAAAGGCAAGGCATCGGGGTGCTTTACTACCCTTCTCGCTCCGGGTGCCACGGCGTAGGCCATCTTGTTATAGGTGCGCCCGCATGTCGTCAGCTCCGGCTCGACTACATCGAGCTTGACCAGCCAGCGCAGAATCAGCCGCGCCCTGGCCTCGTGCCCGGGAAAGGTGGAAATTTGCGGGACGATGATGCTTTGGGTGTTCATAACGGAGCGTCGCTTAAAGCTGTTTGAGGCCGCAGCTTAATAGGCTGATGATTCTGGTCAAGGTGAAATCATGATCGAAGTGGCGATACGGACCCGTGCGCCAGACCGGCATTGCCATTATGATGCCCGACATGATCAAAGACCCTTTCGCAAGACTCGGCCTCGACCGGGAAGTCCTTACTGTCAGCCAGCTCAACGGCCGTGCGCGGGTGTTGCTGGAGGACGTGTTCAGCAGTATCTGGGTCGAAGGCGAGATATCCAACCTCTCGCGTCCGGCTTCGGGGCACGTGTACTTCACGCTGAAGGACTCTGGCGCGCAAGTGCGTTGCGCGCTGTTCCGGCAGAGCGCGGCACGAGTGCGTCAGGCGCTCAAGGACGGTTTGCAGGTCAAGGTGCGCGGCAAGGTGTCGCTGTTTGAAGGCCGTGGCGACTACCAGTTGATTCTCGACACCGTCGAACCCGCCGGTGATGGCGCTTTGCGCTTGGCATTCGATGCGCTGAAAGCCAAGCTCAGCGACGAAGGCCTGTTCAGCGCCGAGCGCAAGGTTGCCTTGCCGTTGCATCCGCAACGTATCGGCATCATCAGCTCACCGACCGGCGCGGTAATCCGCGACATCATTAGTGTGTTCCGCCGCCGCGCACCGAGGGTCGAACTGACATTGATCCCCACCGCCGTTCAGGGGCGTGAGGCGATCAACCAGATTGTACGCGCACTGAAACTGGCCGACAGCAGAGGCTTCGATGCACTGATACTCGCCCGTGGCGGTGGATCGCTGGAGGACCTGTGGTGCTTCAACGAAGAAGCCGTCGCCCGCGCCATCGATGCTTGCGTGACGCCGATTGTCAGCGCCGTTGGCCATGAAACCGATGTGTCCATCAGTGATTTCGTGGCCGACGTACGAGCGCCGACGCCCTCCGCTGCCGCCGAACTGCTCGCCCCGGACTCCAGTGACCTGCATCGACGCGTAGACAGCCTGCACCGCCGACTGGTGAGCCGTATGCAGGATCGACTGATGCGCGAGCGCTTGCGTCTTGAGGGCATTTCGCGGCGCCTGCGTCATCCTGGCGAGCGCTTGCGTCAGCAGTCGCAACGGCTGGACGACCTGGACATGCGCCTGCGCCGCGCTTTCGAACAGAACATGCACCAACGTCAGGTGCGTCTCGCCCACATGCAGAGCCGTCTCGCTGCACAGCATCCGGGCCGAACCCTGGGTTTTCTGCGTCAGCGTCTGGATGCATTGGCCGAGCGTCTGCCGCGAGCCATTCGCGAACAGATCAAGGCACGCAAGCTGCAACTGCAAAGTCAGGTGCAGACCCTCAACGTGGTCAGCCCGCTCGCCACACTGGGACGCGGCTACAGCATTCTGCTTGACGAGCGGGGCCATGCGATCCGTAATGCCGCACAAACCCGAACGGGCCAGCGACTCACCGCCAGGCTTGGCGAAGGCGAACTGCAAGTACGCGTCGAAGACAATCACCTCACGCCTGTGACCCTTTCCCTTCTGGACTGACTGCCTGATGCTACGTTTTATTGCCCCGCTGTTCGCCCTGCTCCTGTGTTTGCCCGCCCACGCCGACAGCTTCATCACCCGCGCACTCGACAAACCTGTGCCCGGTGGCGTTGCCGTAATTGATCTGGGCACTGGCGCTCAGGCGCCGACTGCCACCTATCAAGGCAAACCGGTGCTGGTGGTCAAGGAACAGGGCACGCGATGGCTGGCCATCGTCGGCATCCCGTTGACGGTCAAACCCGGCACTCAACAAGTGACCTCGGGCGGACGCACGCTGAACTTCACTGTCGGCAGCAAGAAATACCCGGAACAGCACATCACGCTCAAGAACAAACGTCAGGTGAACCCAAAACCTGAAGACAACAAGCGTATCGAGGGCGAACTGGCTGAACAGCTACGCGCCTACCGCAGCTTCAGCCCCGGAACGCCGAGCAACCTGATTCTGGACAAGCCAGTCAACGGACCGCTATCGAGCAGGTTCGGCGTGCGCCGGTTCTTCAACGGCGAAGAGCGCAACCCGCATTCGGGGCTGGATTTCGCTGTACCGGCCGGCACGCCGATCAAATCTCCGGCTGCGGGCAAGGTCATCCTGACCGGTAATTACTTTTTCAATGGCAACACTGTATTCGTTGACCACGGCCAAGGCTTCATCAGCATGTTTTGCCACATGTCGAAAATCGATGTGAAAGTCGGTGATCTGGTCCCTCGTGGCGGCGTGGTCGGCAAGGTCGGTGCTACCGGTCGCGCAACCGGCCCGCACATGCACTGGAACGTCAGCCTCAACGATGCGCGCGTGGACCCGGCAATCTTCATCGGCGCGTTTCAGCCGTAACACTGTTCGTCAGCAAGCGCTAAGGCGCTTGCCAACAACAGTCGTTCTTTGCGCACATCGCTTTCGACCAACAATAACCAGAAAATAAAAGCTCATAACCCGCTATAAAAAATCGATAACGGCGTATTTTCGAGAATTTATCCCAATCTTTTTCAAGTGCTTGCCATCATTCATTCCAATGGTTACGGTTGGCCTCATGAAAACCTCTCAAACCCTTATTCTGTTGCGCCAACATCGGTGCCTCAGCCTGGTCAGTGCCCGACTGCCAGGCTAGATTGCTGTGCCTCGCTCCTGTGTTCGCAACCCCTGTGCTTTTTAGAACGGAAGGCCGATCCTAACCCGGCCCCGTGAATACAAAAGGATTTCCTGATGACCATGCTCAAAGACCCATCGAAGAAGTACCGCGCATTCCCGACCATCGATCTGCCTGACCGCACCTGGCCTTCGAAGACCATCGATGCAGCGCCGATCTGGTGCAGCTCTGACCTGCGCGACGGCAACCAGTCGTTGATCGAACCCATGGACGCGGCCAAGAAACTGCGCTTCTGGAAAACCCTGGTCAGTGTTGGCGTCAAGGAAATCGAGGCATCCTTTCCATCGGCTTCGCAGACTGACTTCGACTTCGTGCGTACACTGATCGAAGACGGCCATATTCCGGATGACACCACCATTCAGGTGCTGACCCAGGCTCGCGAAGACCTGATCGCTCGCACGTTCGAATCGCTGCGTGGCGCGAAGAAAGCCATCGTCCACCTGTATAACGCGACCAGCCCGTCGTTCCGCCGCATTGTCTTCAATCAGGACAAGGCTGGCGTGAAAGAAATCGCGGTCAATGCGGCCAAGCTGTTCGTCAAATACGCTGCACAACAGCCTGAAACCCAGTGGACTTTCGAGTACTCGCCGGAAACCTTCAGCGCGACCGAGCTGGAATTTGCCAAGGAAGTCTGCGATGCCGTGATCGAGGTGTGGAACCCGACGCCCGAGAACAAGGTGATCCTCAACCTCCCGGCTACCGTGGAAGTGGCGACACCCAACATTTACGCTGACCAGATCGAATGGTTCGGCCGCAACATCACCCGCCGCGACAGCGTGCTGATCAGCCTGCACACCCATAACGACCGTGGTACAGGCGTCGCTGCTACCGAGCTGGGCCTGATGGCCGGTGCGGATCGCGTCGAAGGCTGCCTGTTCGGTAACGGCGAGCGGACCGGCAACGTCGATCTGGTCACCGTTGCATTGAACCTCTACACCCAGGGCATCGACCCGGAGCTGGACTTCTCGGATATCGACGGTGTGCGTAAGGTCGTCGAAGAGTGCAACCAGATTCCGGTTCATCCACGTCACCCATACGTTGGCGATCTGGTACACACCGCGTTCTCCGGTTCGCACCAGGACGCCATCCGCAAGGGCTTCACCCAGCAGAAGGACGGCGAGTTGTGGGAAGTGCCTTACCTGCCGATTGACCCCGCCGACATTGGCCGTAGCTACGAGGCGGTGATTCGCGTCAACAGCCAGTCAGGCAAAGGCGGCATCACTTACCTGCTGGAGCAGGAATATGGCATTTCCCTGCCGCGCCGTATGCAGATCGAGTTCAGCCAGGTAGTTCAGGGTGAAACCGATCGTCTGGGCCTGGAGATGTCCGCTCAGCAGATTCATTCGCTGTTGCGCCGTGAATACCTGCAAGCCAACACACCTTACGCGCTGATCAGCCACAAGTTGCAGGAGGAGAACGGCAACAGTGCGGTCGATGCCGAAGTGCATGTGGACGGTGAAACCCAGCATTGGCGCGGCAAGGGCAAAGGCGCTCTGGAAGCGCTGGTCGCCGGTCTGCCAGTTGCCGTGGAGATCATGGACTACAACGAGCACGCCATTGGCTCGGGCACCACGGCCAAGGCCGCTGCCTACATCGAACTGCGCGTGAATGGCGAGCGTGCCGTGCATGGCGTGGGTATTGATGAAAACATTACCACCGCCAGCTTCCGGGCACTGTTCAGCGCACTGAACCGCTCGTTGAGCCAGACACAAGCCAAGGCCGCCTGAGTCTACAGGCAGGATGGCGGACGCCAGTTCGCCATCCTCACCCAAACCGACCGCGCGACTCCCCTCCTCGCCAGCCTCTTGCATTCCACGCATGACCCTGCCTGTTTCGGCATAATCTTTTTCATTTATGCTGTGGTAGCATGCTGCCTTTATTCCAGGACGGGCCAACATCCAACAGCAATTCATATGCTGACGATGCCCATCCGGACTTACCTGCCAGCTACATCTTTCCTATAAAACCAAGACGACTATTGCATTGATTTCCGGACGAAAAGAATGCTCGGGCAGACCCACCGTGCATTGAAATTACTATCGGCCTCGGTACGCTGAGCTGATCCAATCACATTTGGAGCGATTATGCCCAAGGCTTCCCATCAAGATTTGCGCCGCAGTTTCCGTGCGCTTACCTCGTCGAACTCGTGCTTTCACACCGCCTCGGTATTCGACCCCATGTCAGCGCGAATCGCAGCGGATCTGGGCTTTGAAGTAGGCATCCTCGGCGGTTCTGTCGCATCGCTGCAAGTACTGGCAGCACCTGACTTCGCACTGATCACCCTGAGCGAGTTCGTTGAACAGGCCACGCGCATCGGCCGCGTTGCGCAACTGCCGGTTATCGCGGACGCAGACCATGGTTATGGCAATGCCCTTAACGTCATGCGTACCGTTGTTGAACTGGAACGCGCCGGCATCTCGGCGTTGACGATTGAAGATACCCTGCTGCCTGCGCAGTTCGGACGCAAATCCACTGACCTGATTTCCACGGCCGAAGGTGTTGGCAAGATCCGCGCAGCACTTGAGGCACGTGTCGACCCGGAGATGTCGATTTTCGCTCGCACCAACGCGGCGATCATCCCGGTTCAGGAAGCCATCAGCCGGGTTCAGCAGTATCAGGCTGCCGGGGCTGACGGCATTACCATCGTCGGCATTCGTGACTTTGATCACCTGGCGCAGATATCCGAAGGCGTGACCGTACCGCTGATGCTGGTGACTTACGGCAACCCTGAGCTGCACGACAATGCGCGTCTTGCCGAGATGGGCGTGAGAGTCTGCGTGCATGGCCACGCTGCGTACTTTGCCGCAATCAAAGCCACCTACGACTGCTTGCGCGAGCAACGCCAGATTCTGGGCAGCGAGTCGAACATGAGCGCTACCGAATTGACCCACACCTATACGCAGCCTGAAGACTACGTAGAGTGGGCACGCAAGTTCATGAATGTGAACGAGTAAGGGCTCTGGATGCTGTGACGCTTTGCGTCACAGATCTGCGCCAAGCTGCACACTCAAGATCGGACGCAGAGCGTCGCACGATAGTCAGGTTATCGTTCCGCACGCTCCAGCGTGGGAACGCCTGTCGTGACGCTCTGCGTCACAGATCTGCGCGCACCACATAGCCGGGAGCAGACCCGTAACGTCAGCACCGCATGCCGACGCAGCGCGTCGGCACGACCATCATCCGTGTCAGGACATCAGGCAGTGGTATTCACGCCACCTTCAGTCTCCAGCTGCAACAACGATGCCTGCAAGGTCTGCAGGTTAGCGCTGGTGGACGCAATCTGGCCCTGAATTGCCATGGCTTTCTGGGCCTTTTCTTCCGCTGTGCCATTACCGCTTTGAGCGGCAGCCAATTGCGCCTGCTGTTGAGCCAGTTGCTTCTGGGCGTCCTTGATCTGCTGCTTTATCTGTTCGATCGTCTGATTAAGAGCCGATTTGCTGGAGCCACCAACGCTGCCCCCACCACCGGCCGCTCCGGCCTTACCGCCTTCGGTCGAGGCCTGATCAGAGGTCTTCTCGGTTTCAGTCGTGGTAGTTGCAGACTTGATTGCCTCTGCGTCGGTAGATTTAACCGCTAAGGTCAACGGGCTTGAATAGCTGTTCAATGTGGACGTATTGATGGTAATCATGGCGGTCTCCAGGTTGTCTGCACACACTATCGGCCGACTCGTAACATTCTGAAGTAATTTTATTGAATATTAAAAGAGTCAGCGTCCAACCCGGCTGGAAAGCGTGTGCGATAGGCTTGTAAGTCTGCCGCGCTTAACGTCGCCCTGAACACTCCATCCGCTTCGCCTGCGCCCAACAGGCTCTCGCCTTGAAAATCCAGAACCTGACTGTCACCGGTGTACGCAAAGCCCTTCCCGTCCGACCCTACCCGATTGACCGCGGCAACGTAGCACAGGTTTTCGATGGCCCTAGCGGGCAGCAGGCGGTTCCAGTGCAGACGTCGCGCGCCTGGCCAGTTGGCGGTGTACAGCAACAGGTCGGTACTTTCGGCGTCACGGCTCCAGACCGGAAAGCGCAGGTCGTAGCAGATCAGCGGGCGAATACGCCACCCATTGAGCTCAAACATCACCTGACGCTCGCCCGGCGTGTAGTGTTCGTGTTCACCCGCCATACGAAACAAGTGACGCTTGTCATAATGCAGCAACTCACCATCCGGTCGAGCCCACAGCAGACGGTTGCGATAACTGCCATCGGCAGCGCCAATGATGACGCTGCCAGTCACCACCGCATTGATCCGCTTAGCCTGCGCCAACAGCCAGGTCGATGTAGGACCTGCCTCAGGCTCAGCCAGGGCCTCGGACTCCATCGAGAACCCGGTGGTGAACATTTCAGGCAGGATCACCAGATCAGCGCCATGCGCCTGGCCCAGCAAGTGCTCGAAATGCTCCAGGTTGGCCTCCCGATCATGCCATGCCAGAGTGGTCTGAATCAGCGCAAGGTTCAGGTTTGGCAGTTCGCTTATATCGCGCATAGTTTCTCCGCCGCCTGACGCAATGTGTCCTCTTGCTTGGCGAAGCACAGGCGGATCAGACGCTGGCCTGCTGGAGGGCTCTGGTAGAACACAGAAATCGGAATGCTCGCCACACCGTGTTCACGGGTCATCCACAGCGCCATGTCCACGTCATTCAGGTCAGGACGTATCTGCGAATAATCGACCAACTGGAAATAAGTACCGCCAACAGGCCGGAAGCTGAAACGCGATTCAGCCAGATGACCACAGAAAAAGTCGCGCTTGGCCTGATAGAAGCCTGGCAGCTCATCGACATGCTCAGGGTGCTCGGCCATGAAATCGGCCAGCGCATACTGCAATGGCGTGACACCACAGAAACTGACGTACTGATGCACCTTGCGCAGTTCGGAAGTCAGCGCGGGCGGCGCGACCACGTAACCGGTTTTCCAGCCTGTGACGTGATATGTCTTGCCGAACGAGCTGACGACGAAGGCGCGCTGATACAATGCCTCGTGATCAAGCACGCTGACATGGCGCGCGCCATCGAAGACCAGGTGTTCATAAACTTCATCGCTGAGCAGGTAGATATCACGATCGGCGATCAGCGCAGCCAGTCGATCAAGCTCTGCACGACTGATCAGGGCACCGCTCGGGTTGTGCGGGCTATTGATGACAATCATGCGTGTACGCGGGCTTAATGCATCGCTGAGCTTTTGCCAGTCGATGGAGAAGTCATCCAGCCCCAGTTGCACATGGACGCAGCGCCCACCGGCCAGCTCGACAGCGGGCTCGTAGCTGTCATAGCAAGGGTCGAAAATAATCACTTCGTCGCCAGCGCGAATAACGCTATGAATCGCGCAGAAAATCGCTTGGGTGGCACCGGGCGTAATGGTGATTTCGCTGTCGGGGTTAACCTCACGCCCGTAACTGCGCGCGATCTTTGCCGCGACCTGCTGACGAAGCGCAGGCAGCCCGGTCATCGGTGAGTATTGGTTATGGCCTTGAGTGACATGCCGACAGACCGCATCGCGCAGCGCCTGCGGCCCATCAAAATCGGGAAAACCCTGGGACAGGTTGATAGCGCCGGTTTCGGCGGCCAGCTGTGACATGACGGTAAAGATAGTGGTGCCCACGTTGGGCAACTTGCTGTCGATCATGGAACCCTTTCCCTGCAATCTCCCGACACCGGGCGGCACGGGGTCAGGCAGGATAGCCCATTAAACGGACACAAAAAAAGGCGCCGAAGCGCCTTTTTCCAGATGCTGACTCAGCGCTTGTCGCGGCGCTTCTTGTCGGCCTTCTTGTGGTGCGACATCATCCGACGCTTCTTGTTGACCTGACGGTCGGTGAGCGTGTTCTTGTTGCCTTCATACGGGTTCTCGCCGCCCTTGAACTCGATACGGATCGGCGTACCGACCAGTTTGAGCACACGCCGGTAAGTGTTTTCCAGGTAACGGACGTAGGACTTGGGTACTTTCTCGACCTGATTACCGTGGATCACGATCAGCGGCGGGTTGGCACCACCCAAGTGAGCGTAGCGCAGCTTGATGCGGCGGCTGCCGACCATCGGTGGCGCATGCTCGCTGACCGCATCTTCCAGAATCTGGGTCAGACGGCTGGTTGGCCAGCGCGTTACGGCAGACTTGAACGAGTTCTGTACCGACTGATACAGGTTGCCCACGCCCGTGCCGTGCATCGCAGAGATGAAGTGGATGTCTGCGAAGTCGACGAAGAACAACCGGCGTTCCAGTTCGATCTTCACAAAATCACGTTCGCCCGGCGTCATGCCATCCCACTTGTTCAGCGCAATGACCAGGGCACGCCCCGCTTCGAGGGCGAAGCCCAGCAGGTTCAGGTCGTGGTCGACCACACCTTCGCGGGCGTCCATGACAAAGATCACCACGTTGGCGTCCTTGATGGCCTGCAGCGTCTTGACCACCGAGAACTTTTCAACTTCCTCGTGGATCTTGCCGCGCTTGCGCACACCGGCAGTGTCGATCAGCGTGTACTTCTCTTCATTACGCTCGAAGGGAATGTAGATACTGTCGCGCGTGGTGCCTGGCTCGTCATAGACGATAACCCGGTCTTCACCCAGCATTCGGTTGACCAGCGTCGACTTGCCGACGTTGGGACGCCCGATGATGGCGATCTTGATGCCGTCTTTTTCGCTAGGACCAGGAATGCGCTTGGCTTCCTGACCTTCGGCAACTTCCTCGACCTCCTCGCCCTCTTCCAGCTCGTCTTCGTCCTTGGGGAACTCCCGCAGGGCGATTTCGAGCATCTGCGAGATGCCACGACCGTGAGCACCGGCCACCGGAATGGCGTCGCCCAGACCCATCGGGCTGAACTCGGCACGTGCCAGGTTTTCGTCGATGTTGTCGATCTTGTTGGCAACCACGTAGGAACGCTTGTTGCGCTTGCGCAGGTGCTCACCAATCATCTGATCAGCAGCGGTGTAGCCCGCACGGGCGTCCACCAGAAACAGCACCACATCGGCTTCTTCAATGGCCAGCAGCGACTGCTCGGCCATCTTTTCGTCCATGCCATGCTCGTCACCGGAGATACCGCCGGTGTCGATCAGAATATAGGAGCGCCCTTGCCACTTCGCCTCTCCGTATTGGCGATCACGGGTAAGACCGGACAGATCGCCGACAATGGCGTCGCGAGTCCTGGTCAGGCGGTTGAACATGGTGGACTTGCCGACGTTCGGTCGACCCACCAGGGCGATTACGGGAACCATGCGGCTCTCCACTTCGTTATTTCAGAAAATACAAAAGCCGCTGCAGGGCAGCGGCCGGAGTTCGGGGCGATGCCACAAAGGCACCGCAGCCTTGCCGAAGCAAGGGCACCCGGGGCCATTGGCCCCGGGCATGGACACTTATTGCTTGATGGTCAGGGCTTCCAGTTTGCCGCTGTTGCCATACACGTAAATCATGTCCCCAACCACCAGCGGACGAGCACGCAGGCCGTCGCTGTCGATACGTTCGCGACCGACAAAACGACCGTCCACCTGGCTCAACAGGTGCAGGTAGCCTTCCATGTCACCGACCGCTACATAGCTGGAATACACTTCCGGCGCGCCGAGCTGGCGGCGAGCCAGTGATTCGTTGCTCCACAGTGCAGAGGACGAACGCTCGTCGATACCTTCAACAGTGCCGGAGGCCAGGGTTGCGTAAACGCTGCCAAAGCCCTGGGCAACGCCCGAGTAGCTCGAGGCATCACGCTGCCAGAGCACACGACCGCTTTCCAGGTCCAGACCGGCGACGCGACCCTGATAGGTAGCGACGTACAGTGTACCGCCGGACAGCAACAGGCCGCCGTCGATATCCACGACACGATCCAGTTCCGAGCGACCTTGCGGGATGGCAACACGCTGCTCCCAGACAGGCACGCCGTTGGTAATGTCCAGCGCGACGACCTTACCGGTCGACAGACCCGCCACGGCGAGACGATTGGTTGCAAGTGGAGCACCGGTACCACGCAGGGTCAGCACCGCCGGAGTGCTTTCGTAAATCCAGAGCTGGGAACCGGTGGAGGCATCGAAACCAACAATACGGTCATCCTGAGTCTGAACCACTACCACAGAACCGTTGGTGGCAGGCGGGGCCAGCACTTCGCTGGTCACGCGGGCACGCCACTTTTCCTCACCGGAGGTGGCGTCCATGGCAATGACTTCACCCTTGAGGGTGCCGATCATTACCAGGCCATAGCCCACGCCGACTGCACCGGAAACCGGCAGATCGAGATCTTTCTTCCAGATCACATCACCGGTCAGACGATCCAGCGATACAACTTCGCCAGTGACGTCAGCCGCATAGATGCGGTCGCCATCAATGGCCGGCACGAGCATGTTGTAAGTCTTGCCCTGACCGTCGCCAATGGAACGGCTCCACTGCTTATGCAGAACCACTTCTTCTTTGAAGTCGGTCAGCTCGGCCGGAGGCAATTCCTTTTTGCTGTTGCTGCTGCAACCCGCGGCCAGAATGGCCAGAGCCAGCAATGCTGCATGTTTCCAACGAATCACGTCACGCATCCCCTTTCGCCAGATCGTCGAGCTTCATTTGCAGGCCACCCACTGCTGCGTCTTCGGACAGAGCGGATTTGGCCTTTTGGTATGCAGCGTATGCCTCGTCGGTACGACCCAGCTGTACCAGCAGGTCACCCTTGAGTTCTTCACGACTGGCGAGGAAAGCCTTGTCGGCATCGCCGTCGAGCAGCTTCAGCGCGTCATCAGTCTTGTTCTGCGCAGCCAGCACGCGAGCCAGACGCTGACGGGCAATCTCGCCCAGCGTGTCATTGGCAGGCTTGTCGGCCACGGTTTTCAGCTCGGCTGCAGCATCGTCCAGCTTACCGGCATCGACCGCCACCTTGGCGACGAACAGGCTACCGAACTGTGCATAGGTAGTGCCACCGAATTCGCTTTTCAGTTTGCCGGATATCTCGGCGACACGTGCGGTGTCTGCCTGGCCACTGGGCGTCAGTGCGGTTTCCAGCAATTGCTGATAAAGCATCGAGGCGCCTTGCGACTGGCTGGCCTGATACCTGTGCCAGAACTGCCAACCCAAGACCACGACCAACGCAAGCAGACCACCGGTCAACAGGGGTTTGCCGTTACGCTGCCACCAGTCCTTCATTACCGCCAGCTCTTCATCTTCGGTACCCGACACCCCAATACTCCTATTCGCTAAACGGCTGTTAAATCAGCTTCAACCCTGCACAACGCAGGAGGCCAGGTGCTCTGACAGAGCGTCCCAGGCAATATTTTGTTGTTCACCCTGACCGCGCAGGGGTTTGACGCCAATGACCTTTGCCGCCAGTTCTTCTTCACCGAGAATCAGCGCATACAGCGCACCGCTCTTGTCGGCTTTCTTGAACTGGCTTTTGAAGCTGCCGGCACCGGCGTTGACCTGCAAACGCAGGCTCGGCAACTGATCGCGCACCTTTTCGGTGAGAGCCAGCGCAGCCAGCTCAGCTGCTTCGCCAAAGGCGCACAGGTAAACATCGACCTGACGGGCAATTTCTTCCGGGACCTGCCCGAGGGTTTCAAGCAACAGAACCAGACGCTCGATACCCATCGCGAAACCAACGCCGGTCGTCGGCTTGCCACCCATCTGCTCGACCAGACCGTCATAACGACCGCCTGCACAGACCGTACCCTGAGCACCCAATTGGTCGGTAACCCACTCGAAAACGGTCTTGCTGTAATAATCCAGCCCGCGAACCAGCTTCGGGTTGATGACATAAGGAATGCCGGCTGCGTCCAGACGGGCCTTCAGGCCTTCGAAGTGAACGCGAGATTCGTCATCCAGATAATCTGCCAGCTTTGGCGCATCGACCAGCACAGCCTGGGTTTCAGGGTGTTTGGTGTCCAGCACGCGCAGCGGATTGGTTTTCAGACGACGCTGGCTGTCTTCGTCAAGTTGATCAAGACGTGCCGACAGAAACTCGACCAGCGCATCACGATAACGCGCACGCGCTTCGCTGGTGCCCAGGCTGTTGAGTTCAAGCTTGACCGCATTGCGAATGCCCAGCATGCCCCACAGGCGCCAGGTCATGACGATCAGTTCGGCATCGATGTCCGGACCGTCAAGATTGAAGACCTCGACACCAATCTGGTGAAACTGGCGATAACGGCCTTTCTGTGGACGCTCGTGACGAAACATCGGCCCGATGTACCACAGTTTCTGAACCTGACCGCCACCGGTGATGCCGTGCTCCAGGACCGCACGCACACAGGCCGCAGTGCCTTCCGGACGCAGGGTCAGGGAGTCGCCGTTGCGATCGGCGAAGGTGTACATTTCCTTCTCGACGATATCGGTCACTTCACCGATGGAGCGCTTGAACAGCTCGGTGAATTCGACGATAGGCATACGAATCTGCCGGTAACCGTAGTTATCCAGCAGACGTGAAACGGTGCCTTCGAAGTGGCGCCACAGCGGCGTCTGCTCGGGCAGGATGTCGTTCATGCCACGAATGGCTTGTAGAGACTTACTCACAGAAAATCCTTAGCAATCCTGGTTAGCCGCGCACGATGACAGATGCGTCGGCTTCGGCCTTTTCAGCCGCTTTCTCGCGAATCAAGCGTTCAAGCTCGTCCACGAGATTGTCGTTGGTCAGTTTCTGCGCAGGCTTGCCGTCGATGTAAATCAGGTTCGGCGTACCACCAGTCAGGCCGATATGCGCTTCCTTGGCCTCGCCCGGACCGTTGACTACACAACCGATCACTGCGACATCAAGCGGCACCAGCAAATCTTCAAGGCGACCTTCAAGCTCGTTCATGGTCTTGACCACATCGAAGTTCTGCCGCGAGCAGCTCGGGCAGGCGATGAAGTTGATACCACGGGAACGAAGGCGCAACGATTTGAGGATGTCGTACCCGACTTTCACTTCCTCGACCGGATCAGCAGCCAGCGAGATGCGGATAGTATCGCCAATTCCTTCGGCAAGCAGCATTCCAAGACCGACAGCCGATTTCACCGTGCCTGAACGCAAGCCGCCAGCTTCGGTAATACCCAGGTGCAGCGGCTGGACGATCTGTTTGGCCAGCAGGCGGTAGGCTGCGACGGCCATGAACACATCGGACGCCTTGACGCTGACCTTGAAGTCCTGAAAGTTCAGGCGCTCCAGGTGCTCGACGTGGCGCAACGCAGACTCCACCAACGCCTCTGGCGTCGGCTCGCCGTACTTCTTCTGCAGGTCTTTTTCTAGCGACCCGGCGTTGACGCCGATGCGGATCGGAATACCGCGATCACGCGCAGCATCGACCACGGCCCGCACCCGGTCTTCACGACCGATATTGCCCGGATTGATACGCAGGCAGTCGACACCCAGTTCAGCCACACGCAATGCGATGCGATAGTCGAAGTGGATGTCGGCGACCAATGGCACTTTGACCAGTTGCTTGATGCGACCAAAGGCTTCGGCAGCGTCCATGTCCGGTACAGAAACACGCACGATGTCGACACCGGCCGCTTCCAGACGGTTGATCTGGGCGACGGTGGCCGCAACATCGTTGGTATCGCTGTTGGTCATGCTCTGCACGGCAATCGGCGCATCACCGCCGACCGGTACGGAACCGACCCATATTTTTCGGGATTCGCGACGCTTGATTGGAGATTCGCCGTGCATGACTTATTGCCCTAGCTTCAGGCGAGCAGTTTCGCCGCTGGTAAAAGGTGCCACGTCTACAGGCTGACCGTTGTAGCTGACCTGCGCGCCGCGCGCGTAGCCCAGGCGCAGCGTCAATGGCGGCTTGCCGCTGACATCCAGGCTGTCGCCCTTGCGCTTAAGGCCGCTGACCAGCACCTTGCCGTTTCCGTCAGTGACCTGGGTCCAGCAATCGGCGACGAACTGCACAGTAACCTGACCGGCCCCGGCCATGACTGGCGCTGGCTGCTCGGCTGGTGCGGTCGGCATCGACGGTACGGTCGGCGCAGCGACAGGCGCTTGTGGAGCATTTGCTGGCGGCGTAGCGGTGGCCGGTGTCTGCGCAGGCGCATGACTCGTAACACCTGCAGTAGGAGCAGCAGGCGTCGCGCTCGGCGATTCACTGGCAGGCGCACCGGTGTTCAACGGCAGCGAAGTCTGTCCGGCAGCAGGCGTTTCAGCCACTGCGGGCTCTTCCGGCTCGTCCAGCGGGTGAATCTGAGTGGTGCCGTCGGCGCTTTCGACCTCGACGTGCTCCATGTTCAGCCCGGACTGGTCCCTGCCACGCAGAGAAGCCTGATCCTGCCACCAGAAGAAACCGCCACCGACCAGAAGCACCAGCAACAACAGGCTGACGATACGCAGGATGTTGTGTGACAGCCTGACCGGCTCTTCGATACGGCCCAATGCGTGGACCGAACTGCCCTTGCCATCGGTGCCGGTGAACTGGTCGAACTGTTCGACCAGCGCCGCCTGATCGAGGTCAAGCAGCTTGGCGTAGGCGCGTACATACCCCCGGGCAAACGTATGCCCAGGCAGCTTTTCAAAATGTCCGTTCTCCAGATTGCTCAGGGAGGTCACGGTGAGGTTCAGCCTCAAAGCCACATCTGGCAGCGACCAGCTCCTGCTCTCGCGGACCTGGCGCAGGGTTTCTCCAGGGTTCACGCGGGTGGTTGCTACAACTTCGGGATGCGCCGCTTTCATCATTGCTCCGACAGGTATTGCTGATATTCCGGCGTACCGGGATAGAGTCTTTTCAACAGCAGACCAAAACTGGCCGCCTTGTTACGATCATCATAGATCTTCGCCAAGCGTGTACCGAGCAATAGACTACGTGCATTTTGCTCGCTGAGTTGGCTAAAACGGTCGTAATAATCACGCGCCGGCACATATTGCTTGTCTTCGTAGGATATCTGCGCCATTTCCAGCAAGGACCTTGGCAACTGACGGTCCAGGCGCAACGCCTTGGTAAAATGCTCACGGGCCTGCTCGCGATTACCCAGCTTCAGCGAAGTCATGCCCAGGCTCTCAAAGACTCGCGACCGCTCAGGATACAGGTTGTCGGCAGCGGCCTGTTCAAAACGCTCGTAGGCTTCCTTGTAACGCTTTTGTTCGAACAAAAAACTGCCGTAATTATTGACGATGCGTGTTTCGTTGTTACTGGAAGCCAGCGCCTTGCGAAAGTACTGCTCTGCAAGCTCCGGCTCCATCTCGGTCTGGAACACCAGCGCCAGTGCGGCATTGGCCTGCGCGTCGGAACTGTCCAGCTCGAGCGCCTTTTTCAGCGGAACCTTGGCGCGCTCGGTCTGCCCCTGCTGAAAGTAACCCAGCCCAAGCTGCACATATGCTTTGCGCGCTTCCTCACGCCCCTGCGCCGTTGTCATCGGGTTGACGTTGCCGGTGGATACGCACCCCGTCAGCAACATGACAACACATAGCAACAGCGAGGCACGCACAGACATGGAGTCTCTCTCGATCAGGTTGGCAGTCAGGTTCGAGTCGCCGCAACCGGGGCCGTCTCGGCCTCGGCGCTCAACTCACGCACAGCAATGTAGCGTTCACTACGGCGTGTACGGTCCATCACCTGCCCGACCAGCTGGCCGCATGCTGCATCAATATCTTCACCACGCGTGGTGCGCACAGTGACGTTATAACCAGCCTGATGCAACAGGTCCTGAAAACGACGGATCGCGTTATTGCTGGGACGCTCGTAACCGGAGTGCGGAAACGGGTTGAACGGGATCAGGTTGATCTTGCAAGGCGTGTCCTTGAGCAGCTCGATCATCTCGACGGCGTGTTCAACCTTGTCGTTGATATCCTTGAGCATGGTGTATTCGATGGTGAGCACACGCTTTTCGCCCAGACTGGACATGTAACGGCGGCAGGAATCAAGGAGCATTTGCAGCGGGTATTTCTTGTTGATCGGCACCAGCTGGTTACGCAGCGCATCGTTCGGTGCGTGCAGCGACAAGGCCAGGGAAACGTCGATATGCTTGGAAAGCTCATCGATCATTGGTACCACACCGGAGGTGGACAACGTCACCCGGCGCTTGGAGATGCCATACCCCAGGTCATCCATCATCAGATGCATGGCAGCAATGACATTGTCGAAGTTCAGCAGCGGCTCACCCATGCCCATCATCACCACGTTGGTGATGGCACGGTCGACGGTCGCCGGTACGCTGCCAAAGGATTTGTTGGCAATCCACACCTGACCGATGACTTCGGCGGCGGTGAGGTTGCTGTTGAAGCCTTGCTTGCCCGTGGAACAGAAGCTGCAATCCAGGGCACAGCCCGCCTGGGACGAAACACACAAGGTGCCACGCTTGCCCTGCGGAATGTAGACGGTCTCGACACAGCTGCCGGACTCTACGCGCACCACCCATTTACGGGTGCCGTCGCTGGAGATGTCCTCGCTGACCACTTCGGGACCGCGAACTTCGGCACAGGCCTTGAGCTTTTCGCGCAGGGCCTTGCTGACGTTCGTCATCGCGTCGAAATCGTCGACGCCGAAGTGGTGAATCCACTTCATGACCTGACCGGCACGGAAGCGCTTCTCCCCGATAGAGTCGAAGAATTTCTCCATTTCCTGTTGAGTCAGCCCCAGCAGGTTGGTTTTACCAGTCGATGCAATCATGAATTCACCCTTCACTCGTCAGTCAAAAATGACTTAGCGAGCGGTTACTTCGGTAGCTGCGAAGAAGTACGAGATTTCGCGAGCGGCGGCTGCTTCGGAATCGGAGCCGTGAACAGCGTTGGCGTCGATGGAATCAGCGAAATCAGCACGGATGGTGCCGGCAGCAGCTTCTTTAGGGTTGGTAGCGCCCATCAGCTCGCGGTTCAGAGCGATAGCGTTTTCGCCTTCCAGAACCTGAACGACTACCGGACCGGAGATCATGAAAGCAATCAGGTCGCCGAAGAAACCGCGAGCGCTGTGCTCAGCGTAGAAACCTTCAGCTTCGGCCTTGGACAGTTGCTTCAGCTTGGAAGCGACAACGCGCAGACCGGCTTTTTCGAAACGAGTGGTGATCTCGCCGATTACGTTCTTGGCAACGGCGTCAGGCTTGATGATGGAGAAAGTACGTTGAACAGCCATGGTGAAACTCCAGAAGCAGTGATTGAAGCGAAAAATTAAACCCGCGAATTATACGCGGGTTCTGGTGTATTGCCTAACTGCGTACGTTACTGAACGTCAATCGGCCTCTTCGATCCATAACCCTTGGATCGCCTCGAGAACCTTTTCCCCACTACGGTCCGGGTGGTCATCGAACTCAGGCAAGGCCATGACCAGATTACGCAGCCTGGGAAAACTCACAGTCAGCGGATCGACATCCGGGTGGCTTTCAGCCAGCTGGATGGCGATTTCCTGCACATCAACCCATTTGAGACTCATGAGCAATCCTTGAATCAGTGTGGCGCTTCAGCGGCGTGGTTGAGCGAATACTTGGGTATTTCGACCGTGAGGTCTTCGTTGCCGACAATGGCCTGACAGGACAGACGCGATTGCGCTTCCAGGCCCCAGGCTTTGTCGAGCATGTCTTCTTCCAGCTCATCGGCTTCATTCAGCGAACCGAAACCTTCGCGGATGATGCAATGGCAGGTGGTACAGGCACACACGCCACCACAGGCGCTTTCAATCTCGATGTGGTGCTCGTGGGCAATATCGAGAATAGACGTGCCCGGCTCCACTTCTACAACCAGCCCGTCCGGACAATGCTCGGCGTGGGGCAGAAAAATCACCTGCGGCATCAGTTATTCCTCAATCTCATTCAAGTTGCGCCCGGCCAGTGCGGCTTTTACCGTCGAATCGAGGCGTCGGGCAGCAAATGCGTCGGTCACCTGCGACAGACGCTTGGTCTGCTGCTCGATGGCATAACCATCGGTGCCTTGCATCAATTCACGTAATTCGTTCATCTGCAGGTTGATGACCAGGCGCTCTTCTTCGTCGAGAAGACGCTCACCATCAGCCTCAAGGGCACCTTGAACCGCTTCGAGCAAGCGCTCGGCGTCAACCTGGTGCTCGCGCAGCACACGAGCGACCTTGTCGTCGCCGGCATACTCGAAGGAGTCCTTGAGCATGCGGGTGACTTCGTCATCGGTCAGCCCATAGGAAGGCTTGACCTGAATGCTCGACTCGATACCCGAGCCCATTTCACGCGCCGAAACGCTGAGCAGACCGTCAGCATCAACCTGGAAGGTGACACGAATCTTTGCCGCACCCGCGACCATCGGCGGAATGCCGCGCAATTCGAAACGTGCAAGGGAACGGCAGTCACTGATCAACTCGCGCTCGCCCTGCAGAACATGAATCTTCATGGCCGTCTGGCCATCCTTGTACGTGGTGAATTCCTGACCACGCGCTACAGGGATGGTGGTGTTGCGCGGAATGACCTTTTCCATCAGCCCGCCCATGGTTTCCAGCCCCAGCGAGAGCGGAATCACATCGAGCAATAGCAGTTCGCCACCGTCACGCTTGTTGCCTGCCAGCGTATCGGCCTGGATCGCAGCTCCTATGGCCACCACTTGATCCGGGTCAATCTGGGTCAATGGCTGACGACCGAACAGCTCGGCCACCGCTTCGCGTACGCGTGGAACTCGGGTCGAACCGCCGACCATGACCACCGCCTCGACTTCTTCAAGCTCGATACCGGTATCACGCACCGCACGACGACAGGCCTTGAGACTGCGCGCGACCATAGGCTCGATCAGCGCATTGAGCGCCTCGCGGGTCAGCGTGCCACGCCAGTCACCGTAGGCGACCTCGACAGACTCGACGTCAGTCAGCGCTTCCTTGGCCGAGCAGGCAGCCTGCAGCAGGCTGCGTTGCGCGGAAGGGTCGATATCGGCAGACAGACCGGCATCAGTGACAATCCAGTTGGCTATCGCATGATCGAAGTCATCGCCACCCAGAGCGGTATCCCCGCCAGTGGCCAGTACTTCAAACACACCGCCGGTCAGGCGCAGGATCGAGATGTCGAAGGTTCCGCCGCCCAGATCATAGATGGCAACCACGCCTTCGGCTTTCTGATCCAGACCATAGGCAACGGCAGCAGCCGTTGGCTCATTAAGCAGGCGCAACACATTGAGGCCGGCAAGTCTGGCGGCATCCTTGGTCGCCTGGCGCTGAGAGTCGTCGAAATAAGCAGGCACGGTAATCACCGCCCCCACCAGTTCGCCACCCAGCGTGGACTCGGCGCGTTCGCGCAGGACCTTGAGAATGTCGGCAGACACTTCAACAGGACTTTTCGGCCCCTGCACGGTGTCGATGAACGGCATGTGCGACTCACCGCCAACAAACCGGTACGGCAGTTGCTCGCCCAATTGCTTGACGTCAGTCAGCCCGCGCCCCATGAGGCGCTTGACTGACAGAACGGTATTGAACGGATCCTGGGAGGCGGCGATCTTCGCTGACTGCCCTACTTCGACACGATCAGCGTGATAGCGCACGGCAGACGGCAGAATGACCTGCCCCTCTGCATCGGCCAGCGGTTCAGACAGGCCGCTGCGCACTGCAGCAACCAGAGAATTGGTGGTGCCCAGGTCGATACCCACAGCCAGACGACGCTGGTGCGGTTGAGGACTCAGGCCGGGTTCGGCGATCTGCAGTAAAGCCATGCTGTTCAGAATAATCACTGGCGCGCGGCCGAAGCCGCGCGGGGTTAATCGTCGAGGCGCTCTTCTAACTGGCGCACTTCGTGAGAGAGCTTGTCGAGAAACTGCATACGCCGCATCAGCTTTTCAGCGTGCTCGCGTTGTGCAGCATCATTCCAACAGGCCGCGAAGCTCTGGTTCAGCTCGTCCTGAGCGACCTTGAGCTGGCGCTTGAAGTTCGCAACGCCGTCGAGATCAGCCTTGTCCTGCAAGTCCTCGAGGTGTTCGCGCAATTGCATCTGCTGCAGAAGGAACTCGGGATCGTGCACGGTGACCTCAAGCGGTACCTCGTTGCCATTCATTGCCAACAGGTAGCGCGCCCTTTTCGGCGGGCTTTTCAGGGTCTGATAAGCCTCGTTGAGACTGGCCGAACGCTCCAGCGCCACACGCTGCTCACGCTCTGGGGCATCCGCAAAACGATCCGGATGCACATTGCGCGCAAGCTCACGGTAACGAGTGCCCAACTGGTCAAGATCAAGCTGAAACTCGGGCTTGAGATCGAACAGGGCGAAGTGACAGGGAGTACCCACAATAAAAGCCTCAGACGTTGAAGCTTTCGCCACAGCCGCACTCACCGCGCGAGTTGGGGTTGTTGAACTTGAAGCCTTCATTCAACCCTTCACGCACGAAGTCGAGCTCGGTGCCATCCAGATAGACCAGACTTTTCGGGTCAATGATCACCTTGACGCCGTGCATTTCAAACACAGTGTCTTCGCCAGCCGCCTCATCGACGAACTCAAGCACATAGGCAAGACCTGAACAGCCTGTGGTGCGAACACCCAGACGAACGCCATCACCCTTGCCGCGTCCCTCAAGGGAACGTCGTACGTGGTTAGCGGCAGCTTCTGTCATGCTGATAGCCATCGGAACTCCTTAGCCTGTTGCATTAGCCTGTTGCAGTTGACTCTGTTGCAAGCTTCTCTTGAAAAGCCTGCCTGCTTACAGCAGACCTTTCTTCTGCTTGTAATCGCGAACGGCGGCCTTGATGGCGTCTTCAGCGAGTACCGAGCAGTGAATCTTGACCGGCGGCAGCGCCAGCTCTTCAGCCAGCTGAGTGTTCTTGATGGTCTCTGCTTCATCCAGAGTCTTGCCTTTCATCCACTCGGTCGCCAGCGAGCTGGAGGCAATGGCCGAACCGCAGCCGTAGGTCTTGAACTTGGCGTCTTCGATAACGCCCTGCTCGTTGACCTTGATCTGCAAACGCATTACGTCGCCGCACGCTGGAGCGCCGACCATGCCGGTGCCGACATCAGGATCTTCCGCGTTCATCTTGCCGACGTTACGTGGGTTCTCGTAGTGGTCGATGACCTTTTCGCTGTAAGCCATGATTCTATTCCTCTCACATCAGGGAGCCGCTCTGCAGGTCACGCGCAATTGCACATGACCTGTGTTGGAGGCGACTTTAAATTAGTGCGCCGCCCACTCGATCTTGGAGATGTCGACGCCGTCTTTGAACATGTCCCACAGCGGCGAAAGTGTGCGCAGCCGGGTGACAGCCTCGCAAACCTTCTGCGCGGCGTAATCAATTTCTTCTTCAGTGCTGAAACGGCCGAAGGTGAAACGAATCGAGCTGTGCGCCAGCTCATCGTTGCGACCCAGGGCACGCAGCACATACGAAGGCTCAAGCGAGGCCGAGGTACAGGCCGAACCGGACGATACCGCCAGATCCTTGAGCGCCATGATCAGCGACTCGCCTTCGACGTAGTTGAAGCTCAGGTTCAGGTTGTGCGGCACGCGTGCAGTCAGGCTGCCGTTGACGTACAGCTCTTCCAGATTTTCGACCTGCTTGAAGAAACGATCGCTGAGTGCCTTGATGCGCACGTTTTCAGCAGCCATTTCTTCCTTGGCAATGCGGAATGCTTCGCCCATACCGACGATCTGGTGGGTCGCTAGAGTACCGGAACGCATGCCACGCTCGTGACCGCCGCCGTGCATGGTCGCTTCAAGGCGAACACGCGGCTTGCGGCTGACGTAGAGCGCGCCGATACCTTTAGGACCATAGGTCTTGTGCGCCGAGAACGACATGAGGTCAACCTTGAGGCTGGCCAGATCGATTTCAACCTTGCCGGTCGACTGCGCGCCGTCAACGTGGAACAGCACGCCACGCGAACGGGTCAGTTCACCGATCGCAGCGATGTCGTTGATAGTGCCGATCTCATTGTTCACATGCATGACCGAAACCAGGATGGTGTCGTCGCGCAGTGCCGCTTCAATCATGGCAGGCGTGATCAGACCGTCTTCACCTGGCTCGATGTAGGTAACTTCGAAACCTTCGCGTTCAAGCTGGCGAGTGGTGTCGAGGACAGCCTTGTGTTCGACCTTCGACGTGATCAGGTGCTTGCCTTTGCTGGCGTAGAAATGCGCAACACCTTTAATAGCCAGGTTGTTGGATTCAGTGGCACCCGAGGTCCAGACGATTTCGCGCGGATCGGCGTTGACCAGATCAGCGACCTGACGACGAGCGTTCTCGACCGCTTCTTCGGCTTTCCAGCCAAAGACGTGGGAGCGCGAGGCCGGGTTGCCGAAGTTTCCTTCGACGGTCAGGCAATCGATCATTTTCTGCGCGACACGCGGATCGACCGGGGTCGTCGCGGAGTAGTCGAGGTAAATTGGCAATTTCATTGAAGCTCTCCTATCAGGCAGGCGCACCGCTCATTCATCTGCGTTCATTCGACGGCGGACGTTTCGATCTTACCCAGTTGCGACATGTGGTTATGACCACGGCGCATATCCTGGCGCTGAGCGACTTCTTGTACCTCACGGCGAGTGACAAGATCCGCCAAGCTGATACCGCTTAGAAATTCGTGAATCTGCTGGCTCAGGTCACACCACAAGTGGTGGGTCAGGCAGGTATCGCCAGCATGGCAATCGCCCAGACCCTGACACCGCGTGGCGTCGACCGATTCATTGACTGCATCGACGACTTGAGCAACCTGGATGCCTTTCATGTCGCGCGACAGCTGGTAACCACCACCTGGACCACGAACACTGGAAACCAGATTGCCGCGACGCAGCTTGGCGAACAGCTGCTCGAGGTAGGACAGGGAAATACCCTGCCGCTCGGAGATGTCGGCCAGAGACACTGGCCCGTTCTGCGCGTGCAACGCCAGGTCAAGCATGGCTGTTACAGCGTATCGGCCTTTAGTAGTCAGTCGCATGGCGTATACCGCAGAGGTTCGGAATGAGAGCGAGTATGCTATTCCCGAGTAAAAGAGTCAACTATTAGACCAAGTAAAACAGTCGGGATTAGCGAAAAGCGCGGGCTGTATCATAGCAAAGGTGCGGCGTAATGGCACGCGTCACGCCGCCGTGTCGCCTAGCCAACCTTGTCTTCGTGGCGATCCTTGACGCAGTCGAATACTTCATCACGCAGCTCGGGAAGGTCTTTGGCGCAATAATCACTGCCCAGCCTGCCGAGCGCATCGCACATGCCCTCAAGACGGCCGTCGACAGCCTGCAAATGGTCGAGCAACTGGCCAATGGCGCGAGCGATAGGGTCCGGCATGTCGGCGCTGACGCCGTACGCGTCGAAACCGAGCTTTTCAGCCATGACCTTGCGCCGGGCTTCGGTTTCATCGTCGGACTTGACGATGATGCGCCCCGGAATGCCCACGGCAGTTGCCCCCGCAGGCACCGCCTTGGTCACCACTGCGTTGGAACCAATCTTGGCACCGGCACCCACTGTGAACGGCCCGAGCACCTTGGCACCCGCCCCGACCACTACGCCATCTTCCAGCGTCGGGTGACGCTTGCCGGCATTCCAACTGGTACCGCCCAGGGTCACGCCCTGGTAAAGCGTTACGTCATTGCCGATCTCGGCGGTTTCGCCGATCACGATGCCCATGCCGTGGTCGATGAAAAAACGGCGACCGATGCGCGCCCCCGGGTGGATCTCGATACCGGTCATCCAGCGACCGAAGTTGGAGACCAGCCGCGCGAGCCACTTCCAGCCGTTGCGCCACAGAATGTGCGCAAAGCGGTGCAGCCAGATGGCATGCATGCCCGGATAACAGGTCAGCACCTCAAAGGCGTTGCGCGCAGCAGGGTCACGATGGAATACGCTTTGAATGTCTTCTCGCAGACGCTTGAACATTACTGATCCTTCCGCTTGTAGGGCTCACCGCGTGCGGCTTTCTGGGTTTCGGTGAGCACACCGCGCAGGATACTCAGTTCGGATCGCTCGACCTCGCTACGCCCGTATAGCCTGCGCAGTCGTGCCATCAGATGACGTGGTTTTTCCGGATCAAGGAAACCGATGGCCACAAGCGTGGCTTCAAGGTGCGTGTAAAAGCCTTCCATCTCATCCATCGTCGCCAGCTCGGCGTTATGCGCCGAGACTGCCTTGGGCGTTTCGCCCTGCTCTGAGTGTGCCGAAGCCGCCAGCCAGGCCATGCGCACTTCGTAGCTGAGCACCTGCACAGCCGCGGCGAGGTTCAGCGAGCTGAACCCGGGGTCCGACGGGATGTGCACATGGAAGTGGCAACGCTGCAGCTCTTCATTGGTCAGGCCGGCGTGCTCGCGACCGAAGACCAGCGCCACTTCCGCGCCCTCCCCGGCCTGCTCGATGACTTTTTCACCGGAAGCGCGCGGATCGAGCAACGGCCACGGCAAACTGCGATCACGCGCACTGGTACCGAGCACCAGACGACAGCCGACCAACGCGTCTTCAAGAGTCGCAACAACCTGCGCACCTTCAAGAATATCGGTGGCGCCTGACGCACGCGCATCGGCATCAGGCGAAGGAAAGATGCGCGGATCGACCAGCACCAGACGCGAAAGCCCCATGTTTTTCATGGCGCGAGCGGCCCCGCCGATATTTCCGGGATGGGTAGTGCCGACCAGGACAACACGAATGTTCTGCAACAAAGCGAACGCTCACTGACGCGAATTAGGGGGGCAAATCTTACAGAAACGGTTCGACTAACGCTATGAAGCTGTGCGGGCCGGAAGATCGGAACTGACCGCTTGCGACATGAAAAAATCCACACGAACCCGACAACCGTAACCACGCAAGGCTGGAAATAATTCGAATCAGCCCATAGAATGCCCGGCTCTCTTTAACAACCTTAGGTGAATTATCCATGCAGCCCATGCTGAATATCGCGCTGCGCGCCGCCCGCAGCGCCAGCGAATTGATTTTCCGCTCCATCGAGCGCCTGGATACCATCAAGGTTGACGAAAAAGAAGCCAAAGACTACGTCACAGAGATCGACCGAGCTGCCGAGCAAAGCATCATCACCGCTCTGCGCAAGGCCTACCCGACTCACGGCATTCTCGGCGAAGAAAGCGGCCTGCACGAAGGCAGCGGCGAAGGCACCGACTACCTGTGGATCATCGACCCACTGGACGGCACTACCAACTTCGTTCGCGGCATCCCGCACTTTGCGGTCAGCATCGCCTGCAAATATCGCGGTCGCCTTGAGCACGCTGTTGTTCTGGACCCGGTTCGCCAGGAAGAATTCACCGCCAGCCGTGGTCGCGGCGCTGCCCTGAACGGTCGCCGTCTGCGCGTCAGCCAGCGCAAGAGCCTGGAAGGCGCACTGCTGGGCACCGGCTTCCCGTTCCGTGACAACCAGATGGACAACATCGAAAACTACCTGGGCATGTTCCGCAGCCTGGTAGGCCAGACCGCCGGCATCCGTCGCGCAGGCGCTGCAAGCCTCGATCTGGCTTACGTAGCTGCCGGTCGTTTCGATGCGTTCTGGGAGTCGGGCCTGTCCGAATGGGACATGGCAGCAGGCGCTCTGCTGATTCAGGAAGCAGGCGGTCTGGTCAGCGATTTCACCGGCGGTCACGACTTCCTCGAGAAAGGCCATATCGTTGCCGGCAACACCAAATGCTTCAAGGCCGTACTGACCGCAATCGCACCGCACCTGCCGCCTTCGCTCAAACGCTAAGCTGCAGACGTAAAAAAACCGGCGAAAGCCGGTTTTTTTATGTCTTCTAAAGCTCAGCGGCTGGCGTTACTGCGCCTGACCCAATATCAGCTGACCATTCTTGTCGACCGGAATCTGGCTGCCCGGATCACGCTCCATACGAACCTGACCCACTTTCTCGTTCAACTTGTATTTGACGTTGTAGCCCACAACCTTGTCGCTCACATCGTTGACCGTCGTGCAGCGGTTCTGCGTAGTGGTGTAGGTATCACGCTCCTGCATGCCTTCCTGAACCTTGTTGCCCGCATAACCACCACCTACCGCACCCGCGACTGTAGCGATCTTCTTGCCGTTACCGCCACCGATCTGGTTACCCAGCAAACCACCGGCAACCGCGCCAATAACGCTACCTACGATCTGATGCTGGTCCTTGACCGGCGCCTGACGAGTAACGGTTACGTCCTTGCAAACTTCACGGGGGGTTTTGATCTGCTGGTTGATCGGCTCTACTGCCAATACATCCGCATACTCAGGACCACCCTTGACCAAGCTATAGGTGGCAACGGCGCCGCCAGCAGTCACGACAGCAGCACCTAACACAGCACCAACAAGCATAGACTTGTTCACTTGAACCTCCTGACCAATCGAAACGCAGCATGACTGCGCAATGCCTAGCCTTGGAGCATAAAAAAAGGCGCGAGTTCAGCACTCGCGCCTTTTTTATGATGGCCGGATCTACGGAAGATCGTCGGCCTTCTCGACGACCACTGGAGGAATCAGGTCCTCAGTGGTCAGGTTCAGCCAGATCAGCACCACGTTGGCGATGTAGATGGACGAGTAAGTACCCGCCAGAACACCGATGAACAACGCGATGGAGAAGCCTTCCAGGCTGTCGCCGCCAAACGCCCACAGTGCAACAATCGCCAACAGGGTTGAGACCGAAGTGGCAATGGTACGCAGCAGTGTCTGCGTGGTGGAGATGTTGATGTTCTCGATCAGCGAAGCCTTGCGCAGTAGGCGGAAGTTTTCGCGTACCCGGTCGAAGACCACAATGGTGTCGTTCAGCGAGTAACCGATGATCGCCAGCACCGCCGCCAGCACCGTCAGGTCGAAGGTGATCTGGAAGAACGACAGGATACCCATCGTCACCACCACGTCGTGGATCAGCGAGATGATCGCCCCGACGGCAAATTTCCACTGGAAGCGGAACGCCAGGTAGATCAGAACACCGCCCAACGCCATCAGCATGCCGAGGCCGCCCTGATCGCGCAGCTCTTCACCCACCTGCGGACCGACGAACTCGACACGCTTGACCACTGCCGGGTTATCGGCACCGGCCTTGCGCAGCGCTTCGGCCACCTGAGTGCCCAGTTGCGGGTCTTCACCCGGCATGCGCACCAGCAAGTCAGTGGTGGCACCAAAGCTCTGAACAACGGCTTCGTGATAGCCCGCCGAAACCAGCTCCTGGCGCACCTTGCCCAGATCGGCTGGACGCTCGTAGGTCAGCTCGATGAGCGTACCGCCGGTGAAGTCCAGACCAAAGTTGAGCCCTTTATGGAACCAGCTGAACAGCGCCAGTGCGGTAAGGAGCATCGTGATGGCGAACGCAACATTGCGAACGCCCATGAAGTTGATGGTACGTAACATGGCAGCCCCTTAAATCCACAACTTCTTGAAGTCACGACCGCCGTAGATCAGGTTGACCATAGCGCGGGTCACCATGATGGCCGTGAACATCGAGGTAAAGATCCCGAGCGACATGGTCACCGCAAACCCTTTGACCGGGCCGGTGCCCATCGCAAAGAGAATGCCGCCGACCAGCAGCGTCGTCAGGTTGGCGTCGAGGATCGCCGTGTAGGCACGATCGAAACCTTCGTTGATAGCGCGCTGGACCGTCATGCCATTGGCGATCTCTTCACGAATACGCGAGAAGATCAGCACGTTGGCATCCACCGCCATACCCATGGTCAACACGATACCGGCGATACCTGGCAGGGTCAGTGTTGCACCCAGCAAGGACATCAGTGCCAGCAGCATGACCATGTTCAAAGCCAGTGCGACGGTCGCGATCAGACCGAAGAAGCGGTAGATCGCCATGATGAACAGCGAGACGAACAGCATGCCCCACAGGGAAGCATCGATACCCTTGGTAATGTTGTCGGCACCCAGGCTCGGGCCAATGGTACGTTCTTCAGCGAAGTACATCGGTGCCGCCAGACCACCGGCACGCAACAGCAGCGCCAGCTCGGAAGACTCACCCTGACCGTTCAGACCGGTAATCCGGAACTGACTGCCCAGCGGCGACTGAATGGTCGCCAGACTGATGATTTTCTTTTCTTCCTTGAAGGTCTGCACCGGCACGTCTTTCTCGACGCCGTTGACCATCTGCTTGGTGTAAGTGGTGGTCGGACGCTGCTCGATGAAGATCACCGCCATGCTGCGACCGACATTACTGCGGGTTGCGCGGCTCATCAGCTCGCCACCGTGGCCATCAAGATTGATGTTCACCTGTGGACGGCCATGTTCGTCGAAGCTGGCCTTGGCGTCAGTCACCTGATCGCCGGTGATGATCAGACCACGCTCCACCGCCGCTGCCGGACGACCGCCTTCGCGGAATTCGAACATTTCGGTGGTGCCTTTCGAATCATCCGGGCCTGCACCCAGACGGAATTCGAGGTTGGCGGTCTTGCCCAGAATACGCTTGGCTTCGGCCGTGTCCTGCACACCCGGCAGCTCGACCACGATGCGGTTGGCACCCTGGCGCTGAACCAGCGGCTCGGCAACACCCAGCTCGTTGACCCGATTACGCACGGTAGTCAGGTTCTGCTTGATCGAGTATTCGCGAATCTCGGCCAGTTTGGCCGGGGTCAGCGCCATGCGCAGCACGGGAATACCGTTCAGCTCGGCAGGCGTGATTTCGAAATCGGTGAAGGTCTTGCGCACCAGTGCACGAGCCTGCTCGCGCTCTGCGTCATCGCTAAAGCCCAGCTGAATCACATTGCCCAGCTGCGGCAGGCTGCGATAACGCACTTTTTCCTTGCGCAACAGGGATTTGACTTCGCCTTCGTAGACTTTCAGACGTGCATCGATCGCCTTGTCCATGTCGACTTCCAGCAGGAAGTGCACACCACCGGACAGGTCGAGACCGAGTTTCATCGGGCTTGCACCCAGGTTACGCAACCAGGTCGGCGTGGTACGCGCCAGGTTCAGCGCAACGACATAGTCGTCACCCAGCGCCTTGCGCACGACATCCTTGGCTGGCAACTGGTCTTCCTGCTTGCTCAGACGCAACAAACCGCCCTTGCCATTCTCGGCCAGAGAAGAAGCCTTGACCGAGATGCCTGCATCGGCAAGCGCCTTGGCTGCACGATCCACGTCTGCCTGATTGACTTGCAGTGCAGTACTTGCACCGCTGATCTGGATGGCAGAATCATCAGGGTAGAGATTGGGTGCGGAATAAATAAAACCGACCACCAGCACCGCCAGGATCAGTATGTATTTCCACAGAGGGTATTTGTTCAGCATCACGCCGCCCGCTTAAAACGCGGGGCGCCTTGCGCGCCCCGTCGATGGGTAAAAAGTTACTGCTCAGATCGCTTTCAGGGTGCCTTTTGGCAGAGTGGCCGCGATGGCGCCCTTCTGGATTTTCAGCTCAACGGTGTCCGACACCTCGATCACTACGAAGTCGTCGGTCACTTTGTTGATCTTGCCCGCGATGCCGCCGCTGGTCACAACTTCATCGCCTTTCTGCAGGTTGCCCAGCAGGTTTTTCTGCTCTTTGGCGCGCTTGGCCTGTGGACGCCAGATCATCAGGTAGAAGATGACCAGGAAGCCGACCAGGAAAATCCACTCGAAACCACTGCCCGCAGGACCGGCAGCCGGTGCAGCAGCATCCGCAAAAGCGGGAGAGATGAAAAAGCTCATTTGTCGCTCCAGTTACATAATTAGTATAAAAAAGCAGGAAAAACTCGTTCTGTTTCAACCCAGAGGCGGCGTTGGAAGGCCGCGTTTGGCATAGAAGGCATCGACGAAGGCGGCCAATGTACCCTGTTGAATAGCCTCGCGCAAACCAGCCATAAGCAGCTGGTAGTGGCGCAAATTGTGGATCGTATTCAGCATGCTCCCCAGCATTTCTCCGCACTTGTCCAGGTGATGCAGATAAGCGCGCGAGAAGTTCTTGCAGGTGTAGCAGTCGCAGGTCGGATCCAGCGGCGAATTGTCGTGGCGATGGAACGCGTTACGAATTTTCAGCACACCGGCATCGGTAAACAAGTGGCCGTTGCGAGCGTTGCGGGTCGGCATCACACAGTCGAACATGTCAACGCCGCGGCGCACACCTTCGACCAGATCTTCCGGCTTGCCTACGCCCATCAAGTAACGAGGTTTGTCTGCTGGCATAAGGCCCGGCAGATAGTCCAGCACCTTGATCATCTCGTGCTTGGGTTCGCCTACCGACAGGCCGCCGATCGCCAGACCGTCAAAGCCGATCTCGTCCAGGCCTTCCAGCGAACGCTTGCGCAGGTTCTCGTGCATGCCACCCTGAACGATGCCGAACAGCGCAGCAGTGTTTTCGCCATGCGCAACCTTGGAGCGCTTGGCCCAACGCAACGACAGCTCCATGGAGACCCGCGCTACATCTTCGTCGGCCGGGTACGGCGTGCATTCGTCGAAGATCATCACGACGTCCGAGCCCAGATCACGCTGAACCTGCATCGACTCTTCCGGCCCCATGAACACCTTGGCACCATCAACCGGCGAGGCGAAGGTCACGCCCTCCTCCTTGATCTTGCGCATCGCGCCCAGGCTGAACACCTGAAAACCGCCGGAGTCGGTCAGAATCGGTCCCTTCCACTGCATGAAATCGTGCAGGTCACCGTGGCCCTTGATGACTTCAGTGCCCGGACGCAGCCACAGGTGAAACGTGTTGCCCAGAATCATCTGCGCACCAGTGGCCTCGATATCACGCGGCAGCATGCCCTTGACCGTCCCATAGGTGCCCACCGGCATGAACGCCGGGGTCTCGACTACACCACGCGGAAAGGTCAGGCGACCGCGACGGGCCTTGCCGTCGGTGGCCAACAACTCGAAAGACATACGACAGGTGCGACTCATGCGTGATCCTCTGGTGCCGATTCCTGTGGGGCCGTCGGCGCGGGATTGCGGGTGATGAACATCGCATCACCGTAACTGAAGAAGCGGTAGCCGTGCTCGATGGCCGCAGCGTAAGCCGCCATCGTCTCGGGATAACCGGCGAACGCCGAAACCAGCATCAACAGCGTGGATTCAGGCAAATGGAAATTGGTCACCAAGGCATCGACCACATGAAATGGCCGCCCCGGATAGATGAAGATGTCGGTGTCGCCGCTGAACGGTTTCAGTTCGCCATCACGCGCGGCACTCTCCAGCGAGCGGACGCTGGTGGTCCCGACGGCAATCACCCGCCCGCCTCGCGCACGGCATGCGGCCACGGCGTCGACCACGTCCTGGCCAACTTCCAGCCACTCGCTGTGCATGTGGTGATCTTCGATCTGCTCGACGCGCACCGGCTGGAACGTACCCGCGCCGACGTGCAGCGTGACGAACGCAGTCTCGACGCCCTTGGCGGCGATCGCCTCCAGCAGCGGCTGATCGAAATGCAGGCCGGCAGTTGGTGCAGCCACAGCGCCTGCACGCTGCGCGTAAACAGTCTGATAGCGCTCACGGTCCGCGCCCTCATCCGGGCGGTCTATATAAGGAGGCAACGGCATATGGCCGACACGCTCCAGCAACGGCAGAACCTCTTCGGCAAAGCGCAGCTCGAACAGCGCGTCATGCCGCGCAACCATCTCGGCCTCGCCACCGCCATCGATCAGAATCGACGAGCCAGGCTTGGGCGACTTGCTGGAACGCACATGCGCCAGCACACGATGGCTGTCCAGCACGCGCTCGACCAGAATCTCCAGCTTGCCGCCGGACGCCTTCTGCCCGAACAGCCGCGCGGGAATCACACGGGTATTGTTGAACACCATCAAATCGCCCGGGCGCAAATGCTCAAGCAAATCAGTGAATTGACGATGTGCCAGCGCGCCAGTCGGCCCGTCGAGGGTCAACAGACGACTACTACGACGCTCGGCCAGTGGATGGCGAGCAATCAGGGAATCGGGGAGTTCGAAGGTAAAGTCAGCGACGCGCATGATCGGGTTCGTTTAGCAGGGCCGGGAAGTTTATCCGGTTTGGCGGCATTAGTAAAAAACCTGCGTAAATCCCTGTTGACCAACGGAAAACTCATCCTTATACTTCGCCGCCATTGAGCCCTGATGGCGGAATTGGTAGACGCGGCGGATTCAAAATCCGTTTTCGAAAGAAGTGGGAGTTCGATTCTCCCTCGGGGCACCACCTTTAAAAAAGACCTTGAATTTCAAGGTCTTTTTTTCGTCTGGTGGAAAGTGGTCTGACATAATCCGCGATCTCCCCCTATTAACTGAGAATCAGGCTCGAAGCACGAAATAACACGTTCGGCCGCGTTGCTACTTTTTAGCGGCAGAGGGCACGCTGCCGTGGTATTTGTCAGTGTTGTTGTCGTTATCAAGATCGCGATCAGTTCCGCCGAAGGCCGCATCGGTGTGATGGTCGTTGTCCATATCCTTGTCATTGCCACCAAATGCAGCGTCAGTGACGTTGTCGTTATCCAGGTCCTTGTCGTTACCACCACACCTGGCATCGGTACTGTTTTCGTCGTCCATATCACAATCGTTTACAGCGTACGCAGGTAACGAAGTACCTACCATGGTCAACACAAGCAGAAGGCCGCCGATCTTTGCAGTCAGAGCGTTATACACACGCATCAAGGTGTGATCCGTCAGTCAGACCGTCTGACCGTACTTCGTTTACGAGACGCTCTGACACCGTCTAATCCCGAACGTTTGCGCAGTGCAGTTTTACAGTACCGAACTCTATGACCTGTTTTCTTGAAAATTAATCATTGGCAGAGCGATGAGTTTTTTATTGCTTAACGTACGGATCGATACATTATCTTCGTGGAGGCATGCCTTTAGACGACGCGACGCTTCTGGCTTGCCTGACCACCTTTGGCGCCTGTCGGGCGACCGTCTTGACGCCTTCGGCACCCAGCGACATTGCAACACCAACAGCTTCAATTTCCATCTGCAACGCACGCCGTGGATCGTCACTATTCAACTTGTCGCTCACTCGTCGGGCGAACGCCTCATCAAGCACCGACTTTTCCTGCTGATAGCGGCCTCCTTCAAGCGGTGAGACGTTCGGCAACTGATCAGCAAGACGTTTCTGCAGACGGCTTGTCGTGTGGGTCAGAACGTTCTCGGCGGTTTCACGCGTAACCTTGCCGGCTTCAGCTGCCATTGCAAGGGTGAATGAATATGTTCGCTCTACCGCACTGCGATCTTTGGCAAACCGGCTGTCCTCCGCCAAAATGGCTGCGCCGTTAGACCACGGGTCCATGACGATGGGCGAAGAGCCAGCGCTGGAATTATCCGTTTCAGCCCAGACGTGATCTTTTCCGGGCTGCTCGGCCAAATGAATCTTTTCGCGGGGACTACGCCCGCTTTCCTGAGCCAGGGCCCCGTAAGCGAAGCTTGCTATACGAGCATGTTCGCCACAGTTGCCAGCGCCAAACACCTGCCCTGACATGGCGACAAGAACATGCCAGTTCATCTCATCATTCCCGGGCATCGGCTCATGGCCAGCGCGCTCGGCATCTTTTCTCAAGCGCTTTGCAGCGACTGCGCGAGCGCCGCTTTGCAGGTGGGTACGTTGTGCATCCACATCAATGTTGCCCCTGCCGAAGGGCAACGCGCGGCGTGCTTCACGCACCGCTTCGTCTGCCGGAACCAGAGCCTTGATACTGTCTTCATCCAGTGGACGTCGGTCGAGCCGACGTAACAGCAGGTAACCGGGCAATGAAGATGGCGTGTCAGAAATGGCCTGCCCTGTAGAAGAAACGGGTGGCAAGCGTGTCTTGACTGATGAGTAAGGGTAGTTCGGTCGCACTTGAGTCGAACCGGCTTCAGGACGTTCTGTTTGTGAACTGCAAGAAGCGGGGTTCTGGGCCGATGATGATTGAACAGCCTTTTCAGTGGTTTCCACGCTAGGGCCTGGCGCGGGCAGGCTGTGACCAGCACTGTGAATTCTCATATGTTCCTCACTGATTGCGGGCGCTCATCGCACCCGAAAAAGCTCATTACGGCCAACACAGGAACGACCGATCTCAACGCTCTCGTCACTGTCAATCAATGCGCCTTGGCAATCCCGAACTGGTCCAGCACCGGGTCAACGTTATGATCGAACGCCTTCTGCGCCTTATGCTTCTTGACCGCATCAATGATCGCGGAGATACCAAAGCCCAGGGCCATGGCGCCGTCGATGGCCCAGCCGATAACCGGGATTGCAGCACCCAGCGCTGCGCCTGCGGCAAGCCCTGTGGCTTCACCGGCAACCAGACCGACAGCGCGGCCGATCATCTGTCCGCCCAGACGACCAAGGCCGGCGGACGCCTCGCGACCCATCATTTTCGCGCCGGTGTCTATGCCGCCCTTGATTGCCTCCGCGCCCAACCTGGAGCTGTCGATGATGCTCTGAGCCGCGCCCAGCTTGTCACCGCTGGCGAGCCTGTCAGACACTGACGCAAAGCCCATGACCGAGTTGAATGCCTTGCCTCCGATACCTTGCTCGGCGAGCTGCGCGGCCAGCGAAGGACCGCCCTCTTCATCGGTCTTGCCCTCCAGCAACTTGCGGCCTTTTTTGGAGTTCTGCAGCTCGGACAAGGTGCTGGCCGTGTAACTCTCACGCTCACCATTAACGAAATCAGCGGGCAGCACGCTTTCATACGCCGCTTTCTGGTTATCTGCGGTTTGCAGAGACTCACCAGCGTCAGACTTTTTCTGACCAAGCAGTTGTTTCAGAGCGCCCCCCTCGCTGAAGTTGCGAACGTAGGAATCGGCAATCTTCGTTTGCACTTCATCAGGCTGGTTGTTGAATACTTGCTGGGCAGTGGGCACCTGGGCATCGGGAAACAGGTCTTTTTGCAGTTGCAGTTGAGCCGACAGGCCGGTAATGGCGCCGCTGTAATCGGGGTTGGGGTTGTGTTTGTCGACGGCCTTGTCCGCGGTTGCCAGGTCGGTTTGCAAGGCTTTTCCGCTGTTGACGTTTTGAGCCTGCTCAGTCACGGCCTTCTGCAGTGCCGAATCGCTGCGAACCAGGCTGCGCTCCTGTTCGGGAATGCTTTTGTTGAGGTACTCCTGAACATCGGGATCGGCTTGCAACTGAGCGATTCGCTCGTTAAGGCCCGCCTCGGTCTTCTCGGTATTGCGCAAATCCCGCCCGGCTATCACGCTCTGCTGGGTCTGCTGCAACTTGATCATCACAGCGGCCTTCTGCGCGCCGGTGTAAGCCTTGGGCTTCTCGAAAACCTGAGCATTGAGTTTGCTGATATCGATACCGGATACCGAATTCAACGTCGCGGCGTCGCTGAGCATGCTGGCGAACTGGCCACCATTTTTGGGGGCGCTCTTCCTGATCCACTCGCTCATATTGGACGCATCGAACACCTGGTCGGGGCTATGTGCAGCCTTCTTGCGCCCGGTCAGACCGGCTTCATCCACCTGGCTGAGGAAGCCCGCCTGTGACCACATGTTGGACGACTGTTTGAGCGTACCTGACAACCCTGGGTTACTTTTAATCAGCGCTTTCAGACCCTCGGCGCTGACATTACCATCGACATCGGTTTTGTCCGGCGCCCCAACGGCATGATGAGGGTCGGCTGCCGTCGCCAACGGCATATTGGCGCGCATCACCGCTGCGCTGCGCACCATTTCAAGGGATTGAGGATCAGCGCCGGGGTTATCTTCCATGTACTTTGCCAAGTCCTTGTCGGCATTGTCGGCCGCCTTCTCCATATTTTTGGCGAACGCCTTGAGGTCTTTGTTGGTGATTTTGCCATCCGCATTACCGCCATCCTTGCCGACGTCCACCGCCGTCTTCAACGCAGGGTTGGCGTTGATGAACGCCATCGCCTTGTCAGCGTTGGGGCCGTGCTCTCTGGCCATCCAGGCGGCCGCAATCGGCCGGTTGAGTTCTTTGGCCGCCTGCTCGCGTTCTTCGGGCGGCAGATGGGCGACCATCGGATCCCAGCGCTTGAGGGCCTCGGGCGAAGAGTATTCGGAGTTGTCGAGAAACGCGGCATCGGTAGCGCTGGGAGCATTTGCCGGGCCGGAGGCAGACGCCGCAGGTGACGCGCTGGCTGTTGACAAGACCGATGTCATTGGGGACACCTGATCACTGTCCTGATCAACGCTGGAGGTGCTTTCGCTATTACTGCTGCGAGTCAGCAGACTCATCAGCGATGAGCCACTTTGCTCGGCATCAGAAAAGAAAGATGTATTGTCGTTGGCCTGGCCGAACTGCACAAAGGCCTGATCACCACCTGCGCTGCTCTGCGTGAGCGAGGCTTTGGCTAATGGCGTCTCAGCAGCCAGTTCGCCAGAGGTGGGTTGATTCACGATGCTGCCGAGGGCAGGACTGGGAGAACTGGATATACGCATGGTTGCCATCCAAGTGGTGAGGGATGGCAACTGTGTGGTTTTGCGTGCGAGTTGGTTCCAGACAGATATCCACTCAGGCGAACGGGTCAATCTGCTGCTTCAATTGCACCCGTGCCCGGGACAGTCGCGAGCGCACAGTGCCAATCGGAACGCCGAGCGTGTTCGCCGTATCCTGATAATTGCCATCCATCTCCAGCGACACTTCCAGGACCTTTTGCATGTTCGACGGCAAGCAATCAATGGCTGCGATGACGCGTGCCAATTGCCTGTGCCCGTCTACCTGATGAGTGATATCGCCATTCCATTCCAGCTCTGAATGAACGTCGTCTTCCCAGCTTTCCTGATAGGGCTGGCGATACATTTTGCGGAAGTGATTACGGATCAGGTTCAACGCAATACCACACAACCAGGTCTGCGGCTTGCTGGCATGTTGAAACTTGTGCTCGTTGCGCAGGGCCTCCAGAAATACGCATTGCAAGATGTCATCGACATCATCCGGGTTCATTACGCGCTTCTGAATGAACGCTCTGAGCATCTGTATCTGATCAGCCGTCAGTTGACGGATACCGGCAGACGAAGAGTCCTGGCGTGGCTGGGTTGCATCAAGGATCACTAGGTTCGGAAACATGGGCTTACCTTAATTTAATGGTGTGCAAGCCCTATAGCGATAACCGTGCCAGCCAAAATACTTATTTAAGTTACTGATTTATATAATTATTTTAAAATTTGTAATTCTTTGTAATACATTTTTTTGCGCAACGCCGTTTTTATCACTACAGCTTTTGGCACAAACGCGTCAGCCCCTTTTACAAGGGAACCGAATCCTGGCCAGGCCCCACTCAGCGGTCATGACCAGGCTCAGAACCGTCCTATGAAAATCGTCGCCCCGCCTATATTGCCAACCCACACGGTCACGCCGATTCGCGCCGTCACGCCCGCTGCGCGAGCGATTCCCGGGACCCTGTCGTCGGAAAAAGGCACGTCATCGCAACAGGTCTCGCGCTTCGCCGCAGCACTGGTGCGAAACAGCCGGATACTGCGCCAGCGCGAACTGATCGCAAGCAGAAATGCACTGCAATCACGGGCCGTCAAACTGGGTGAGCTCTATCAGTTGTTGATGAGCGCCAACGATACCGGTCTGGATAACGCCGCGAGGCTGCTGCGCAAAAAACTGCTGCAAGAGAACGGCACAGAACTGGAACAGGTTCTGGAATTTGCCGATGGCGATGCGGCCAAGGCCCACGTGGTGCTGCAAGCGGCACGCAAACAGGCTGAGGAAGATGGCGCTGAAGGCGAGTACGTGGCGCTCACCCAAACGCTGAAACAGTTGCGACGCAAGTTCGGACCACACGCCCGGGCAGGCATTAATACTGCCAGGGCGTTCGGGCGGCAGAACGTCGACAACAAACGCCGTGCCGCGTTGCGCAACCTTTATGGCGTAGCGGTTTCCGGACAACCAAACGTGACCGGCCTGATTGAAGCCTTGATCAACGAGCAGGAAGAGACCGGAGACTTCGACCTCAACCTGCGCGACATGCGCAGAGCCATTGCCGACGATCTCTCGGCGATTACCCCTTCGGCATCTCATGAACAGCTGCGCACGTTGATGCACGGGCTGACCACAGCACGGCACGTGACGACGTTGTTGCGCGGTTGTGAACACCTGCTTGGGCGCATGCGCAACAAGAACCCTGACCTGAAGGTGGATCCGCCAGCCTTTCTCAAACACTTGCTGACCCTGACGGCCAATGGAATGAACGTGAACCAGACCCTGCAACTGACTCAACACATCGGCGGTGCCAGGCTCAAGAACCAGCTGGCATTTCTCAATGGCTTGCGGCCGATGCTGATGCAATTGCCCATCCTGCTCTGGAAGGACATGAAAAGCCGCCAGGCTGCGCTGAATAACCTGCTCACCCTGATGGCAGAACTGACTCAACAGGAACAGAAGCAGCTTTTTGAGGGGCTTGCCGGATGAATCAAGTCATCAACTTTCTGAACATGATTGCCCTGTCGGCCATGCGCCGGTCAGAGCTGGTTGGCGCATTCTTCGTCATCGCCATCGTCTTCATGATGATCACCCCCCTGCCCACCGGGCTGGTTGATGTGTTGATCGCGGTGAACATCTGTATCTCGTGCCTGCTGATCATGCTGGCGATGCATTTGCCAAGACCGCTGGCATTCTCGACCTTTCCGGCCGTGCTGTTGCTGACCACCATGTTTCGTCTGGCGCTGTCGATTTCCACCACACGATTGATCCTGCTCAATCAGGACGCCGGGCACATTGTCGAAGCCTTCGGCCAGTTCGTGGTGGGTGGCAACCTGGCGGTGGGCCTGGTGATCTTTCTGATCCTGACAGTGGTCAACTTTCTGGTTATCACCAAAGGTTCGGAACGGGTCGCCGAGGTCGGCGCGCGGTTCACGCTGGACGCCATGCCCGGCAAGCAGATGTCCATCGACAGTGACTTGCGCGCCAACCTGATAACCGTCCAGGAGGCGCGCAAGCGCCGCGCCGAGCTGAACAAGGAAAGTCAGCTGTTCGGTGCCATGGACGGCGCGATGAAGTTCGTCAACGGTGATGCCATTGCCAGCCTGATCATCGTTGCCATCAATATGATCGGCGGTATTTCCATCGGCGTGTTGCAGCACAACATGAGCGCGGGCGATGCGTTGCAGCTGTACACCGTGCTGACCATCGGTGACGGCCTGATTGCACAGATCCCGGCGCTGCTGATCTCCGTAACCTGCGGCATGATCATCACCCGCGTACCCAATACCGAGGCTGGCGCGGAGGCCAACATTGGCCGTGAAATCGCCGAACAGATTACCAGCCAGCCCAAGGCATGGATCATCGCCGCAGTGGCCATGCTCGGCTTCGCGGCTTTGCCGGGTATGCCCACGGGGGTGTTCATCACCATCGCGATCATCTGCGGTGCCGGTGGCATGCTGCAGTTGCAACGGGCAAAACCCAAGCCCGACGAACAACGCGCCACTGCCGTCGCCCCGGAAATGAACGGCAAGGAAGACCTGCGTACCTTCTCACCCAGCCGGCAGTTCGTCCTGCAATTTCACCCTGGCCAGGACAGCGCACAGATCGAGGCACTGATCAGCGAAATACGTCGGCGACGCAACCGTCTGGTAGTGCAATACGGTCTGACCCTGCCGTCGTTCATCATTGAACATGCCGATCATCTTCCTCCGGACGAGTTTCGCTTCACCGTCTACGACGTCCCCATGCTCAAGGCGACATTTACCCAGTCCCATGTCGCCGTGGACGCCCGCCAACTGGGTGGTGAAAACCTCCCGGCGGCGATTCCGGGCAATACCGACCGCCAGGAAGATCAATGGGTGTGGTTGCCTGCCGAGCAATGCGGTGAGCTGAACCCGGTCAGCGCCATGACCCTGATCGTCGAACGCATGGAACGCGCATTGCAGTCCTGCGCGCCGCAGTTCATCGGCTTGCAGGAGACCAAAGCCATCCTCAGCTGGCTGGAATCCGAGCAGCCGGAGCTTGCACAAGAGATACAGCGAGTGCTCACGCTGACGCGCTTCTCGGCGGTTCTGCAACGTCTCGCGTCGGAGCGCGTACCGCTCAGAGCCATACGGCTGATCGCCGAGACCCTGATCGAGCATTGCCAGCATGAACGCGATACCAACGTGCTGACCGACTACGTGCGCATCGCGCTCAAATCGCAGATCTACCACCAGTATTGCGGTGCCGAAGGCCTGCAGGTGTGGCTGCTCACGCCGGAAAGCGAGGGCTTGCTGCGCGACGGTCTGCGCCAGACACAGACCGAAACGTTCTTCGCACTGAGTAACGAGATCAGCCAGATGCTCGTGCAACAAATGAATATCGCCTTCCCGGTGCGCGCGCCCGAACAGGCGGTACTGCTGGTCGCGCAGGACCTGCGCAGCCCACTGCGGACCTTGTTGAGGGAGGAGTTCTATCACGTTCCCGTACTGTCTTTCGCAGAAATCAGCAACGCGGCCAAGGTCAAGGTAATGGGTCGTTTCGACCTCGAAGACGATCTTGAGCCAATGGACAACGAGCACGCAGCTTGAGCCTTTCAGGCTTGAGCAAAGGGAGACTTTCAGATGTTTGAATTACGCGTACTGAACGGTCAGCACCAAGGCGCAGCCTTGCCACTGGTGGGCGAGCAATGGTCGATTGGCTCTGCCGCGCAACACGATCTGGCACTGGACGACGCAGGAGTGGAAAGCCTGCATTGCCGCCTGCAACGCCTGGACGACAGCTGGACACTGAACGCTGAAGAAGGCGCGGTGTGCGACGAAGAAGGTAACGCCCGGCCCGGTATTGACCTGACACTCAACACTGCATTCTTGCTGGGCTCAGTGTGGCTATGCGTTTCGCCCGCAGGCGATGAGTGGCCTTCAGTGCCTGCGGTCATCCCGAAACAGCCACAGGCCGACCCCGAGCCCGCGCGCAATGATGTTCCGCTGAAAAAGGTCAAGTCGCGCTCGCAATTGCTCAACCGTACCACAGGGATCATCGCCGGCTTGCTGGTGGGCGTCATCGGCAGCGCCTGGAGCCTGACCCGCCCGCCCGCCATTGCAATGGACCAAAGCCCCGGCCACATGGCCTCGGTCACAGCAGAGGCACCGGTAGAGACATCTCCTACACCGGCAAAGACCATCAAACCCTCGGCCGACAAGCGCATACGCCTGACCAGCGCGGATGCGGTACGCCATCAGTTGGGCACCATGCTCAGCGACCGGCTGCTGACCGATGTCAGCGTGGAAGAAACAGCCGAGGGGCTGGTGCTCAACGGCGATCTCAAAGAGGAATCCCTGCTGGTCTATCAACGCATGCTGCAGCGTTTCAAGGACCGCTATGAGTCGCCGGTGACGGTGTTCGACAACGTCGCCAGCACACGCAGCGCCCTCCCCTTCGTGGTGGTTCAGATCATGACCGGTCCGCATGCGCATTTGGTGACTGCAGACGGCCGCCGTATTTATGTGGGTGACGAGGTGGATGGCTTGCGCCTGACGCGAATCGACAATCAGCGCCTGCAATTCGACGGCAATCGGCACATTGAGGTGAACTGGTGAATGCTGCACTGAGCCAGTGGAAAGACGCACACGCAGCGCGCTTGCGTGACTACAGCGCCGTGCGCGTCAGTGGCCGGGTCAGTGCAGTGCGCGGGATTCTGCTGGAATGCAAGATTCCTGCGGCCAAGGTGGGCGATCTTTGCGAGGTGAGCAAAGCCGACGGCAGTTTTCTGCTGGCTGAAATCGTCGGTTTCACTCAGGAATGTACGCTGCTCAGCGCCCTGGGCGCACCCGACGGAATTCAGGTCGGTGCTCCGATCCGCCCACTGGGCATCGCCCACCGGATTGGCGTTGACGACAGTTTGCTGGGCTGTGTTCTGGATGGCTTCGGACGTCCGCTGCTCGGTGATTGCCTCGGTGCTTTTGCCGGACAGGATGATCGTCGCGAAACACTGCCGGTGATCGCTGACGCCTTGCCGCCCACCCAGCGCCCGCGCATCACCAACGCCCTGCCCACCGGGGTACGCGCCATCGACAGCGCCATTCTTCTGGGCGAGGGTCAACGTGTGGGGCTGTTCGCCGGTGCTGGCTGTGGCAAGACCACACTGATGGCCGAACTGGCCCGCAACATGGGCTGCGATGTCATCGTCTTCGGGCTGATCGGCGAACGGGGCCGCGAGCTGCGCGAGTTTCTCGACCATGAACTGGACGAAACCCTACGCGCCCGCTCGGTGCTGGTCTGTGCCACCTCCGATCGCTCAAGCATGGAGCGCGCACGCGCAGCGTTCACCGCGACCGCTATCGCCGAAGCATTCCGCGCACGAGGCCAGAAAGTGCTGTTGCTGCTCGACTCCCTGACCCGGTTTGCCCGTGCGCAGCGGGAGATAGGGATTGCCTCGGGCGAACCGTTGGGGCGTGGCGGCCTGCCACCCTCGGTTTACACCTTGCTGCCACGCCTGGTCGAGCGCGCCGGCATGAGTGAGAACGGCTCGATCACCGCCCTCTATACCGTGCTGATCGAGCAGGACTCGATGAACGATCCAGTGGCGGATGAAGTGCGTTCACTGCTCGACGGGCACATCGTGCTGTCCCGCAAGCTGGCCGAGCGCGGGCATTACCCTGCCATTGACGTGTCCGCCAGCATCAGCCGGATCCTCAGCAATGTTACCGGCCGCGAACACCAGCGAGCGAACAATCGTCTGCGCCAGCTACTGGCTGCCTACAAGCAAGTGGAAATGCTCCTGCGGCTGGGCGAATACCAGGCCGGTGCAGACCCGGTGACCGATTGCGCGGTGCAACTGAATGACGACATCAACGCCTTTCTGCGCCAGGACCTGCGTGAGCCGGTGCCCTTGCAGGAAACCCTGGACGGGTTGTTGCGGCTCACTTCCAGACTGCCGGAGTGACCATGGACGACACACTGGAAGACGACCCACAGCGCGCGGCACTGGAACAGGTGATCGGCTTGCTGACGCCGCTGCGCCAGCATCGTCAGGCGAGCGCTGAACGGGCTCATCGCCACGCGCAGGTGGAACTGAAATCGATGCTCGACCACTTATCAAAAACACGGGCATCGCTGGATCAGGAACGTGACAACCACAAGCGGCGTCGCGAGGGCCTGTCTCAGGAATACCTGGAAAAGGCCATCAGCCTGAACGATATCGACCGATGGCATGAGAAAGAAAAACACATGCTCGACCGCCTGGCCTGTATTCGGCAGGACGTGCAGCAACAGCAATTGCGGGTAGCCGAACAGCAGGCGTTGCTTGAGCAGAAGCGCCTGCAAGCCAAAGCGTCTCAGCGCGCGGTCGAGAAACTCGCCTGCATGGAGGAGACGCTCAACGAAGAAGGTTAAGTGACGATGACCGCACCGATCAAACACCCGGCCAAAGCGCCAACGGCACCACCCGTAGTGCATGCCACACCGCCTTCTGCGCCCGCGCAGCGCGCACCGGACAAGGCTGATGACAAGCCACCGGCTTTTGGCAGCACAACGCGTACCGACGTGCCGAAGGTCCGCTTCGCACAAAACCGTTCGGCGACAGAGACACCGGAGAGCGCCGACGGCCTGTTCTTTTCCCAACTGCTGATACCTCAGGTCGGCGAAGAGCCTGATCAGCAAGGCTTCGGCGGCAGCAGCATCGCCCTGCCCGTGCACGCCGAAAATGTACCCACCCCATTGATCGACGAGCTGGCGCAGCGCTTGCCCGAACAGCCCGCCGGCCCGCTGGCGTTTACCCTGCTGATGCCCAGCCTGGGGACAGTACGCGTCAATGCCGAAAAAACCGAACACCGTTGGAGCATCCAGCTGGGCTTCGCCCGTCGCGACGTTCTGAAACGTTTGCAGGGTCATACCGGCGCATGCCGTGATTCACTGTCGCGGGCACTCGGCCATGACGTTGAGCTGGACATGCATGAAGATCTTGCAGCATGAGCGCGCTGCGTCTGCGCAAGGTCGATGCCCTGCTGGCTCAGGCCACGCGTGAGCTGGGTGCCGGTCAGAGCCTGGGCTTCAGCGCTGCAGGTCAGGACGCCGAACTGACCCTGTTGCCACTGCTTGCCGACACAGGCGAACCGGCAGGTGCTGTCTGGCTGAGCACAGCCATCGGGCCCCTGTTGCTGAGCGACGCCGAAGCGCTGCTCAGCCTGCTGGGCGACATCCCCCTTACGCTCGGGGGCGAGCAACAAGCTTGGTACTGGCAGCTGTTCAATCAACGCCTGAGCCCGACTGTTGCCCGACTGCTGGCACCGATCGAACCCCTGCACAACAAACCGCAAGCACCCACCCTGGGCTGCCGGGTTCAGATACGGCGTGGTGATGAGCAGCTTCACGCGCACTTGCATGCCACGCCCGACACACTGCTCAGGCTGCTGCGATCAGCGTCCTGGCAAGCCCGCACGCGCACTGTGGATGAATCCTGGTCAGTGGCCAGCCCCCTGATCATCGGTGAAATGTCGCTGACCCTGGAACAAATCGCCTCGCTGCGCCCCGGTGACGTGGTGCTGCCCGCCCGCTGCCAGTTCGACAGCGCCGGACAAGGGTTCCTGAGCCTGGCAGGGCGGCAATGGGCGGCGCAGACCGACCAGCACGCGCAGCGTCTTTTTTTGCGGCTCAGTCATGAGGAGCACCGCCACCATGAGTACTGAAGATCTGTATCAGGAAGATGTCGAGATGCTCGACGACTATGAAGACCCGTCGACTGAACAGCACTGGTCCGAAGAAGAAGACGGCGAGCCATCCGGGTATGCGACGGCCGAACCGGACGATCACGCAGCGCAGGAAGAACAGGACGAGCCCCCGGCACTCGATTCGCTGGCACTGGACCTGACCCTGCGTTGCGGCGAGCTCAGGCTGACCCTCGCCGAACTGCGCCGGCTGGATGCCGGGACCATCCTTGAAGTCATCGGCATTTCGCCGGGGCACGCGACACTGTGCCATGGCGAACAGGTGGTGGCCGAGGGCGAGCTGGTGGATGTCGAGGGCCGGCTCGGTCTGCAGATTACCCGCCTGGTGACACGCTCATGATCATGGAGGGCGTAAACCCGATCATGCTGGCGCTGTTTCTTGGCTCGCTGTCACTGATCCCCTTTCTGTTGATTGTCTGCACCGCCTTTCTGAAAATCGCCATGACCCTGCTGATCACCCGCAACGCAATTGGCGTTCAGCAGGTGCCGCCGAACATGGCGTTGTACGGCATTGCCCTGGCCGCCACGATGTTCGTCATGGCCCCGGTGGCCCACGATATCCAGCAGCGCGTGCATGATCACCCGCTGGAAATGAGCAGCGCCGACAAGTTGCAGAGCAGCCTCAAGTTGGTAATCGAGCCGCTGCAACGCTTCATGACCCGCAACACCGACCCGGATGTCGTCGCCCATCTGCTGGAGAACACCCAGCGCATGTGGCCCAAGGAAATGGCCGATCAGGCCAACAAAAACGACCTGTTGCTGGCGATTCCGGCCTTTGTGTTATCGGAGTTGCAGGCCGGTTTCGAGATCGGCTTTCTGATCTACATCCCCTTCATCGTCATCGACCTGATTGTTTCCAACCTGTTGCTCGCACTGGGCATGCAGATGGTCTCGCCGATGACCCTGTCGTTGCCGCTCAAGCTGCTGCTGTTCGTGCTGGTGTCGGGCTGGTCCCGCCTGCTCGACAGTCTCTTCTATTCCTATATGTGAGGCGGCCATGGAAGCGTTGGCGTTGTTCAAGCAAGGCATGTTTCTGGTCGTCATCCTGACCGCTCCGCCGCTGGGTGTCGCTGTGCTGGTCGGGGTGCTCACCTCGCTGCTGCAGGCACTCATGCAGATTCAGGATCAGACGCTGCCCTTCGGCATCAAGCTCGGGGCGGTCGGGCTGACCTTGGCCATGACCGGCCGCTGGATCGGCGTCGAGCTGATTCAGTTCATCAATATGGCCTTCGACCTGATTGCACGGTCCGGGGTCAATCACTAAATGCCCTTCGACGCCCACGAAGCGTTCCAATTCATGCTGGGCATGGGTCTGGCGATGGCGCGCCTGCTGCCGTGCATGCTTCTGGTGCCAGCCTTCTGTTTCAAATACCTGAAAGGCGCGCTGCGCTATGCGGTAGTGGCCGTGCTGGCGATGGTCCCGGCCCCCGCAATCAGCCGCGCGCTGGGTTCCCTTGACGATAACTGGTTTGCCATCGGCGGCCTGATGATCAAAGAGGCGGTACTGGGCACGCTATTGGGGCTGTTGCTGTATGCGCCGTTCTGGATGTTTGCCTCGGTCGGCGCCCTGCTCGACAGTCAGCGCGGGGCGCTCAGCGGTGGCCAGTTGAACCCGGCCCTCGGTCCGGACGCCACACCGCTGGGCGAGTTGTTTCAGGAAACCCTGATCATGCTGGTGATTCTCACTGGCGGTCTTTCACTCATCACTCAGGTCATCTGGGACAGCTACAGCGTCTGGCCACCGACTGCCTGGCTGCCGGGCATGACCGCAGGCGGTCTGGACGTCTTTCTGGAACAGCTCAACCACACCATGCAACACATGCTGTTGTATGCCGCGCCCTTCATTGCCCTGCTGCTGTTGATCGAAGCCGCGTTTGCGATCATCGGCCTGTATGCACAGCAACTGAACGTATCGATTCTGGCCATGCCAGCCAAAAGCATGGCCGGCCTGGCCTTTCTGTTGATCTACCTGCCAACGCTGCTGGAGCTGGGCACCGGTCAACTGTTGAAGCTGGTTGATCTGAAGTCGCTGCTGGCGCTTCTGGTGCAAGTGCCGTGAGTGAAAAAACCGAAAAGGCTACCCCCAAACAGATACGTGACGCTCGCGAAAAAGGTCAGGTGGGGCAGAGTCAGGACCTTGGCAAACTGCTGGTACTGATGGTCGTCAGTGAAATCACCCTGGGCCTGGCCGATGACAGCGTCGACCGGTTGCAGGCCTTGCTCGCACTGTCTTTCAAAGGTATTGACCGGAGCTTCGCTGCATCCGTCGAGCTGATCGCCAGCGAAGGCCTTTCCGTGTTGCTCAGCTTCACGTTATGCAGCGTCGGCATGGCCATGTTGATGCGCCTGGTCAGCAGCTGGATGCAGATCGGCTTTCTGTTCGCGCCCAAGGCCTTGAAGCTGGACATCAACAAGATCAACCCCTTCTCGCATGCCAAGCAGATGTTTTCCGGGCAGAACATCCTCAACCTGCTGCTCAGTATCCTCAAGGCTGTTGCCATTGGCGCGACCTTGTACATGCAGGTCAAGCCCGCGCTGGGCGCTCTTATCCTGCTGGCCAACAGCGATCTGACGACGTACTGGCACGCATTGGTCGAACTCTTTCGCCATATTTTGCACGTGATTCTGGGGTTGCTGCTGGTCGTCGCCATGGTCGACTTCGCCATGCAGAAATACTTTCACGCCAAGAAGCTGCGCATGAGCCACGAGGACATCAAAAAAGAATACAAACAGTCCGAAGGCGATCCTCATGTCAAAGGCCATCGTCGACAACTGTCCCATGAAATCCTCAACCAGGAGCCCAGCGCCGCCCCCAATCCGGTGGAGGAAGCAGACATGCTGCTGGTCAACCCGACGCACTACGCGGTGGCGCTGTATTACCGGCCAGGCGAGACGCCTCTGCCGCTGATTCATTGCAAGGGTGAGGATGAAGAAGCCCTGGCGCTGATTGCTCGGGCCAAAAAGGCCGGTATCCCGGTGGTGCAGAGCATCTGGCTGACAAGAACGCTGTACCGCGCCAAGGTGGGCAAATACATCCCTCGCCCCACGCTGCAAGCTGTCGGGCACATCTACAAAGTGGTTCGCCAGCTGGATGAAATCACCGATGAAGTGATTCAGGTTGAGGTGGAGCTTTAAGCTGGGAGCTGCAAGCCGGAGCCTCCATCGCCAGCGCTGCACTCAACGTAGCTCAATCGGCATGATCCGTACACTTATCTGAAGGATGTCCTCACATACCTACCGACGCCGCAGCCGAGTGAAGTTGATCAACTGCTGCCGCATAAGCGGATGCCGTTTCAGTCATGCAAGACGGAGTTGCTGAACGCTCGCGGTTCAGGGAATGGCGTGAGGCGAAGAACGAGCGACGGCTCCCATTATCGGCATCACCCTGGGCAGCTCAACTGTTCAGGGTGAAGTTCAATGGAAAAGAGCGTGCTGTCCCTGGCCAGGTAACTATGCTCCTGGTGAAACTTGAACCTGCGCATCATAGCCAGCAACTGCGGTTCCTTGCAGGCCAGTTGGTCCAGACCAAGACGTATTCTCGCCTCCATGCTGGCCTTGCGTTCCTCGGAGAGGCTGCTAGCTGGCAAGTCGATCCTGTAGCGGTAGAAGATCGTGTCACCGTACCTCAAACCCACGTACTCAAGGGTGGTAATTGCATCCAGTTGCTTTGGCAGGGTCGCGTCCAACTGGGCGAGGCGCTCGACAAGCAGAGCCTGTTGGGCCACCTTCTCCTGCTCTGCCTTGAGCGAGAAATAGCGCCCAATCCCGGCAACCAGGAGCACCGCAGCGATACCCAGGTAGAAATTACGCGGGTTGCGCCGCTTCTTCGGCGCCAGCTTCATCAACATCTTGAATGACTCGTCCTGAGCATGAAAAAGCCCCTAACGAAACCAGGAGCTACGGGTAAAAACGACATAGTTTGACACAGTACCTCAGGGGGAGCACTCGGCTAATCCCCGGGCGGGGGGGGGGGTTATCAGGCGAGCACTGCGTGAGCTATCTGCCCAAGCCTGAACTGACTTTGACGCGCTGCGGCTCCGAATCGAGAAACCAGGAAAAACCTCTAAGTGCCAACCGGTTTCATCACGCAAGGTGTGATGCCCGGACGCTTAACGCTTACCTTGTAGCTTGCCTCTTTCAGTTGCCCCAAAAAAAGACCGCCTCCTCTGCAGGGGCGGTCTTCTTTCATGCTGGCCGAATTGCCTAAGCCAGGTGTTCCAGGCCTGCCAGCATCAACTCATGTCGCCGTATGTCATCCAGGTTGGTGACGGCATCCGGCGCGTCGCTTACGGCATGCCACACTACAAAATCACGCTGTACATCCAGAAACAGAAAGTAGTTACGGAACCGCTCGGCCTCTGAGAACCTCATTTGCAGCGCCTCTCTCAGTTGCTCGGGACGCAGCGCACGCCCTTCGATGTGCAGCGCGATGCCCCAGTCATGATGCTCACGCCGACTGACGAAGGACACTCCGTTTGCCACCGGCCAGACAGCAGGGCTCTGGGCAGCGACGTTGTAGTAGAACGCCGCTTTTTCCTTTACCTCAATCATTTCTAATCCTTTAACTTCACGACTGTGTAATCCCGCTCGTGGTCCTGGTCGTCCAGACCGTCGCGCATGTCCGGCGGCCACCAGATGACCAGTTCGCGGTTTGTGGAGTCCGGACGTTTGCAGGCAACTCCCGTACAGCCATGGGTGGCACACCCCGACAGGGTAGCGAACAGCACCAGCACAACTGCAATGCTACTGATCTTCATGGTTTCGCTCCCTTGAGCAGTGATGGCCGACTCTCTTTCGCCATTTTCGATATCTGTGGCTGGCGCACAGCGATATACACCTCGCTCTCTTCGCCCGGTTGCAGCCAGGCGTGAGGCCAGGCGGCAACGCCGATGACCCAGCGACCGCCGCAGCGGCTCTCGTCGATACGTACCGGTTTGTCGGTATTGTTGTGCGCCACGACAACCGCAACACCCCAATCCTTTCTGGCGTACCACTGCGAACGTTGACCGTCGAGCGTCAGTCCCGCGCCCGGATCACAAAGGCTATCGGTTTCAAATGGCAGCGTTTCGCCGGTACGCATACCCACGGGGGCAGTTCCATCGACCATCTGGGTGAAGACCTTCTGGACATCGCCACGGGTCGGCAACTCTCCACCGTCGCGTCGCTCCTTGATCCTTTTCATCTGATCATCGACGTCATGCGGGTTGCCGTTTTGCACATAGCGAGCCGGGTTGACCTGATCACCGATCAGGCGCGGGGTCAGAATGAACAGGCGCTCGCGATTGCTCAATTCACGGCTGCGGGACTGGAACAGCAGCTTGCCAATGTAAGGAATATCGCCCAGCAACGGAACCTTGTGGACCTTGTCATTGGCCTCCAGGCCATGGAAGCCACCGATCACCAGCGAGCCATGCTCAGCGATGACGGCCTGGGTGCTGACGTTGCCTTTGCGCACACTGGGTTGCGTATCGTTGATATCGGAGATATCGATCTGGCCGTCTTCAATGTCGACGATCAGCTGCACCTGCGGCTTGCCGTCGTTATCCAGTGAGCGCGGAGTCACTTGCAGGCTGGTGCCGGCGGTGATGGGCTCGATATTGGCGACGCGCTCTGAGGTTGCAGTGAGGTATTCGGTGCGACTGAAATCAATCACCGCCGGTTGGTTTTCCAGCGTCAGGATGGACGGGTTGCCGATCACCGACGCTGAACCGTTACCTTCCAGAGTATGCAGCTCCGCCGTGAACTTGCCTGCGTTCTGAATGAACATAGTGGAAGTGGTGCCTGCGTCGAACATATTGACACCGCCACCCACACTGCCCGCATTGAAGTTCCAGCGGCTGGACAGTTCTGCCAGTTCGTTGCGATCAATATCGAGAATCACCGCATCGATTTCGATCAGATTGCGCGAAACGTCCAGTTCCTTGATGAGCTTTTCGTACATCGGCTTGCGCGACGGCAAGTCGTAAATCAGCACAGCGTTATTACGCACATCGGCTGTTACACGAATGGTCGCACGGCCACCCGAGCGACTTTTTCCGCTGCTCTTGCCACCGCCACCGCTGCCATAATGCAGCACTTGATCCAGGCCTTGCTCCAATGCGCCGGTATTGATGCCGCTGGCGTTCAGCGGCAGACTCGGGGTGTCCTGACCGTCACCGCCCGACAAGCCGCCGGTACCGCGACCACCTCGCCCTATCAGGTCCGTACCTTTTATAGACTGACCGCGAGAACGGACATCGAGCAGATCCTGCAGAATGCTGGCGACCCCTGCGACTACCAGCTCTTGATCACGATAGCGAATGGTACGGTCCGCCGCGCTGGCATATTTGAGCGGAAATACGATGATGTCTTGCTTGTCGCCCTTTTCCGGCGTATCGACTTTCTTGCTGTAATCGCGCACCAGCTCCACGTATTTTGCCGGACCGCGCACCAGCACCACGCCCTCGTTCGGTAGCACCCCCCAACCGAAGCGTTTATCCAGCAATCCCACGTCGGTCAAGGCCGTTTGCAAGTCGTCTACCGCGTCGGCTGATACTTCGACGCGCGCCGAGGTGTGTTCGCTGGACGGGCTGACGTAGAGCGTGTCGTTATAGACAAACCACTGGAAGTGGTATTCCTGACCAAGCCGGTCGAGAAACTCTTCCGGGCTCTGGGCACGAATCCGGCCATCGAGCGTTCCCGGAATGGACGGCATGTCCAGCGCCATGCCGAACTCTTTGGCAAAGTCAGCCAGCGCCGTGGTCAGTTCAGTCTGCCGGGCGTCGTAGGCGTAAGCCGTGTGTTTCCAGGCTTCGGGGGTGACCGCCCATGTAACAGGGGTCAACCCGATCAACAATAAAGGCAACCACATCAAGGCCTTGCGCATTTCAAACTCCCGGTTGCCGGTGATTGAGGGTCGTGCGCCCGGATATCGCGGGCGTCATGTCGCCAATGGTGGTCTGCATCAGGCTGAGCAAGGCCGCACGCTGATTGGCCAGGCTTTCAAGGCGATCGAGTAGATCGGCGAGGTTGCAGGGGTGGGGTATCCAGGTGACCAGGACCATGCAGCGGGTCTGCGGATCAATGGCGAAGGCGCCATCACAGGCACACGCAAGGCTGGCACCCCCGTGGCTGAGCAACGCCTCGATGCGTTGGGAGTCATTGGCATCGTAGGGATCGAGCAGCTCAATGCTGCAACGTATCCCATGACCAACCACTTCCAGGCGGACGTTGGCGTCGTCGACCCAGCAGTCCAGCGCAGTCGATGGACGCTGATCACACCACTGGCCGACGACCTCAGCGAACTCACTGAAATCCATCGATGACATTTTTGGTCAATTTGTAACCAGCCTGCTGGCATTGATTAGCGATGCTGGAGCTCACCGCAGCTTGCTGGCTCGCTTCGCTGAAGGCATCGATATCGTCGGCAGTGAACTGGCCGTTACCGCTGTCCAGTACGTCATCCACGTCGGACAAGGCGCGCGTCATCGTGCTGTCGAGGTTAGTTTGCAGGGATTTGAAATTTATCATGTCCTGATACTCCAGCAGAAAGGTTCAAACCTTGAGTGGAGCAAACAGGTGGGGCGGTTCCATTTTTGCTGTGAGAGTCTGTTTCAGGCAGACGGTTCGTTGCCTGCCAGGCCATTGCACAGCGTCGTCCAGTCGATGTCGAAAGCGCCGTTGGCATCGCTCAGGCGCAGGCATTCGGGCGCCAGCGTGGCATCGCGCTTGAGCTGCCAGTGTTCGGCAAAGCGGCTTTCAGCCAGCCATTCGGCGACCGGCTCGGCCATGTCGGGGTGAACGCTGAGAGTTGCCACAGCCTCATTGAGCTGACTGGCAGCCAGGTTTCTGACCAGCGCCCGGGCACGCTCGGCCAATGTTGTTTCATCGAGCAACTGCCGCAACGCCACACTCAACAGCTCCTCCACGGCGACCATTGCCTGCTGCTGCAAGGCGGCGCGCTGCATCTGCAGTTCGCCAAGAAAGGCATTGGCGGTTTCCCAGAACTGTGCAAGAGCCTGCTGATGCTGGCGCTCGGCTTTCTCCTGCCCCAGCACCAGTATCTGCTCTGCCTGCTGGCGTGCATCAGCCAGAATGTTGCGCGCCAGCAGACTGTTGGCGATATCTTCACGGCGCAACACTGGCTCAGGCAGAACCGCTTTGCCGGTCAAGGTAATACTGCGTTTGGCAAGCATGAGAATGTCCTGGTACAGAGGGATCCGAATCGGGATTCAACCCGCTGTGACACGCCATAAAACAGCCTGCCACAACGTCCGAAGTTTATTCTCGGGTGCCTCGCAGGGCCTGTCGGCGACCGCATCGGGCGCCCAGGCCAGACGCAGGCGCGGCCAGTATTCAGGCCCCAGCCAGGCACCCAGCAGCAAGCGAGCATCTTCAGACTCCTGATCGAGCCAGACACCGGGGCGCAGCGCTTTAGTCAGCGCCCAGCACCACGCCCCATCAGCGCCATCGCTTTCGTTGCGGGAGAAACAGATTCGCTGCGCCAGATCCAGTGCCTGATCACGTTGAGCGGGTGTCAGTGCCAGCCAGTTCAACAGCGGCTCGGCAGGCGTCGGCGGCTGACTGGGGGCGATGCCCATGCGCTGCAGAAATACACTGTGACGGCTGACCATGAGCGCGTCACACTCCTCCACCGTCAATCCGCACTCAGCGGCGAACCGGCTTTGCCAGTCAGGATGTGCCCACTGCCAGGGGTTGCACCACCAGTGCACCCAATGGTCCTCGGCAGCCCGCTCCATCATGCGCGCGCCGGTACGATCGAACGGCTCTGCTTGCCGCCAAATCCAACTCGCTGAAGCACCGCGTTACGCCAGTCACTGCGCAACAGCAGCGCGGCAATCAGCAACAACAGCACCAGGCCGATCGGCACCAGCCACAGCATCAGATTCCAGAATGGCAGATTGGCGCTATCCAGCTTGAACGGTCCGAAACTGGCCCACTGGGTGGTTTCCTGAAACTCGGTAGCCGGTACGAAAACAATGGAAAACTTTTTTGATTCTGCCGACTGCGTCGACATACCGGGGATACTGCTGGCGACCATTTGTTGAATACGCCCACGTACGCTGTCAGGATCGAGCGCCGCCGAATGTTTGATGAACACCGCAGCAGACGCCGGTTGCACCGGCTCGCCTGGCGCTATACGTTCTGGCAACACGACATGAACCCTGGCGACGATAACGCCATCAATCTGCGACAGCGTCGCCTCAAGCTCCTGGGACAACGCATAAATGTAGCGGGCACGCTCTTCGAGCGGGGTCGAGATGACCCCTTCTTTCTTGAAGATTTCCCCCAGGCTGGTACGTGACTGGCGCGGCAGGCCCGCAGCGTTGAGCACCCGCACGGCGCGGTTCATGTCACGGGTCGCGACCGTGACGACGACGCCGGTTTTTTCCAGGCGCTTGCGCGCATCGATATGCTGATCCGCAAGGCGTGCAACCACCTCGTTGGAGTCCTGCTCGGACAGGCCAGTGAACAGATCGGTTTCATCACTGCACCCACCGAGCAGCAGCATGCAAAACAGCAGCAGCCCTGCGCTCAGAAATTTCACGGCAACCTCTACTGCAAGTTAGTCAGCTTATCGATCGCCTGCGCAGTCTTGCTCACGACTTTGGTCGTGAGCGCAGTCTGCAACGAGCATTGCGACAAGGTTCTGGTCATCGCCGCAATATCCAGCGCATCACCGGTACCAGAGGCTTTTTTCATGGAGCGCATGGCTTGCTGGGAGATCTTTTCGGTTTCGCCCAGACCACCGGAAATCGCACTGGCGATATGCTCGGAAAGCGGCGCACCACTCGAAACCTTGTCCGGTTGCGCGGCGGCGGTGAACAGATCGACATCAGCCTGGTCCGGTTCCAGAACAAGCCCCTGTGGCACATCCTGCCCAAGTTCGGACGGGATGCTTTTAACATTACCAATATGGGAAATGGTCACGTGAGTTCTCCGTCAGGCGGGTGTCCGTCAGGCAGCCGCCTGGTTGCGGTTACTTTGCAGCAGAGCGTCGACCAGCAAGTTGGCAACCTGCGCTGCACTGCTGTTCAGGTCATTGCCGATCTGACCAGTCCCCATGAGCGTCGCCTCCAGCCCTTTACGCACCAGGCCGCCGAGCAACTGATCCAGGTTCTGTTCGACACCCAGCGAAGCGTTTGCCTGCAGACTGACCGGGGGGGTTCCCAGTCCGCCGCCGGACAATACCGACTGCAGGCCAAGGTCGATCAGCTCACCGATCAACTGCCCCACGTCACCCGTGGAATTTGTACCGTTCCCGGGGCCGGTGTTGGCTTCGATCAGCGGGTCACCTACCGGGCCGGATGAACCGGCTGAAAAGCTGCCCAAGCCGCCATCGCCTGCTGCGAAATCGCCAGTATCATTCTGCTGGTTGCCAAGCTGTTGACCGATGATATCGAGCGCAGCACGGAACTGAGCGGTCTCGTCGCCATCGAGGAAATTGTCTTCTTTGAGTTCGCTCACCCACGAGCCCGAGTTCGGCGCAGGAAACTGTGCAGGGTTGTCATCCATGAACTGCGCGATCTTTTCCAGCATCGGCATGTCGTCATTGGAAAAGTTAGTCCCGTTACCTTGCTGGGTCAGAAGATCATCTAGCATCGATTTGGCCAGACCGTTCAACACTTGCGTCATCAGGTCAGGCTGTCCGACACCGCCCAGACTGTCGGCAGCGGCGCCAAAATTGTCACCCAGTTTTTCATGGATCAGCTTGTCCAGCGCGGCGATGACATCCTCAATGCCGCCGCCAGCCATGCCATCGGCCGCCATCGACTTCGCCAGCAGCTTGCCCAATGGCGAGCTCTCGTCCAGTTGACCATTACGGGTCAACTCTTGAGCCAACTGCACGATGACATCCTGAAGCGCCTTGCTGGATGTGTTCGCACCCGTAACCTCGGTTTCAGGACGAACAAGAACAAGCGCCATCGCCGGGGTCTGCAATGAGCTGTTAAGACTGAGACTCTGCATCACAACCTCCTCAAAGAAACCGCCCCTTCAGGTGTGAAGGGGCGCTCAAGACATCAGAACTGGACGACCGCGTTCTCGATTTTCTTTGCCACGATCTGGTTAGCCAGTTTTTCATCAGCAGCCTCGAAGCCCGCCATCATGCTTTCTTCGCGACGCTTGGCGCCCTCTTCGGTGGAGATGTCCTGCAATTTATCGTTCTCTTTGTCACCCTTTCTGAGGTTGTCATACACAGAATTTGCGGAATCGTTGGAACCGGTGTTTTTGTACATCGACGTCTGACGGTCTTTGGCGCTGTTCATGTCGCTCAGACCTTGCATGGCGCTACCGCCGCCGTTGATCAACTTGGTGCCAATGCTGGATAAGCTCATCGTTTGATACCCTTTAGTCAGTACCAGCGTAATTGCTTGGTACAACTAGGTGGTGACAGGCGGTGAATGGGTTCCAGCGTTCACACAAAAAAATCAGATCTGCAACTCCTTGATACGTCGATAGAGCGTGCGGCGTGGCATGTCCAGCTCCAGGCTTGCCGCATCGATGCAGTTACGGTGACGCTTGAGTGACTGTTGAATCAGGGCCTTTTCAATCGCCCTCAGCTGGGATTTGAGCCCACAGGCCAAGTGTTCTTCACTCTGCGGGTCGACACCCAACACCGGGAAACCCAATACATGGCGCTTTGCAGCAGCCTTGAGCTCACGGATATTGCCGGGCCAGTCATGCCCCAACAGCACCTGCTGAAGCAGCGGACAGACATCGGCCGAGGCGACGTCCAGTTCTTTGGCAGCCGCGGCCATAAAGCGCTTGAACAAGGGCAGAATGCGCTCAGGCTGTGTGCGCAAGGGTGGCAGTTGGAGCGTCAACACGTTAAGGCGAAAGTACAGATCGCGACGAAATTTCCCCTGCTCGACGGCATCATCCAGAGACGACTGGGCCGAAGCGATCACGCAGACATCCAGCTTGATCGTCGATGTCGAACCCAGTCGTTCCAGTGCTCGGGTTTCCAGCACCCTCAGCAGCTTGGCCTGCAGGCTGAGCGGCATGCTATCGATCTCATCCAGATACAGCGTTCCGCCTTGTGCCGCTTCGATGTAGCCGACTCTGGAGCGGTCAGCACCGGTGTACGCACCGCTGACCACTCCAAACAGCTCACTCTCTGCCAGCGACTCCGGAATCGCAGCGCAATTCATCGCAACCAGGCGACCTTTACGGCCAGACATTGTGTGAATTCGCTGGGCAATCGTGTCTTTGCCAGTGCCGGTCTCGCCTGACAGCAACACATCGATACCGAGTTGCGAAATGCTTTCAGCGACGATCCCCAGATTTGGAACACGCTCCTCGTCCAGGTCGTCATCAAACCCCTCATCAAGATCCATCACATGACTCCCGAGACATCAGCTTTTTGGACTCCAGCCGTTGCTGCGATCTATGCAGCAACTCCCAACTCCTTCATGCGGTGGTAAAGCGTACGTCTAGGCAGTTCGAGCTCCTGAAGCACGGCGTCGACATTGTGTCGATGCCGTTTCAACGCATCCTGAATAAGCATCTTTTCGATCACGCGCATCTGCATGCGCAGACCTGTCACCGGATCGCGCGCATCCATCGGCTCGGCCCCCAGCAGCGGGAACCCCAATACAAACCGCTTGGCTGCGGATTTCAGTTCGCGCACGTTGCCCGGCCAGTCATGGCTGAGCAGGATCTGCACACGACCGTTGTCCAGTACAGGAACGGGACGTTGGAACTCAGCGGCAATCTCCTGGGTGAACTGGTCGAACAATGGCAGGATCTGTTCGCGACGTTTGCGCAAGGCTGGCAAGTGAAGCGTCAGCACGTTGAGCCGAAAAAACAGGTCGCGACGAAAAAGTCCTTGTTCCACCAGTTCATCCAGAGGGCGCTGGGCGGAAGCAATCACGCGCAGATCCAGTGGAATGAATTCGGTTGAGCCCAGCCGCTCGACCCCCCGGCTCTCCAGCACGCGAAGTAACTTGGCTTGGAGGCTAAGCGGCATACTGTCGATTTCATCGAGGTAAAGCGTGCCGCCGCTGGACGCTTCGATGTAGCCCTCGCGAGCGCGGCAGACACCGGTAAATGCGCCATTGACGACACCGAATAACTGGCTTTCTGCCAACGATTCGGGGATGGCGGCGCAGTTCATGCCGACAAAGGGCCCGGACCTGCTGGACAGCTCATGAATGCGATTGGCCAGGGTGTCTTTACCCGTCCCGGTTTCCCCGCACAGCAGTAAGTCCATATCCAGAAACGCGCTGTTCATTGCAATTTGATGACCAGCGGATAATGCAGTTACGTCCCAACACGCTCGGACGTCCTTATCAATGTCTGTGCTCATCGATCACTCTCACTGTGGGTGGCAAGCGGACTATTAATACCACGTCTTACAAGGCATACATATAGTAATTTAGTTCCCCATGAAATGAGAAAAACCTCACAAAGTTGAGAATTATTATCATAGTAATATCGTCATATGAAGCACAACCCTAGCATAGAGCCAGACTGTTGGGATGATTAGCTTAATCTATCGATACTGTATTCCGATCAAGCGCTTACCACTCAAAAAAACGTTAAAACCCCCGGCTTCCGGGGAGCCAACCGCACTGCCCCGTCTTGGACCCTGGCAAAAAACCATGTAACCACACGGTTTATTATTAAAAAAAACTTCACAGAAAAGTCACACAACTCATAAAAATAAACTTAACGTTATAGGCCGTTTTACAAGGGCTCACTTAATAACGGGCTGAAGGAAATTAAAACGGGAAACACATACTCAAGCCGTCCTCTTTCAAGGAAAATAAACGTAACAAACTACCCGACTAAAACGAAAAGTTCGACAGTGAAACTTAACTTATTGATGGGGAACGGAAGATGTTACATGTAACGCTCGACAGGGTGACTCATGGGTTTTCATACATTCGGTTTTCCGAACGCCGCTCACCCTTGGCATGGAGCGTTACAAAATCCTCCCGGTTTTTGGGCTCGAAACTAGATAGCTTTTTGCCACCCACCCATTCGGCTATCCGAACGGGTGGGTTTCATAGCATGCGGGCTCAAAATTTGATCGAAGAGATAGTTAACTGAAAGGATTCAGTGTAGGACAATCCGTCAATCGCAAGCTGTCGCCACGCCAAAGGCGATGACCATAACGAACGGTGATACCTCGTCATCACGGAAGAATGTTTCTAAATGTGTGTAAGCACTAGCTTACAAAACTTTACAAAAGTTCAGCAAAAATAGTCGGCGAGCGTAAAAAGTTCATGGCTACCTGCCGCGAACGAGAACAAAAACAAGGACGTATCAGCGTTGAAATATAGCGTCTTAACGGCGAGTCACACCGAAACGCCAACAAGAAAAAGCACCAAAAAAGGGCATTTTTCAGGTGATTTTGCTAGACATCCGGCTTTAAAACCGCAGGTTATTAGCGTGAACCGCTGGCATAGACCACGATACGCGGGCCGCTTGGCAGCTCGCGCGGACCCGTACGATCCTCGATATCATCACGCCTGCGAGGCGACGAGCGGTCATCCACGTAGCGCCCGGCGTGTACCACGCTAGGCACCGATAATGCCTCCCTTGCCGGTGTCCGCGGGGTCGCTGGCGGCTCTTTATGCTCGACAGCCGGTATCAAGGGTGGTGTTTGCGGCGCAGAAGACTGCTCTGTTACCCGCATGGGTTCCACTGGGTTGGGCACAGGTGCCCGTTCAGCTACCTCAACCGGCTGCGCTGGCCTGGGCACCGGCGTTCGCTCGACCACCCTCACCGGCTGTGCCGTCTGGGGTAATGCCAAGTGTTCGACCACAGGCTTATCAATGCGCTGAGGGGTGCCCATAGTCACAGGAGATTCCCCGGTTATTCGCGCGATACCGGCTGTCAGCACTTGCTTCTGAGTCTTGGGCAACAGCAACCGCCCTGGTCCATCTGGCGTTTTTTTGCGCAGAAACGCCGAGTTGAGTCTCAGCAACTGGCCCTCATCCACACCCGCAGTGGCTGCAAGCTGGGTCAGGTCTACTGCATGGTTGAGTTCGACCACGTCGAAATATGGCGTATTGGCGACAGGGGTGAGTTTTACACCATAGGTAGCGGCGTTGCGCACGATCAGCGAGAGCGCCAGCAGCCTGGGCACGTAATCCTGGGTTTCCTTGGGCAAATTCAGGTGCCAGTAATCAACAGGCAGTCCGCGCCGCCGATTGGCCTCGATCGCCCGGCCGACAGTGCCTTCGCCCGAGTTGTAGGCCGCCAGTGCCAGCAGCCAGTCATTATTGAACTGATCATGCAGGCGGGTCAGGTAATCCATCGCTGCCTTGCTGGAGGCCACCACGTCACGGCGAGCGTCGTACGTAGCGCTTTGATAAAGATTGAAGCTGCGCCCGGTAGAAGGCATGAATTGCCACAGGCCAGCCGCCGCAGCCGGTGAATTGGCCATCGGGTTGTAGGAGCTTTCGATCATTGGCAACAGCGCCAGCTCCAACGGCATGTTGCGCTCGTCCAGGCGCTCGACAATAAAATGCAGATAGGGGCTGGCCCGGACACTTGCCCCACTGATAAACCCACGATTGCTCAGCAGCCAATCGCGCTGGCGAGCGATACGCTCATTCATACCCTGGCCATCGGCCAGTCTGCTGCGTTGCGCAACGCGCTGCCACACGTCCTCGCCGTTATAGACGGGCAAATCGGAAATTTTCTCTGCCGCCCGCGCACCTTCCTGATCATCTCCCCCCCAGTAGACCAGGCCCGTAACCAGACGCGGATTGCGTTCCTGCCGGGGTGCTGAATAGTCCATAGACTGACAACCCACACACAGCGAGCCCAGTGCGAGCACAGCAATTTGAATAGCGCGAGCCAGCAAGCGGGGGCTCGATACGATGGAGGCAACGGCGGGCATGGGGGGAATGTCCTGAACGTGTCCATCCTACGTGGCACGTTCACCGTTACGGTTCCCTTTTGAAACCGATATCAGCCGCGCAAGGCATCTTGCTGAATCATTTCAGCCATAAGTATTTGCGATGGAACCCGCCGTTATCAGGTGCCACTCAGCCAATGAAGGAATTTTCAAGCTTTGCATCAGGCTGCCATCAGTGGCACATGGACAGGGAGATTCACCGTGCATTCATCATCGATCCACCGCAACACCGGAGGCATCATTCAGCCGACAGTCCCGGCAAACACGAACGCTGCAACTGATCTACAGCAAAAAACCGAACAACCCAAACAACGCTCCTCGCACTCACTGAGCAGTGTCGGCAAGCGAGCGCTGAAGAACGTCAGCAAACTGTTCCAGAAATCCAAGGCACCGCAGCAGAAAGCGGCCACGCCTCCCACCGTAAAAAACGTCAAGCCTTCACAGCCCACTTCAAATGCGAAGACAGCCAAAAATAAAGCGCCTGTATCTCAGTTATCGAGCAATAGTCTTGATGACCTGGACGATACGCGCCAGCCAGTGACGCGTGCGGGGCATAGCGGCGCCAGCACTTCCGGCACCAAAGCCCAAGACCCGGACGAGCCGGCTACTATCCAGAGTTCTCGGCAATCGATGATGACGCGCAGCAACGGAGGCCGTTTCGAGCTGAAAGACGAAAAACTGGTTCGCAACTCAGAGCCACAAGGCAGCATTCAACTGGACGCCAAGGGAAAGCCTGATTTCTCCACGTTCAATACTCCCGGCCTGGCTCCATTGCTGGATTCCATTCTCGCCACCCCCAGGCAAACCTACCTGGCCCATCAAAGCAAAGACGGCGTTCACGGCCATCAGTTGCTACAGGCCAACGGGCACCTGCTGCACCTGGCGCAGGACGACAGTTCGCTAGCCTTGATCCGCAGCAGCAAAGAAGCACTGCATATAGAAGGAAAGAAACCGCCAGCGGTGAAACTGGAGCGTGAAGACGGCAACATTCACATCGACACCGCCAGCGGACGCAAGACTCAAGAGTTACCCGGCAAGGCGCACATCGCTCACATCACCGGCGTGCTTCTCAGGCACGACGGCGAGCGTATGCGTGTGCATGAAGACCGGCTCTATCAGTTCGACCCGCTCAGTGCTCGCTGGAAAGCGCCTGAAGGCACGGAGGACATTGCTTTCAATAGTCTGGCCACAGGCGGCAACGGCTCGGTCTATGCGAAAAGCGACGATGTGGTAGTCGACCTCACGAGCCCTTTCATGCCGCACATCGAAGTCAAGGATCTGCAGTCATTTTCGGTGGCACCGGACAACAGAGCGGCATTGCTCAGCGGCAAGGAGACTCAGGCGATCCTGCTCACAGACATGAGCCCGGTGATTGGCGATCTGACCGAGAAGAAAACAAAAGCGCTTGAACTCGACGGCGGCAAGGCGCAAGCAGCTGCGGTCGGCCTGAGCGACAACAAGCTGTTCATAGCAGACACCCAAGGCAGACTTTACAGCGCGGACCGTAGTGCATTTGAAAGCAATGACCCGCAATTGAAGCTGACGCCCGATCAGGCAAACTTTCAACTGGCAGGCCTGCCGCTGGGTGGCCACGACAGCGTCACCGGATTCATCAACGGGGATGACGGCCGTGTGCATGCATTGATCAAAAACCGCCAGGGCGAGATTCACTCCCACGCGCTCAATGAGCAGGATTCAAAACTGGAAAGCGGCTGGAACCTGACCAATGCTCTGGTACTGAGCAACAATCGCGGGCTGAGCATGCCCCCGGCACCCACCGCCGCTGACCGGCTCAACCTTGATCGTGCGGGTCTGGTTGGCCTGAGCGAAGGACGCATTCAGCGCTGGGACGCGACGCCCGAATGCTGGAAAGACGCCGGTATAAAAGATATTGAGCGCCTGCAACGCGGTGCCGACAGCAACGCCTATGTGCTCAAGGGCGGCAAACTGCACGCGCTCAAGGTGACTCCTGAACACCCCAACATGGCCTTTGACCACAACACAGCGCTGGCCCAGACCGCGCGCTCGACAACAGTCGAGATGGGCAAGGAAATCGAAGGCCTCGACGACCGAGTGATCACAGCCTTTGCAATGGTCAGCAACAAATGCTTCGTCGCCCTTGATGACCAGAACAAGCTGACCGCCCACAGCAAGGATCACAAACCCTTCACTCTCGATATCCCCGGCCTGGAGGGCGATATCAAGAGCCTTGCTCTGGATGAAAAACAGAACCTTCATGCGCTCACCAGTACCGGCGGGCTTTATTGCCTGCCCAAGGAAGCTTGGCAATCGACAAAGCTGGGGGATCAGATGCGCGCCCGCTGGACGCCGGTTGCCCTACCTGGGGGTCAGCCGGTCAAGGCACTTTTCGCCAATGACGACAACGTGCTCAGCGCCCAGATCGAAGACGCCGAGGGCCAGGGTCTGATGCGGCTCAGTGCAGGCAAATGGCAAGCTTTCGAGCAGCGCCCGGTAGAAGAAAACGGTTTGAATGACGTGCACTCGCGAATCACGGGATCGAACAAGACCTGGCGAATTCCAAAAACCGGGCTGACGCTCAGAATGGACATCAATGCATTCGGGCGCAGCGGTGTGGAGAAATCCAAAAAAGCCAGCACCCGCGAATTCATACGCGCCAACGTCTACAAAAACACCGCAGAAGTGCCCCGCTGGATGAAGAACGTTGGCAACAGTATTCAACATCGCCACCACGGTCGTCTGGGTCTGAATGAGGTTTATGAAACCGAGTCCATGCTGTTCAAGCAGTTGGAGCTGATCAATGAGTCCGGCGGCAGGCCACCAGCCCCGGGCAAGGATTTGAAAGCGCGCATTGCCGCACTGGAATCAAAACTGGGGCCTCAAGGCGCTACGCTGGTCAAGGAACTGGAAACCCTGCGCGAAGAGCTGGAAAATCACAGCTATACGGCGCTGATGTCTATCGGCCAAAGCTATGGCAAGGTGAAAAACCTCAGGCAACAAGATGGCATTCTCAACCAGCACGGTGAGTTGGCCAAGCCGTCGGTGCGCACTCAGTTCGGCAAGAAACTCGCTGAGCTGGGCACAAAGCTCAACTTCAAAAGCTCTGGACATGACCTGGTCAAGGAGCTTCAGGACGCCTTGACTCAAGTTGCTCCGTCTGCTGAAAACCCCACCAAAAAGTTACTCGGCACGCTGAAGTATCAAGGGCTGAAACTCAGCCACCAGAAAGCCGATGTACCCTTGGGGCAGCGCCGCGATGCCAGTGAGGAGCATGGCCTGAGTAAAGCGCGTCTGGCGCTGGATCTGGTCACGCTGAAAAGCCTCGGCGCGCTGCTCGACGAGGTCGAACAGCTACCGCCGCAAGCCGACATAGATCCGTTACAAAACAAACTGGCGACGCTACGTGATGTGACTTACGGCGAAAACCCGGTCAAGGTGGTTACAGACATGGGCTTTACCGATAACAAAGCGCTGGAAAGCGGTTATGAAGCGGTCAAGACATTCCTCAAATCGTTCAAAAAAGCTGACCATGCCGTGAGCGTCAACATGCGCGCAGCCACAGGCAGCAAGGACCAGGCGGAGCTGGCCGGGAAATTCAAAAGCATGCTCAAGCAACTGGAGCATGGCGACGACGAAATCGGGCTGCAACGCAGTTACGGACTGAACCTTACCACCCCGTTCATCATTCTTGCCGACAAGTCCACAGGACTATGGCCAACGGCAGGCACCACCGGCAACCGTAACTACATACTCAATGCCGAGCGTTGCGAGGGCGGCGTTACCCTGTATCTGATCAGCGAAGGTGCGGGAAACGTAAGCGGTGGCTTCGGTGCCGGCAAAGACTACTGGCCGGGCTTTTTTGACGAAAACCATCCTGCTCGTAGTGTCGACGTCGGTAACAACCGCACGTTGACCCCCAACTTTCGCCTGGGCGTGGACGTGACAGCCACCGTCGCCGCCAGCCAACGTGCCGGCGTGGTCTTCAACGTTCCGGATGAAGACATCGACGCATTCGTCGACGACCTGTTTGAAGGCAAGCTGAATCCATTGCAGGTGCTTAAGAAGGCAGTAGACCATGAGACCTACGAGGCTCGGCGATTCAACTTCGACCTCACGGCGGGCGGAACTGCCGATCTACGCGCAGGGATAAATCTGACCGAAAACAGAGACCCGGATGCCGATCCCAATAGCGATTCGTTCTCTGCGGTGGTACGCGGCGGATTTGCGGCGAACATCACCGTTAACCTGATGACCTACACCGATTACTCGTTGACCCAGAAAAACGACAAGACCGAGTTGCGCGAAGGCGGCAAGAACCGCCCGCGTTTTCTCAACAACGCAACGCTTGGCGGGCAGCTTCGAGGTCAGATCGGCGGCACCCACACGGCCCCCACAGGCACACCGGCCTCCGCCCCGGGACCGACGCCCGCGTCACAGACAGCCGCCAACAATCTGGGAGTAGCGGTCAATTTCAGCGTAGAGGACAGGACTGTCAAACGGGTCAAGTTTCGCTATAACGTCGCCAAGCCGATAACCACCGAAGGTTTGGGCAAGCTGTCTAAAAGCCTCGGCGAGGCATTCAAGGACAGCACGACCAAAGCAAAACTGGCCGAACTGGCCGACCCGCTGAATGCGCGTTACGCAGGCAAGAAACCGGATGAGGTTATTCAGGCGCACCTCGACGGCCTTGAAGAACTGTTTGCCGACACTCAATGGCAGAACGACAAGCAGTACAAAGCGCTTCGTGGTCTGAAACGCGGGGCGGTCGAGCATCGGGCATCAGTCAATAAGCACAGCGTGATGGATAACGCACGTTTTGAGACCAGCAAAACCAACCTCTCCGGCCTGAGCAGTGAAAGCATACTCACCAAAATCATGGGCTCAGTGCGTGAAGCGAGCGCCCCCGGCAATGCGGCCAGGGTTGCCGAGTTCATGCGCCAGGATCCGAAGCTCCGCGCCATGCTCAAGGATATGGAGGGCAGCATCGGGACGCTGGCGCGCGTAAGGCTGGAACCGAAGGACTCGCTGGTCGATAAAATCGACGAAGGTAGCCTGGACGGCACCATGACCCAAAGCGACCTCTCCGCCCTTCTGGGAGACCGCAACCAGATGCGCATCAAGCGCCTGGTGGTATTCCACACCGCGACTCAGGCTGAAAACTTCACCTCACCCACCCCCTTGGTCAGCTATAACAGCGGAGCGAATATGAGCGTCACTAAAACGCTGGGGCGCGTCAACTTCATTTATGGCGCAGACCAGGACAAACCGATTGGTTACACCTTTGACGGCGAGTTGTCGCGGCCATCGGCGTCGCTCAAGGAAGCGGCGAGCAAGTTGAAGCAAGAAGGGTTTGAACTGAAAAGCTGAAAACGCAAACAGTGGAAAAAAGCGCCGCTTTTACGCGGCGCTTTTTTATTCAAGCCTGTAGAAATGCGCGTGCCTCACGAGCCTGGGAAATGAAGCCGCGAGTCACGTCGCAGAACGCCGGCTCATCGAGCAATGCCAGTTCACGCTGGGCGCATAGACGTACATCGCCCTGATCGACAGCAAACCAGCAACCGTGCAAACGGGCGACGTCGAAGTTCAGGCTCAACAGGCGCTGTAGATCAGTGGAACGCTCCGGACAACGGCCTACTCGGCAATGAAAGACGACCATTTCGCTGTGCTCGGGCAATTCGATGACCGCCGCTTCGTTGTTCTGGCCGTCGTAAAGGGCGCATACGCCATTCTGCAAGGCCAGTGATGTACCGAGTTGGACGCCCAGAGCGTTGATGAAGCGTGCAAAATCGGGTGTCGGGTTTCTCATCGTTATAGTCCTTTAACGTTAAAGCAGTATGAATCAGCCGGACAGCAGACAGGTACGGACTGTGCCCGGCGTTGGAATCAACGCGGAGCGAGCAAGCCTTCTTCGAGCGCCCGCAACTGCTCGTCGTCAAGCGGAACGGAGGGTGCCGGCCTCTGCACTGTGGGGCTGGATGGCGGCGTTGGGGCCGTGTTCCGGAGCTCGTCGGCGGACCCGCGAGCTTCAGGCGGTTTTGCTGGCGTAAGCGCAGCGCGTGCTGACGACACGCCGTTCAGCGCACCGTCTGCCAACACTCGAACCGTGTCCACGGCCATCTGGGTTGGCAGCTGCAACGCGCCTCGTCCCATGTGATAAGCGCTTTCCATAGCCCTTGGAATACCGCTCAACGTGCTCGGCTGGAAGGTATGTGGCAGCGATGCCCTGTTCGGATGGCGGATGTTGTTCAAGGCTGTTTCGGTACGATCCAGCATCGGCGTTGCGCCCCCCATCCCCGCATCCTTCAACGCCTTGGCTTCGGCGGTGACAGACTGGTTGGCGTACAGCGTGGACAGGTAGGAAATCGAGCCCGTTGCGGCCAGAGCCATATTGCGCAGGATATTCCCCGCACTGAGCGTACCGCGCGCGCCTTCCGGCTGGGCTGTCACAGGCGGCAGTGCCGAGGTCAGCGCCGAGCTCTGAATACCCGATATTGCCTTGCTATAGAACGTGGTACGTACCGAGGCTTCGCGCAGGTCCATACCTTTGGCCAGATCCTTTTTCAGCTCTGTCTCGGCTCGGTCTGGCGTGAATACCGGAATTTTGCGCCCTGCGGGATCGACATACGTCGACTTCAACTGCAAAAGCGTTTGCGAACTGGCAGACACCGCCCCGCCAAAGCCGGATGCCAAGGCTCTTGCACTCAGCGTCTGACCATTGATCTGGTGTAAATCGTTGAGCATCTGGCGCACGGCCTGTGAACCACCAAAGGCACTGTAAGCCATCATTTCACCCACTGGATGGGTGGACGAACCCTGGACCTTCTTCTGATTCAGCACTGCGCGTTCGCCCTTGACGAACGCCTTGTCCTGAGCGATTTCCTCGGGCGTTTTTCTGATCAGCTCACCGTGCTCGCTTTTCAGTTCGAAGGGGTCAGGAATCACCGAATTGGTATCGATAGCCTTGAGTGGCACCATGTTCAGCCGTTCGTTCAGGCCAGTCTTCTGCAAAGTAGCCTGAAACACCGGTTTCACTACGCTGTTGACTGTCTCGTGGGCAATGCCCGCGACCATTCCGGTTATCGCCGCCTTGAGCATGCTGGCGTCGCTGCTGGTCTCAGGCACCTCCTCTCGCAGCTTGTCACTGGTGGACAAACGCACATAACCCAGGTGCGTCATTGACGACAGGAACTGTGGAACCGCAGCCGCGACAATCGGCCCGGCACCTTTCCAGCCGCCAACCGAGTTGCGGGCAGTGACAAGATCACTGACGACGGTGTCCAGTTGTGTGTGTGCGGCGACCGAAGCAAGGCGTTTGGCCTCTGGCGATTTGACGAAATCGGCGTGCAGGCCGACCAGAGTGGTTTTCGCATCAACCAGCGCCTGTCTGTTAGCGTGCAAAGCGTCCTTGGCGCCCTCTTCGGCACTTTGCAGGCTCACATCCAGTGCAGCGATGTGATCATCCAGCGACACGATGCCTTTGCTGAGCCCTTCGCCGATTGCCTTGCTCGCACGACCGGCGTACTCGCCAAGGGCTGTCTGACTGACGGCAAGAGTCGCCCGATCCTCGTTGGCATGCGGGCCTGTCTTGGTGGGCGTAGCGTCATGCATCAACTGAAAGTGCTCCAGTTGATCGGCGACCGATTGCGCGAAGCCCTTGATCAGTTGACCGACTTCGGCTTTGTCGGGGGCCTGACCCGGCTGGGTAAACTTGTCCAGCAGTTGTTGCAAGTCCGAACCATGAAACTGCTTCAGTTGATAGCGCTCAGGGGAGAGACGCTCGGCCATGACTTCAAAAGGCAGCTTTTCAGCTTGTAGCAAGCTGCCAATCAATAACGCGGCACGCGAGCTGATCATCGGCGCGCCGCTGACCGGAGCTGTCGCCTGCTCAGCCTTGAAGGCCTGCAAAAGCTGCGTGTGTCGCGCCGCAACATTCAGCCGCGCGGCACCGGTAGCCGAGCTTTCGGCTGCGTGCGGCCCTGCCTGATTGGGAGTCAGCGGCGGATTCATGCCTGGCGTCACTGCATTCGGGTGAGCGGTCTGGGCGGGAATCGCATCGGGCTGCTGGTTTATCCGGGCGAGCTCGATGCCGCCCGATCCACCGATTCGCGGAGTGTTCATTGAAACCTCCCTGAGGCCGATAGGCTCTCGCGTTTGGCTGCCGTGGCAACAGGCTGCTCAACCGGGGCACCTGCTGTTTTGACCTGCCCGATGAACCCATGCTCGCGCCACTCGTTCGCCAGATCAGCGAACGACCTCATCAACAGCAGCACGCCTTCGGCAGAGGCTCGCTCCAAGCTCACGGACCCCATAAGCAATACCCGACTGGTCTGAGCATTCCAGGAGAAAACCGGGCTATGGGCACCCGAGAACATATGAAAATTAATGTCCATCAACGCCAGCAATGCAGCGTCACGATTGCGTTTCGGCAACGCTCCCATGTCGCCGTAAATCAAAACAGCACGGCCCTCATCGCGATCCTGATACTGAAGTGTGAAGTCCACTTCGCTGATTTTGAAATTGGCAGACTCGTAAAAACGTTCAGGCGTGGAAATAAGGCTGAGCGCGCAGATTTCATTTATCAGGGTGTGGTACGGGTCATTATTGGTCATTTCACGGCCTCTGAGTGCGATATGAGACCACACCGTTTTTCTGTCGGTGTGTTCCGCACTGAGTCGAAGGTAAAGGCGTTTTGGTTCCGTGTGCTCGTCAAGCGCACCAGGGATCGCGTATTGAAAACATCGCCATCAATAGCGGCGAAACGGGAACCGCTCACCTCGCTTTGCCACTCACTTCGAGCAACATCTGGCGAATTCCTCGTCGACCTATAGAACTGACAGGGACGCGGCGACCGACGCTGGTAAATCCGGAAGACGACGCTGGTTCATATGTCCACCCCATCGAGGTAAAACATCATGAGCATCGGTATCACCCCCACACCCTACCAACCCACGTCAGCCGCGCTGGACTTCTCGGCGCTGAGTGAAAAAAGCCCGCAGACAAACACCTTCCACGATGAGAACGCCCCACAGGCCGTAGACGCTGGTGCCATGCTGTTCAACAGCGCCGCACCGAAAAACGTCAGTTTCGGGCAACCTGACAACAGCGTGCAGAGCCCGCAGGATGCCAACAACACAGCAAACCCCGAGTCCAACCTCATCAAGCTGTTCAGTGCATTGATTGTTTCACTGCTGCAGATGCTCATGAACCTTAATAAAAAACAGGACACAGATCAGGACTCGAGCGAGTGGCAGGACCCTTTTCAGAACAATGGCGGGCTCGGTACGCCTTCAACCGATAGCGGGGACAGCGGTGACGGCAGTACGCTAGCCGCAACGGGCGATGGCGGCGGCGATACACCCACTGCAACAGGTGATGGCGGTGGCGATACGCCGACTGCAACAGGCGGTGACGGCGGCGACAGCCCTGCACCCACTGCAACAGGTGGCAACACGCCTTCTGTCGAAGGCAGCAGCGAGAACGATGATGGCGTAACACCGCAAATCACACCGCAACTGGCCAACCCCAACCATACCTCAGGCACGGGTCCGGTTTCGGATACAGCGGGCGCCAACGACCAGGCAGGCAAGGTCATTGTGGTGAAAGACACCATCAAAGTCGCTGCCAACACAGTCTATGACGCACACGGCGCAACCTTCACCGCCGACAAGTCGATGGGTAACGGAGACCAGAGCGAAAACCAGAAGCCTTTGTTCGAACTGGCAGAAGGCGCCACCTTGAAAAACGCTAACCTGGGTGAGAACGAAGTGGATGGCATACACGTGAAAGCCAAGGACGCCCAGCAAGTCACCATCGATAACGTGCACGCCGAAAACGTCGGGGAGGACATGATCACCGTCAAGGGCGAGGGAGGCGCAAAGGTGACCAATCTGCAAATCAAAAACAGCAGTGCTGAAAACGCAGACGATAAGGTTGTCCAACTTAACGCGAACACTCATTTGAACATCGCTGGTTTCGAAGCCAACAATTTCGGAACGCTGGTTCGCACCAATGGTGAAAAGCAGTTTGATGACATGAATATCAAGCTGGACGGTGTAGACGCTAATCACGGCAAGTTCGCACTGGTAAAAAGCGACAGCGAAGACCTGCAGCTGGAGACCAGCAACATCGCCATGACCGATGTCAAACATGCCTATGATAAAACCAAGGCCTCGACCCAACACACAGAGCTTTGAATCCCAACCGGACAGCTGGAAAAAAGGGGTGGCCTCACTCGTTGAACCCACCCCTTTTTACCGTCTAATTGCAACTTACAGTTTGCTTACGACCGCCCAGGCTGAAACGGTGTTTCACTTGGAGACGCCGCAATACCACCCTCTTCGATATCCGCTTCACGAGCGGGACGATGACGCAGGTTATTGACCGTGTTGCGCAAGCTGGCACCGGTATTGACGAGCGCTTCCCCGCCTTTGTCTTTGACGGTTTTCGCCAGTTTTACGCTCTGGTCGGCGACATAGCCTGTCGTACTGGACGCAGTCGACTTCACCGTGTCCTGTATGAACGACTCGGCTTTTTTAACCGCAGGGTCAGTCGCCAGTGCAGCGGTGGTCCAGCCTGCGAAAACGCCTGCCGAACCCGCCAGGTTGGTCAACTGACTGACCGCAGCACTGGTCGCCGGATGGGTAATGTTTTTCGTCGCCATCTCCTGCAACTTGCCTACCCCTGCGAAACCGCCCGCCAAGGCAACACCGTTTTGTACCAGACTGGTTGCCGAGACCAGACTTCTCACCGCCTTGAGCCCGTCAGTCGCGATGTCCAGTGGCAGGCCGGCCATCCGCTTGCCAGCGTTAAGCGCCGCACCTGAGTAGCTGGCCGACTTGATCGCGTTGTAAGCATCGAGCCAGTCGGTTTCTTCATTCAGATCAGCCTTGGGCTCTTTATCCTTCAGGCCGAGCACGAATGCACCACCACGCAGGTGATCGCGCGACTGCACACTGAGCATGCGGTTGCCAAAGCCTGCGTTGGCAGCCAGACCACCCGCCGTCGACACGCTGATGTCGACAGCACTCTGGACTGCCGGTCTGGACGCCAGTGCCGGCGCCAATACCGTGCGTACTGCGTTGCGCGCCGAGTACGTTTGCACCGCAATCCCCATGTCCACAACCTGCCTGCCAAGCCCTGGCGAGTGGCGTTTCACGGAAGTAGCCATCGCATCATGGAGCCTGTCCGGCGAGGTGCTCAGATAATGCAGATCACCCGTCGCGCGATCCATCATCTTGGTGCCCACCTGGTCCATCGCTCCCGACAGCGCCCCGGAAATAAACGGGGTTAGCGGCTTGAGTGGAGCAGGTAGCCAATCGCCCTTGTTAATCGCCGGTTGCATGTACTGAAGCACCGAAGCCGCGGCAAATGGCGTGGCCCGTAACGCGCTTGATGCGGTAGTCGCCAATCGGTCGAACTTTTCCGCCTTGGCAAATGTTTCTCCGATGCTTGCACGGGTTTCGCCCTGCTCGCTCAAACGCCTGGCGCGTGCATCGATCAGCGCATCGATCTGCTCGTTATGAGCATGAATGGCAGCGTGGTCCTCCAATGAGTCGGTCAACGGCAATTTGTGTGCAGCGAACACATGATCCTTCAGGTAATCAGTAATCGCATGCAGATTGTCCTGCGCACCGGAGCTGACGGACCGCACAGAACTGGAAGCAAGAGACGCGTCAGACGCGGTTCGAAAGCTCTCCATCTCAATACCAGGCGGTTGTGGGGCGGATCGGTTGATGTGCATGGAAATTCCCTCTCGGTCTACGGAGTTTGAACAGCAAAACGCTGAGGCGGGCTTGTCCGGAACGAGTAGTTGCGCGAAAGCAATGCAGCGAAGTGTCGATCAAACAACGCCAGAAACAGCGAAACGTCCGGCTACCCGCCAATTGAACAGGATCGACAAAGGCTGTGTGGTCCCGGATCCGTTGACGGTTCCAGTGCATGACCTGTGCATGCCGAACTCAAAGGCTCCAGCCGAAACAGCACAGCAAACCGTGTTGAAGATTACGCACCTGGAAATTAAGCGGGCTTTAAGGCAAGCGGCGTAAGTTCGCGGCATAGCGTGTTCAATGAACATGCACAGCCTTTTTCCAACCCAGCAAGGGAGTGCCGTAATGACGGGTCTTTTCGAAAAAAAATGGCGGTGCATCAGCAGAACAGTGACCTATGTTGGCTGGTCGCTGTTCTGGCTTCTGCTCTGGGACCTGGCCGTGACCATGGATGTCATGCTGATCGAAGGCAAGGGCATCGATTTCCCGCTGATGCCTCTCACTCTGCTTTGCTCGGCATTGATCGTGCTGATCAGCTTTCGCAACACAAGTGCCTACAACCGCTGGTGGGAAGCGCGTACGTTGTGGGGCGCGATGGTCAATAGCTCACGCAGCTATGGCCGCCAGGTGATTACCTTGATTGAAGGTAATACCGATGATCGCAACAACCCGGTGAAAGAAGTGCTGTTTCATCGCCACGTGGCCTACCTGCGGGCACTGCGGGCCCATCTCAAAGGCGATGTCGGCACCGCAAAACTCGACGGACTGTTGTCGGACGCCGAAATTCGTCGGGCCTCTGATAGCAATAACTTTCCCAATGACATTCTGAACGGCTCGGCGGCCATCATCTCCGAAGAGTTTGCAGCGGGACGCATCGACAGCATTCGTCTGGCGCGACTGGAGTCGACCATGGTCGAACTGTCCAACTGCCAGGGCGGCATGGAACGCATCGCCAACACACCTCTGCCCTACCCGTACGTCTATTTTCCGAGGCTGTTCAGCACCTTGTTCTGCGTCATCATGCCACTGAGCATGGTAACCACCCTGGGCTGGTTCACCCCGGCGATATCCACAGTAGTCGGCTGCCTCCTACTGGCAATGGACCGTATCGGCACCGACCTGCAAGCGCCCTTCGGCAGCAGTCAGCACCGGATTCGCATGGAAGACTTGTGCAACACCATCGAAAAAAACCTGCGTTCGATGTTTAGTGCGCCGGAAAAGCAGCTGCTGTGGACAGGCTCGCAAAGCGAGGACGGTGATGCTTGGAAAGCGCATCGGCTGGCCGTTTGAGGGGCGGATATAAGCGCTAGCGGCCAACCCTGCAAATTTTCACAGCCCAAGGAGGTTTAGAGGCATAGCGTCGATGATCATCCCGTCGGCAGGTGTGAGGCCGTAGCCTGGGATGAGCGGCACATCATTGACTGCCAAAGCCGAGCTGACAGGAACGACGGCCTTCACCCCGTACTCTGGCGAAGGTCAGGGTGCCAAGCCATAAGCTTCTGACGCGGGGCCGCCGCCCTTGCCGTGAAGCGGGGCAAGGCATGCTGCAAGTTCGCTTTTGCGAAACGGCTTTGTGAGCCGCGGAAGATCCGGATCAAGGCCCTCACGTTCGGCATACCCGGAGACCAGAAGGACCGCGGTTCCAGGCCTTGAGGAGCGGACCACCCGGGCCAGATCGGTCCCGTTGATACCCGGCATGAGGTGGTCAGTGATCAGCAGATCAAATGCCTGCCCGTTGGCTATCAGTTGCATGGCCTCTTCACCTGACCCGGCCTCGATCACGCGGTAACCCAGCTCGGCCAGCATGTAACAGGTGCTTGCCCGTACCAGTTCCTCATCGTCGACCAGCAGCGCGATCCCGCGCGTCAATAGCGGCTCTGACGCCTCGACAATGTGCAAAGCCGCTGCTGGCACGGCCATGCTGCGCGGCAACCACAGCTCCACTTTCGTCCCGAAACCTGGCGAACTCTGAATCGTGAGAGCACCGTTCAATTGTGATGCCAGCCCATGCACCATCGAAAGACCCAGACCAGTCCCTTTGCCGACACCCTTTGTGGAGAAGAATGGCTCCACCGCTCGGCCAAGCGTGGCAGCGTCCATGCCAGTGCCCGTATCTGCGACGGTTAAACAGAGGTATTCGCCTTTCGGCAGCTTCGAACGATGCCCATCGCCGACCAGCACCGTGCCGGCAGATATGCACAGCGTGCCGCCCCCGATCATCGCGTCACGCGCGTTCACGGAAAGGTTGAGAACAGCCATCTCCAGCTGGTTTTGATCGGCAATGGCAGCGGGCAGATTCTCTGGAGCGTCGACGACCACTTTGATCTTCGGCCCGGCCGTTCTGGCCACCAGATCGCCCATATCGCTCAGCAATTTGGCCACATCGACCGGAACCGTCTGCAACGGCTGACGGCGCGCGAAGGCCAGCAGTCTCTGTACCAGCGTCTTGGCACGCTCCGCCGATTGCATTGCGCCCGAGATGAGACGTTGCTCTCGATCGCCACCCACGCCACGTCGCAGAAGCAGATCGAGCGTGCCCACAATGGGCGTGAGCAGGTTATTGAAGTCATGCGCAACGCCGCCGGTAAGCTGCCCCATCGCTTCCATCTTCTGGCTCTGGCGCAGCGTCTGCTGGACCTCCTCGCGCTCGGCGATGGCCTGGACAATTCGCCTTTCAAGGGTGTCGTTAAGCTCCCTCAACTCCTCCTCGGCGGCCTTGCGAGCAGTGATTTCGATTGCGGTGCCGGTGACGCGCAAACAGACACCGGCTGCATTGAACACCCCGCGCCCCTTTGCCGCGATCCAGCGAACGACGCCGTCCTCTCGGCCAACCGTGCGGTAGTCGACCTCGTAGAGCGCGCGACGCTCTGGATCTGCGGCCGCCAGGAAGGCGTCGATCGTCGCATCACGATCCTCAGGGTGCAAACCATCATAAAAATCTTGCAACGTGACTTTCACGTTAGCCGAGATGCCGAACATCGCCTTGGTTTGTGAAGGCCAAACCAGCGTGTCATGAACCAAATCCACGTCCCAGAAACCCACATCGGCGTGGTCGACGGCAAGACGCAATCTCGACTCGCTGATACGGATCGCGGAATCCGTTCGTGCACGGTGAACAATCAGTCCGACCGTATGAGCCACGAAGTTGATGATCTCAATATCCGCTGGCAATGGCTCACGCAGCTCACGGTGGTACAGGACGAACGCACCGAGCAGTGCGCCCTGCGCCGAACGGATAGGAACCGACCAGCAGACGAGCAGCCCATGTCCGACGGCCAGATCACGAAACTCGCTCCAGCGTGGGTCGATCATGATGTCGGCCACTGCCATTAATGCGCTCTGATAGCACAGGAACGGGGCGACAGCAATGGCTTTGAGAGCGTCAGTGTAAGCGTCAGGCAGACTCGGGCCGGCACAATGCTCCACGTGCTCCATGTCTTCATCCAGGAGCACGATGCTCCCCACGAATCCCGACGTTGACAGCGCTTCCACTTCGCGGACGATTGCATCCAGGGTAACGTTCAGGGTTGTTACTTCTACAGCCAGCTCCAGGATTCGATTCTGAGTGGTCCTTAGTGCCGCCCCGCGATTGCGTGCCTGGGTCAGGCGCGCATTCTCGATTGCGATGGTTGCCAGTCGCGCCAGACTTTCCAACAGTTTGATCGTATCGGGATCATGATCGCGAACATCGGACCAGTAAGCGCCAAGCGCCGAGAACGGAACAGGTCTACCGATGGGCACCATCACGAGGCTTCGGACAAAGGTCGGCGCGTAAGCGTCCTGCGGGATGCGTGGATCGAGCCAAACGTCACGGATCGCAACCGTCTCACCATGACGCATCGTCCAACCAGATACACAATGGTCAATCAGGAAGCTCTGTCCTTGCCAAAGGGGAGAGACCGCATCTTCGGCTACATAAGAACAGCGGCCTTCATTTTCAATGACGACCGCAATGCCCTCCGCGCCTACCGCAGCGCGCGCCGTGTCCCTCAACACAGCGACGACCTCCTCCACCGAGGCCGCACAGGTCAGTCTCTCGCTGGCACTCAGCATATGAGACAGGCGGTCATCACCGATCAGATCCTTGGGGACATTAAGCAAACGGATCTCCCAACGGCCGCAGAATCCTGTTCCGCGGCGTGGTTCAAATTGAAGGAGTAAAAGAGAGACTGAAGCGCGCCTCTCTTTTCACAATTGTCGAATTTCAGTCTCTCAGAAAAACGATTATCAAGCATCACCGCTGCGGTATTTTGCGACCGGTAGCACTTAGCCATGATTTTTTTCCCCGCGAAGGGCAGCTTTGGGCCGGCTGTGTTGAAAAAACTGGTTTTCTCAAACGGGCTGATCATTGGTCGACGACTTATTCAACAGAATCGGTAAAAACTGTCTTTCGCAGGCGCGATCTTGTTGCACAAAGAGTCTTGCAATGGCGGCACCGATGCCTTGAGCCGCGCCGGTAACGACTGCGGTCCTGGAAACCAGTTTATTTTCCATAAATGATGACATCTCCATGGTGAGGCTTATTCAGACCGCATGAGAATGAGGCCATGCCCTATGCCATGCTCACGCTTGGCAAAGAGGCTAAAACATAAGCGGGGCGGCTCAAAACACAAACCCCTGCCCTAACTCATTCTCCATCCATTCAAGAAATCTTCTGACTCTGGGGAAGCCGGAATGGGCCTTGGGAAAGACCAGATGATGCGCTGCAACCGGTGCAGTCAATTCTTGAGGCGCAACTTCGATCAGTTCGCCAGTGCCCAGATACTTTTGCGCCAGCAAGGTGCTTTCCAGCGCAAAACCCAAGCCGTGACTGGCGGCTTCCAGCGTCATGTACGAGCGGTCGAAACTCAGCGCATAAGGCTTTTCCGGGCGAGCCAGTCCATGCCGGGCAAACCATTCGGGCCATTTGAGCAACGTGGCTTCGGAGAGAATCAATTCGCGGTCGAGCAAATCCGCTGCGCTGTGCACCGGGCGACGCGCCAGCAGTTGCGGAGACGCCAGCACAGCGAATTTCTCGTCACGCAGGGTGCGCACTTCGTAGCTCGGCCAGTTTGGCCTGCCATGACGGATATCGACATCGATCTTGTCCCGGCTGAAATGCAGTGACTCATAAGAGCACGACAGGTTGATCTGGATATGCGGGTGGCTTACCCGAAACGCCTCCAGCCTCGGCATTAGCCAGAGCAGCCCGAAACTGGGCGCTGAATGCAGGCGCAAGCAATCGAGACTGACATCGCTTGCCGCACGTTCGGTCGCGACGGCAAGGCTGTGCAACACCCCCGAGACATCTTTCAGATACTGCTCGCCGACCGGCGTGAGCGTGACACCGCGCGCGGCCCGGACGAACAATTGCCGTCCGATCAAAGCCTCCAGTCTGGCCAGTTGGTGACTAACTGCCGAGGGTGTCAGGTCCAGGACCTCGGCTGCTCTGGCCAGATTGCCGAAGCGGGCAGTCTGTTCGAAGGCCTGAAGCGCTTTCAGCGGTGGCAGGCTCAGAGGTGCATCGTCATCAGGCTGCATGAACACTCCGATGTGTCCGATTATTCGAGTTTCATGCATTCAACCACTGGTATTGCGGATTGACGAGAGGTGAATTTTTTTCAGCACCCAGTGATTTTTGCGGCATTGCTCAGAACCGGCACCGGGAACACTCTGAAGTCATCGATCACCCGAATCGAACCCAACAACAATAATCAGAGGTATCCCTCATGCTTCTTCAAGGCAAAATCGCAGTCATCACCGGCGCGGCGTCGGAGCGCGGTATCGGTCGCGCAACCGCGGTCACGTTCGCCCGCCATGGTGCACGCGTGGTCATTATCGATCTGGACGAATCCGCTGCACGCGATGCCGCTGCCGCGTTGGGTGAAGGCCACTTGGGCCTGGCAGCCAACGTCGCCGATGAAAAACAGGTTCACGAAGCCGTCAGCAAAATCATCGCGCACTACGGTCGCATTGACATTCTGGTGAATAACGCGGGTATCACACAGCCCATCAAGACTCTGGACATCCGCCCTGGCGATTACGACAAGGTGCTCGACGTCAGCCTGCGCGGCACTCTGCTCATGTCGCAAGCGGTGATCCCGACCATGCGCGCCCAATCCTCGGGCAGCATCGTCTGCATGTCTTCGGTTTCCGCCCAGCGTGGCGGAGGCATTTTCGGTGGCCCTCACTACAGCGCAGCGAAAGCCGGCGTGCTGGGGCTGGGCAAGGCGATGGCACGTGAATTCGGGCCTGATCAGGTGCGTGTCAATTCCATCGCCCCCGGTCTGATTCATACCGATATCACCGGCGGTCTGATGCAGGATGAGCGACGCCACGCGATCATCGACGGCATTCCGCTAGGCCGCCTGGGCGCAGCGCAGGACGTGGCCAATGCCGCGCTGTTTCTGGCCAGCGACCTGTCGTCCTATCTCACCGGTATCACGCTGGATGTGAACGGCGGCATGCTGATTCACTGACCGCGTGTGGACGGGCTGGCAAACAGCCCGTGTTTGTTCTGGATCGACGATACGCCGGGCGAATGCCTGGCGGTCTATAAAAACAAGAGATCAGACCATCATGATAACCACCATGACCCTCGACGCGGTGTCGACCACGCGCGCCAATGCCTACCGCAAGACCGCCTGGCGACTGATGCCGTTCCTGATGCTGTGCTACCTGTGCGCGTACCTGGACCGTGTCAATGTCGGCTTCGCCAAGCTGCAGATGATGAACGACCTGTCGTTCAGCGAGACCGTCTACGGCCTCGGTGCCGGCATGTTCTTCATCGGCTATTTCCTCTGCGAAGTGCCCAGCAACCTGATCCTTCATCGCGTCGGGGCAAGACGCTGGATCGCCCGCATCATGATCTCCTGGGGCATCATTTCCGCCCTCTTCGCCTTTGTCGAAACCGCCTGGCAGTTCTATGCCCTGCGCTTTCTGCTCGGCGTGGCGGAAGCCGGTCTGGCGCCGGGCCTGCTGCTGTACCTGACGTACTGGTTCCCCTCTTATCGCCGCGCGCGCATGACCGTGCTCTGGTTCATCGCCATCCCGCTGTCCGGCATGATCGGCGGTCCGCTGTCGGGCTACATCATGACCCGCTTCGCAGGCGTTCATGGCTGGGCCGGCTGGCAATGGATGTTCGTCCTTGAAGCGATCCCGACGGTGATCGTCGGCTTGTTGGTACTGAGCTATCTGAAGGATGGCGTGCACCAGGCGACATGGCTGTCCGCTGAAGAAAAGGAATTGGTCAACAAGGAACTGCAAGAGGACAACAGCCAGAAAGTGGTACACGCGTCGGTAGGCGCCTTCATTCGCGACAAGCGTCTGTGGCTGCTGGCGTGCATCTACTTTTGCGTGGTGATGGGCCAGTACGCGATCACCTTCTGGCTGCCGACGCTGATTCGCAACGCAGGCGTTTCCGACCCGCTGCACATCGGCCTGATGACCAGCCTTCCCTACCTGTGCGCAATCGTCGTGATGCTGCTGATGGGGCGCAGCGGCGACAAGCATCGAGAACGCCGCTGGCACCTGGTCGGCCCGATGATCGCAGGCGCTCTGGGGTTAAGCCTGGCAGCGCTGTTCGGCGGCAATCTGCTGCTGTCGGTGCTCAGCCTGTGCCTCGCCGCTGCGGGCATTCTTTCGGCGTCCTCCATGTTCTGGATGCTGCCTACCACGCTGCTGGGCGGGGTATCGGCGGCCGCCGGGATCGCCGGAATCAACAGTTTCGCCAATCTCGCGGGCTTCTGTTCGCCCTACCTGATCGGCTGGATCACCACCACGACCGGCTCAAGCGCCATCGGCATGTACCTGATTACCGGCGTGCTGTTCATCGGCGCCTATCTGGTGCTGCGCATCCCCGCCGCCTCGGTCAATCGTTGAGTCAACGGAGTAATCACCATGACAGCCACTACTTTATCTGCGCCTTCAACCTCGCTGGCGCAGCGTGCTCATAACATTCGCCGGCACGCATTACGCATGGGCCAGGTTCAGGGCCAGGGTTATGTCGGACAGGCACTGGGCGCTGCGGACCTGCTCGCCGTGTCCTATTTTCACGCGCTGAACTATCGGCCTGAAGACCCTGAATGGGAGCAGCGCGACCGCTTTTATCTGTCGATCGGCCACTATGCCATTGCGCTGTACGCGGCATTGATAGAGGCGGAAATCGTCCCGCTCGATGAACTGGAAACCTACGGCTCGGATGACAGCCGTTTGCCCATGTCCGGGATGGCGACTTACACCCCCGGAATGGAAATAACCGGCGGTTCGCTAGGTCATGGTCTGGGCATTGCGGTAGGTGCCTGCCTGGGGCTGAAGCGCAAGGCCTCAAGATCTTTCGTTTACAACCTGCTGTCGGACGGCGAGCTGAACGAAGGCTCGACCTGGGAAGCGGCCATGTCCGCCTCGCACTGGAAACTGGACAACCTGATCGCGATCGTCGATGTGAATAACCAGCAGGCCGATGGCCACTCCAGTGAAGTGCTAGCTTTCGAACCCATCGTGGATCGCTGGCAGGCGTTTGGCTGGTTTACCCAGCGCGTCGACGGCAACGACTTGAACGCACTGGTCGCAGCCTTCGACGCGGCCCGCCAACACGTCGGCGCTCAGCCCAGGGTCATCATCTGCGACACGAAAATGGGCAAGGGCGTGGCGTTTCTGGAAACCCGTGAAAAGACCCACTTCATCCGCGTGGATGAGCACGAATGGGACGTCGCACTGAACAACCTCGACGAGGGGAAAACCGTATGAGCTCTGCCAATAACACCTCGGCTCCGTCCGTTGCCCCGAAGAAAAAACTCACTACCTCGGCGATGATCGCGTCCATCGCCTCCGAGGGTCAGGCCACCCGCCCGGCTCCGTTCGGTCATGCATTGGCGGCGCTCGCGGAGCAACGTCAGGATATCGTCGGGCTGTCGGCTGACCTGTCGAAATACACCGACCTGCATATCTTCGCCAAAGCGCACCCTGAACGTTTCTACCAAATGGGCATGGCCGAACAGTTGCTGATGAGCGCGGCTGCGGGCATGGCTCGGGAAGGCTTCGTACCGTTTGCGACCACTTATGCGGTGTTCGCCTCGCGTCGCGCCTACGACTTCATCTGTATGGCGATTGCCGAGGACAACCTCAACGTCAAAATCGTCTGCGGCCTGCCGGGCCTGACCACCGGCTACGGCCCCAGCCATCAGGCCACCGATGACCTGGCGATCTTTCGCGCCATGCCCAACCTGATGATCGTCGACCCCTGCGACGCGCTGGAAATAGAACAGGCGGTCCCTGCGATCGCAGCGCATCAGGGCCCGGTGTACATGCGCCTGCTGCGCGGTAACGTGCCCTTGGTGCTGGACGAATACGGTTACACATTCGAGATCGGCAAAGCCAAGACCCTGCGCACCGGCAACGACGTGCTGATCATCTCCACCGGCCTGATGACCATGCGTGCCCTGGAGGCGGCCAAGGCACTCCAGGCCGACGGTATCGATGTTGCGGTGCTGCACGTGCCGACCATCAAGCCGCTGGACGAGCAGACCATTCTGGCGGAAGCCAGAAAACCGGGCCGTCTGGTGGTGACCGCCGAAAACCACTCGATTATCGGCGGGCTGGGCGAAGCAGTGGCGACGGTGTTGCTGCGCAATGGCGTTACACCGACCTTCAGGCAGATCGCCCTGCCGGACGCTTTTCTCGACGCTGGAGCGCTGCCTACACTGCATGATCGTTATGGCATTTCCACGCCCGCCGTCTGTACGCAAATCAAGGCGTGGCTTTAAGCACTGACAGGCGCAGGGGCTTATTTCCCTGCGCCTCGGGAGCACGTATTGAACGCCGATGAATTACTGGACCCGGCCTATCGTTGGTTCATGGACGAGCCGTCGAGCAACTGGACGCTGCACACCCTTGCCGACATCAGGGCTCGCGTCAGCGCCTCATGGGCAACCGCCGCCACCAAGCGCGGCGAGCAACACTGGACTTCCTCCGATTCGGACAACGGCGTCAGGTTATGTCTTTATCGTCCGGACCTTTCGCTCTCTCACTCTGGACTCCCCGTCATCCTGTATATCCACGGTGGCGGCTTTGTTCTGGGCAGCCCGGAGATGGCCGATGATTACCTCGCAGAGCTAGCCGTCGAGCTCAAGGCAATCATCGTCGCTGTCGATTATCGGCTCGCCCCCGAGCATCCATTCCCGATCCCGCTGGAAGACTGTTACGCAGCGCTGGAGTGGATATTCAACCACGGGCCGACGCTGAGCATGAACACCGGTAACCTGGTGATCATGGGCCACAGCGCCGGCGGCGGGCTTGCTGCCGCGCTCGCTCTGCTGGCAAGAAACAAAGGGCTGCGGACAATCGCCGGTCTGGTGCTGATCTACCCCATGCTCGATCACCGCACTGGCGCGCCTGACGCTCCGCCAGCCAACCCGACTACCGGCACTTTCAGCTGGTCGCGCCAGGCCAATCATTTTTGCTGGGAAAGCCTGCGCGGTGCCTACGCACTGGACGATGATCGCAAGACCCTGTTCTCGCCCGCACTGGCCACCGACCTGAGCGATCTGCCGCCCACTTTCATCTGCGTTGGCGCACTCGATCTGTTTCTTGAAGAGGACCTGGCATTCGCACTGACCCTGTCGCGTTCGGGAGTGCCTGTTGAAATGCACGTCTATCCAGGCGTGCCGCATATGTTCGATCAGTTGCCAGGCGAGCAGACCGGGCAGGCGACGCAAGATATTGCCCGCGCCGTGCGCAGGATGATTGCCGCAGGGTTATGCGACTAGAATGACGCGCATGTTGCGGTGACGATCGCGAGTGCCATTTCAATGATGCGCTGAATGTGCTTGGCTGAGAGGCTCCCGCAGGGTCACGGCCTCGCCTCTGCTCAGGAATGCACACCTTACGACTGGAAAAGGGACACGCCTTGATGCTCGCCACGAAACTTCACCTGCTGAGCGGCAAGATCGCATCCGGTAAATCGACACTGGCAAAATCAATCGCGACCGAGCATTCAGCGATCCTGCTCAGTGAAGATCAATGGCTCTCTCGGCTCTACCCTGACGAGATCAAATCAGTGGCGGACTACGTGCGTCTGGCCCATCGGATTCGCGACATCATCGGCCCTCTGGTCATCGACATGCTGAAGTCCGGCATGTGCGTGGTTCTGGATTTCCCAGCCAATACGCTTGCAGACCGCCAATGGCTTCGCAGCCTGGCTGAAGACGCTCAGGTTAAGCATCGACTGCACTATCTCGATGTGGAAGATGATATTTGCCTTGCCAGACTGCATGCTCGTAACGAAACAGCAGAGCATGAATTTGCGGCTACAGATGCGGAGTTCAGGCTGATCACGCGCTACTTCCAGACTCCACACACTGACGAGGGGCTGGATATTCTGGTTCACCGCCTGTAATTCATCAGAGGGCGCGTGGCGATGTCCTTCCAAGAGTCTGATTTCTGATGCTCCCGCAACAGGCACCCTGCGTAGCCGGTCGGCAAAGATCGGGACAAACGGATGCCTTAACGCCACTCCACAACGAAGCCTGCCATATGAACCTTCGGCCGATATGACGCTCACTTTATAGGTTGCCTTGTCTCATCGCCGAAAGGAACTCGCATGCTTTCAACCTCGCCATCGATCCCTCTTGTCAGTCCTGTCGAGCGTGAACTAAGTCTGCGCGCGGTCATTACCGGGGTCGTGCTCGGTATCCTGTTGACGCCTTCCAATGTGTACGCCGGGTTGAAGATTGGCTGGTCGTTCAATATGTCGATCATCGCCTTGTTGATCGGTTATGCGATATGGCAAGGCCTGTCAAAGCGTTCGTCCGCGCACCTACCGTGGACGCTACATGAGAGCAACATCAATCAGACCGTGGCGTCGGCGGCTGCGTCGATCATTTCCGGTGGGCTGGTCGCGCCGATTCCGGCTTATACCTTGCTGACCGGTCAGCAACTGGATGCCGTCCCGATGATCGCCTGGGTATTCTCGGTAAGTTTTCTGGGGATCTGGATTGCCTGGTACTTGCGCCCATCACTGCTCAACGACAAGTCGCTGAAGTTTCCCGAAGGCATGGCCACTCTGGAAACCCTGCTACACATCTACAACCATGGGCGCGAAGCCGCAATACGCTTGAAGGTGCTGCTCAGCACCGCGTTGCTGTCTGCGCTGGCCAAGTGGGTGGACACGTTCATATGGGCCTTCCCGCGCTGGTCGCCGAGCGCTCACCTGGAGCGTCTGACCTTTACCGCCGACCCTTCGCTGCTGCTGGTGGGGTTTGGCGCAATTATCGGCATTCGCGTCGGCATTACCCTGCTGCTCGGTGCTCTGCTGGCCTGGGGCGGCGTGGGGCCGTGGCTGCTGGAACAGGGGCTGGTGATATTACCGGCCGACAGCAGCGGCCCGCAGTTCGCAGCACTGGTGGAATGGTTGCTGTGGCCGGGTGTAAGCCTGATGGTCTGCTCGACCCTGGCTTCACTGGCGATTCGTTTGTGGGCACTGCACAAATCCACCAGAACCAGTGGCGGGACGACCTGGTCAGTGCCTAAGGCCGGGCCTGCCGTCGGTTTTGCGTTGGCGATTTTGCTGGTGGTCAGCCTGCAGGCGCTGTTATTCGGTATCAATCTGTGGATGGCATTGCTGACCATCCCCTTGGCAATCTGTCTCGCAGCCGTGGCGGCTCGAGTGGTCGGTGCCACCGGCATTCCCCCTATCGGGGCAATCGGGCAGTTATCCCAACTGAGCTTCGGCATCGTCGCGCCCGGGCAGGTGCCGATCAACCTGATGAGCGCCAACACGGCCGGAGGTTCTGCCGGGCAATGCACGGACCTGATGAACGACTTCAAGGTCGGCCGGGCGATTGGTGCCACGCCGCGTAAACAGTTGATCGCCCAGACACTGGGGATTTTCGTCGGCAGCATCGTCGGCGTCCTGGCTTACATGGCGCTGATCCCGGACCCGCAATCGATGCTGCTTACCGAGGAATGGCCCGCCCCGGCGGTGGCCACCTGGAAAGCCGTCGCGCAAACGCTGACCCACGGCCTGGATTCATTGTCAGCGAGTATCCGCTGGGCAATTTTCATCGGCGGGCTGGCGGGGTTGTTGCTGGGCATCCTCGACAGCACGTTACCCGCCCATCGCACCCGGTACATGCCGAGCGCCGCCGCCCTGGGCCTGGCTTTTGTCCTGCCAGCCTCAGTATCTCTGATGATGGCCCTTGGCGCGGTGCTCACCTGGCTGGTGAACTGTCGCTGGCCGTCCCTCACAGAACGCTTCGCCATTACCGCAGCGGCAGGCCTGATTGCCGGAGAGAGCATCACCGGTGTCGGGGCGTCGCTGTGGCAGATGGTTGGAAACGTAGGGTAATCGACGCGTGTATGAGCAGATATTCCAGCTGGTATCATCCACGCATCTGCAAGCGAGTTGAAGAGCATGAATCGTCGTAAAAAAATACAGCAGCTACTGAAAGCCCACGCAAAAAAGGCCAGCGCAAAACTGGCCCCGCAGAGCAAGGCCAAATACATCAGCAAGGCCGACCGCTTGAAGCTGGCGGCCGAAGCGGATCAGGATTCGGTAAGCCTGTCCGAAGGCTGACCAGCAACGTACGCGCCTTGGCGACGCAGAGCGTGTGGAACGATAACCGCAACTATCGTGCGGCGCTCTGCGTCGCATGCCTTTCTGGACGCTCTGCGTCCTCTTGCGACGCAGAGCGTCGAGAACTGCGTTACCACGCTGGAGCATGGGAACGAGAGGTGTCCGGGAGAACACTTCTCGTGACTATGCGCGGCGCAAGCGCCTCAGGCACGGCGGTTACTTGGCGAAAGAATATTCCCCACCCTGCTCCAAAGCCTTGCGGTACGCAGGCCTGCCCTGCAGTCTTTCAACCCACACCGTCACATTCGGGTACGGCTGCAGCATTCCCTGAGCCTTGGCGAACTCGCCAATGAAGCTCATCTGAATATCCGCGCCACTCAGATCTTCTCCCAACAGATAAGGCGTCAACCCCAGAGAGTCGTTCAGGTAACCCAGATAATTGGCCAGCTCTGACTGAATTCGCGGATGCAGCGGTGCGCCAGCGTCACCCAGACGTCCTACGTACAGGTTGAGCATCAGCGGGAGAATGGCCGAGCCTTCCGCGAAATGCAGCCATTGCACGTACTCATCGTAGGTAGCGCTGGCAGGGTCCGGTTGTAGTCGGCCATCGCCATGACGGCGAATCAGGTAGTCGACAATGGCACCTGACTCGATGACAACATGAGGGCCATCTTCAATAACCGGTGATTTGCCCAGCGGATGGACAGCCTTGAGTTCAGGCGGCGCAAGATTGCTTTTCGGGTCGCGCTGATAACGCTTGATCTCGTAGGGCAGGTCGAGCTCTTCAAGCAGCCACAAAATGCGCTGCGAACGTGAGTTGTTCAGGTGGTGGACAGTGATCATGTCGGGCTCCGCGGGGTGAAAGTGTCTAGAAAAGACTGCGCTGCCACCGGGGAGTGCCCTGAAATGCTGTTACTTCGACGAGCGTGCCGGAAAAGCTGCGTTGATGAGCTGCACACCGATGAAAATCTCAGGCGCCTCTGTCACTGGAGCCGGCCGCTGGCTCGCCACGAAGTTCTCGCTCCACTGCGGCTTTATCAATGACCGACCAGACGCTGACAATCTTGCCGTCGCTGAATGTGTAGAACACGTTTTCAGAAAAGGTAATACGCTGGCCATGCGCATCCAGCCCCAGAAATCGCCCCTGCGGCGAGCAGTTGAATATCAGGCGGGCAGCAACCTGTGACGCCTCAACCACCAGCAAGTCGATGTTGAAACGCAGGTCAGGGATAATCCTGACGTCGTTTTCCAGCATCGCCCGGTAGCCGACCACGCTGATCCGCTCGCCGTTGTATTGCACATCGTCGTCGACGAAATCGCCGAGATCCTGCCAGCGGCGTTCGTTAAGACAGGCGATGTAAGCTCGATATTGCTCGGCCAGATTCATGGTGCGCCCTCCTGTTCAAAAAATACTTGAAGCAGCCTTTTTAAGGGGATGCTTCAAAAGATATGCGCTTCTGCGCATCTGAATGCGCTCAGGCCAACGCCTCGGCCGGACCAAAAAACTCATAATGGCTCTGCCGGTCCGGAACACCCAGCTCGTGCAGCGCGCGCTTGATGAACACCATGAACGGCTTCGGACCAAGAAAGTAGGCCTCGACATCCGTGTCCTCCGGCAACCATTGCTGCAGATGCTCCGTCGAAGCAAGCCCCGTCACGGTATTTGCCGGTACATCACCGGCCGTAGCTTCGCTGTAAACCACGTGCGCCGCAAACTGCGCATATCGCTCGCGCCAGCCATCAATGACCGCCTGGAACGCCTGCACGCTGGCATTACGCGCGTAGTGGATAAACACGACGTGTCGGCCACCTGCCTGCAACGCCGCTTCCGCCATGGCCAGCGTCGGGGTGATGCCGACACCGCCGCTGATCAGTACCAGCGGTTTGCTGCCTTCGATAAGCACGAACTCGCCAGAGGGCGGGAACAATTCTACGGTGTCGTCCACTGCGACCTGATCGTGCAGGTAGCCGGACGCAACGCCCCCCTGCTCTCGCTTGACGCTGATGCGATAGCTCACACCGTTGGCAGGCGCAGAGAGCGAGTAATTTCTACGAATTTCTCCGCCTTCGGTGTTCAACCGGATACCGATGCACTGACCGGGCTTGTGCGCGATGACCGGTTTACCATCAACAGGCTGCAGGTAGAACGACATGATCTCGCTGCTTTCCGGCACCTTGCGAACAACCTTGAACAGCCGTCCGCCACGCCAGCCACCCGGTGCTGCGGCGATGCTTTCATACACATCGCGCTCGGCATTGATCAGCATGTCAGCCAGTTGCTGATACGCCGCAGCCCATGCATCGATCACTGCATCCGTTGCGATCTCTGCGCCCAGCACCTCGCGAATGGCGCGCAGCAGGCAGGCACCGACAATCGGATAATGCTCCGGCAGTATCTGTAGCGCGACATGTTTGTTGACGATCTGCGCCGCCAGCGACCCGAGGTTTTCGAGGCGATCAATATTGCGCGCGTACATCAACACCGCATTGGCCAGCGCCCGTGGCTGTGCGCCATTTGCCTGGTTGGCCTGATTGAACAGCGGACGAACCTGAGGATAGTCATTGAGCATGATGCGATAGAAATGAGTGGTCAGTGCCTCCCCGCCTGTTTCAAGGATCGGTACGGTGGCTTTAATGATGTCGCGATGAGCAGTGCTGAGCATAATCAATTCCAGAGTGAGCAGTTTCGTTACTGGAGTCAGAGCAACGCGCGTGCCAGATAAAAACTGCTTTGGCATCAATGAATAGCAGATTTTTAAGTCAAAAAGACCTAGTCTTATTGACCAATATCAAGAAAATTTTGGTCATTATGACCAGATCAAGTTAATCGTTTCAGCCATCCTCGCACGCAGAACGCATTCAAGAATTCAATCCCGACCGGGTTTGTAGGGAACTAGCGCGCAACACATCGCCCTAAGCCTGACATCTACGTACTGGCGCGACGCTGGTTTCAAACGAAGGACTTCAGATTCATGTCTTCAAGTAGCACCTCAGCAGCGGCCGATCCGCAAGGTCGGCAAAGCGCTTCACCGAATCGACTCATTTTTATATCCGTGCTCGTGGCCACCATGGGTGCGCTGGCGTTCGGCTATGACACCGGCATCATCGCCGGTGCATTGCCTTTCATGACGCTACCCACCGATCAGGGCGGGCTGGGCCTGGATGCCTACAGCGAAGGAATGATCACCGCCTCACTGATCGTCGGCGCTGCGTTTGGCTCGCTTGCCAGCGGCTACATCTCCGACCGTTTCGGACGCCGTCTGACCTTGCGCCTGTTGTCGGTGCTGTTCATTGCTGGCGCACTGGGCACGGCCATTGCGCCTTCCATTCCGTTCATGGTCGCTGCGCGCTTCCTGCTGGGTATCGCGGTGGGTGGCGGCTCGGCTACGGTGCCGGTGTTCATTGCCGAAATCGCCGGACCGTCGCGGCGTGCGCGACTGGTCAGCCGTAACGAACTGATGATCGTCAGCGGCCAGTTGCTCGCCTACGTTCTAAGCGCGGTCATGGCCGCTCTGCTGCACACACCTGGCATCTGGCGCTACATGCTGGCCATCGCCATGGTGCCGGGAGTGTTGCTGCTGGTCGGTACATTCTTCGTACCGCCGTCGCCGCGCTGGCTGGCGTCCAAAGGCCGCTTCGATGAAGCGCAGGATGTGCTGGAGCAACTGCGCACCAACAAGCAGGATGCGCAGCGCGAAGTGGACGAGATGAAAGCGCAGGACGAGGAGGCTCGTCATCGCCCGAAAGCCAGGGAGTTGCTGCGTCAGGGCTGGGTCATCAAGTTGTTGCTGATCGGCATTGGCCTGGGCTTTACCGCGCAGCTCACAGGCGTTAACGCCTTTATGTACTACACCCCGATCATTCTCAAGAATACCGGCATGGGCACCAACGCCGCGCTGACCGCCACCATCGGCAACGGCGTGGTATCGGTTATCGCGACCCTGCTCGGCATTTGGGCGATTGGCCGTTATGGCCGTCGGCACTTGTTGATGACCGGACTGGTGATGGTCATCCTGATGCAGGCAGCGCTGGGTTGCGTGTTGCAATTCATGCCGCAGAACCTGACCCAGAGCTACACCGCCCTCGCCTGCATTCTGGTGTTCCTGCTGTTCATGCAGATGTGCATCTCGCCGGTCTACTGGCTGCTGATGTCGGAATTGTTCCCGATGCAGGTGCGCGGATTGCTGACCGGCACAGCGGTATCGATGCAATGGCTGTTCAACGCATCGGTGGCATTCACCTTCCCGATTGCAGTCGATACCATCGGCAACCCGACGTTCTTCATCTTTGCGGCCATCAACGTCGGCTCGTTGATATTTGTCTTCCTGTGCCTTCCGGAAACCAAAGGCAAATCGCTTGAGCAGATCGAGAAGCATCTGAAGAAGGAGCTGTAACGGCTGACCGGATGAGGCCATCAACGGCCTCATCTACCCTCCAGGCAGATCAGCGCACCAGCATCGACGCTGCCGCCGCTACCATGATTGCTGCCGCACCGCGAAACAGTTTTCTCTGGGCGCGCTCGCTCGACAATAAATGTCGAATGCGCAATGCGGCAAATATGAATACTGCACCGACGCCAAGCAACACCAGCACGGTCAACGGCACCAGAACCAGCCCCCACGTCTGCAAAGAAACCGTTTCGAGATTGATGACCAACGGTAAAAGCGCCAGATAAAAGGCAATGGTCTTGGGGTTGCCCAAGGTGATGGTCAATCCTGAAGCGGCCGCAGACAGCAACTCTTTTTTCTTTGCTGATTTTCCGATTTCTATGGCTTGATGGTCTGCGAACCAGAACTGCCAGGCCAGGTAGCACAGATAAATCGCGGCCCCCCAACGCACGACCTGAAACAACGCATTGAAGTGTTCGGCAATCATGGCAAGGCCAAATACTGCAAATGACAGATAGGTCAGATCCCCCAGGATGAGACCGGCCAGCAGGCAGAAGCCTGACAGCGCACCGCCACTGACACTGCGCGCAACCAGTGCAGCCATGCCAGGGCCGGGAATGGCTGCGGCAATGCCCAGCGCTGCCGAGTACGTAAGAACCTGAGTCAGATCCAGCATGTAGCACTCCTTGAAATGTAACAGCCAGCTTGAATACAGAGCCTGCTCAAGCTCCATGTTCAAAAATACTACGCGCTTGAAGCCGGAAAAAATCACCTGTTCTTACTGGCTGCGCGGCTGAAACCGGTATAAGTTTCCCCATCCAGGAGGAGTAACGGTATTTATGACCTCACCGACGTTAAGCTCGATTGATATGAGGATCCTCACGGCCCTGCAACAGGACGGCCGGATCACCAATCAGACCCTGGCCGATCAGATCGGCATGTCTGCCTCGCCCTGCTGGCGACGGGTCAAACAACTTGAAGAGCATCGCTATGTGCTGGGTTACAAAGCGGTGCTGGACCGTCGCAAGATCGGGCTGGGTGTCATGGTGTTCATTCGGGTCAGCATCGACTCTCACAGTGAAGCCGAGGCAAGAAAATTCGAGCAGGAAGTCATGCAACTGGAGAACGTCGTGGCGTGCTACAGCATCGGCGGAGATGCCGACTTTCTGCTTCAGGTGGTGGCACGCGACCTGGATTCGTTTGCCGACTTCGCCATGACGGTGGTCAGAAGGCTGCCCGGGATTAAAGAGATGCAGAGCATGTTCGTCTTGAAGGAGATAAAGCCTTTCGTCTCATTTCCGGTCAAACCTGCGGCCTGACCGCATCAGGCTTAGGCCCTGGATGGCAAGTTCGGGTCAGCAAACATGCATCACCTGTAAACATCAAACAATCGATCGTTTTCAATAAAGGAATAGTCATGTCCACGACCGAGCAAGCCACTGTGACTTTCGACAGTGCCATCCCGATCCTGCGGATGTTCGACGAACGCAAAGCGCGTGAGTTCTACCTCGACTTTCTCGGTTTCAGCGTCGAATTCGAGCATCGTTTCGAGGCCGATCTGCCGTTGTATCTGGGGATCAGCCGCAACGGGCTGCATTTGCACCTTTCTGAACATCACGGCGACGCCTGTCCGGGGGCTGCGGTGTTTATTCCCACTCAAAACATCGAGCAATTGCGCGATGAGCTGCTTGGCAAGCAGTACGGTTATGCACGACCCGGCATTGTTCAGCAGGGCTGGGGCCAGGTACTTGAAGTCTGCGATCCGTTCGGCAACCGCATCAGGTTCTGCCAGAGTTGAGGCAAACGCATTAACGTCAGCGGAGACCGATAAACCGGTTGTCCGGCTGACGCCACCACTGCCTGAACAATGGATATGCCGTGATCCATCGTTGTGCACATTGCCGCGTTCAAGCGCAAAGATGACGCATGACTGCGTCGAAAAACTTCGCTAGCAGCCTTTAAATCCCTGTCAATCCGCCTTCGGTCAACCTTGGCCCATAACGTGCAAACGTGCCAGCTCATCTTGTATACATGAATGAACACCACTATGACCGCACTCGATATTTCCCAACTTCAGTCGGCGTTACGTTCAGGTCAAACAACCCTGACGGCACTAGTGCAAACCCTGACGACGCACATTGATGCGGATGACCGGGCGGAAGTCTGGATTCATCGCGTGCCCGTGACGCAGCTTCTTGAAAGGGCGAAGACGCTGGAAAGCATTGCCGCAGAAGCGGGCGATTCGGTGTATGAGCAACTGCCGCTGTTCGGCGTGCCGTTTGCGGTCAAGGACAATTTTGACGTGGCCGGAATGCCGACCACGGCTGCGTGCCCGGCTTTCGCCTACACGCCCAAGGAAAATGCTCACGTTGTCCAGCTACTGCTCGACAGTGGCGCGATACTGATGGGCAAGACCAATCTCGATCAATTCGCCACCGGTCTGGTGGGTGTCCGCTCGCCCTATGGGGCCGTGCGCAATGCCCACGACCCGGCCTACGTCAGCGGCGGTTCAAGCTCCGGCTCGGCGGTGGCCGTCGCGCGTGGCTACGTGAGTTTTGCACTGGGCACGGACACGGCAGGATCAGGCAGAGTACCCGCCGGTTTCAACGGTATCGTGGGGCTCAAGCCCAGCCTTGGCCTGTTCAGCAGCCGAGGCGTGGTGCCCGCCTGTCGCACGCTGGACTGCCCGTCGATATTTGCCGGGGATGTGCTGCAAGCCTGGCAAGTGGCGCAGGTCATCGCGGCTTACGACCCGCTAGACCCCGCCAGTGTGGCCGTGCAGGCATTGGCGGTACAGCGCAGGGCTCGGCGTGTCGCGGTGCCAAGGCACTGCGAGTTCTTCGGTGATGCTCAGGCGCAAACGGCTTACATCAAAACCCTGGAAGCCCTGCAAAGCGACCCGCTGGTGACTGTCGAACCCATCGACTTCGATGTCTTCGCCGAGACCGCGGCCCTGCTGTACCAAGGCCCATGGGTGGCCGAGCGGCGGGCAGCGGTAGGCAGATTCTTTACCACCCATGCTGACGATATTCATCAAGTGGTGCGCGGCATCCTGCAGAGCGCCGCTTCGTTTGATGCCGTGGACACATTCAATGCCCGCTATCGACTGGCGGAACTGACGCGAACAGCCCAGCAATTGCTGGCCGGGGTCGATGTGCTGGTGGTCCCGACTGCGCCCTGCATGCCGACCATTGATGCAGTGCTCGCCAACCCGGTCGAGCTCAATTCACAGCTCGGCTATTACACCAACTTCGTTAACCTGATGAATATGTGCGCCCTCGCCGTCCCGACAGAGCGCCGTGCCGACGGTTTGCCTGCGGGCATCACGCTGATCGGCCCCGCTGGTGCCGACCAACGCCTGGCAGAAATAGCCGCAGCCTGGCAGCCACTCTTCGGCAAGGCAGACCAGAGCGAAGCCGTCGCGATGGCACCCCTGCCCCGCAACAGCCCTGTCGTGCAGGTCGCGGTTGTCGGCGCGCACCTCGTTGGCCAGCCGCTCAACTGGCAATTGCTCGAAGGCAGTGCCCGTCTGCTGCGTACCACAACCACCAGCGCAGATTACCGGTTGTATGCACTGGCCGGGACTTCGCCACCGAAGCCGGGCCTGGTGCGTGTACCTGACCAGGGCGAGCGCATCGAAGTCGAGGTCTGGGAAATGCCGCTGAACCTGTTCGGGGCCTTCGTCGCCGCGATTCCCGCGCCATTGGGCATCGGTTCTCTGCAATTGGCCGACGGCCAGTGGGTCAAGGGTTTCATCTGTGAGCCAGCCGGCCTTGAGGGCGCGCTGGACATCACTGATTTCAAAGGCTGGCGCGCCTACCGCGCCGCGCACACATCTTCCATCGCTCATTGATCAGGGGTAGCACGCATGTCGAACGTTGATCGTCGCAGTTTCATCAAGTTGGCAGGCATTATCGGCCTGAGCGCAGCACTGCCGTTTGGTCGTGCCTACTCAGCCGACGCGCCGCTGGTGGTGGGTTTCATCTACGTCGGCGCTCGCGACGACTTTGGCTACAACCAGGCCCACGCCCAGGCGGCAGCCATCATCAAGACGCTGCCCAACGTCAAAGTGATCGAAGAGGAAAACGTCCCGGAAACCGTGGCCGTGCAGAAGACCATGGAAGCCATGATCCGTCAGGACGGTGCGACACTGATTTTCCCGACCTCATTCGGCTACTTTGAGCCGCATGTGGTCAAGGTCGCGAAAAAGTACCCGGACGTGCGTTTCGCGCATTGCGGCGGCCTCTGGCAGAAAGGTAAGGACCCGATCAACGCGGGCAGCTTTTTCGGTTACATCGACGAAGCGCAATACCTGAACGGCGTGATTGCCGGGCACATGAGCAAGAGCAAAAAACTCGGTTTCGTCGCCGCCAAGCCTGTGCCTCAGGTACTGCGCAACCTGAATGCCTTTGCCATGGGCGCACGCTCGGTAGACCCGAGCATCGTGACCACGGTGATTTTTACCGGAGACTGGTCCTTGCCGGTCAAGGAAGCAGAAGCCGCCAACGGCCTGATCGACCAGGGCTGTGACGTGCTGACCTGCCATGTCGACGGCCCCAAGGTGATCGTCGAGACGGCTGAAAAGCGCGGTGTGATGACCTGTGGCTACCACGCCAGCCAGGCCGCGCTGGCACCAAAAGGTTACCTGACCGGTGCCGAATGGAATTGGGAAACGCCTTATCGCGCCCATGTCGCGGCAGCCCAGAGCGGCGCGCCGATGATCAACTTCCTGCGTGGCGGGCTCAAGGAAGGCTTCGTCAAGACTTCCGCCTATGGGCCCTCGGTGACTGCCGACGCCAAACAGCAAGCGGATGCCATCAAGGCGCAAATGATGGCCGGGCAGTTCGTGATCTTCAAAGGCCCACTCAAGGACAACAAAGGCGCAGTGGTGATTGCCGATGGTGTGTCACAAGGCCAGACCAACATCGCCCTGGAGAGCATGAATTACCTGGTCGAAGGTGTACTTGGCCAGCTCTGAGGAATGTTCATGAGCCTATCCATTAGTCTGCGTCGCCTCGCCAGCGCGCTGTTGCCGGGGCTGCCTACGGTGTTGGCGGTGTTTTCCTCGTGCGTGCTGTTCGGGCTGTTTCTGGCGGTTCAGGGCAAGCCTGCCTGGCAAGCCCTGCAATTGGTCGGCGAAGGCGCGTTTGGTTCATGGTTCGCCCTGGAAAATACCTTGCAGCGTGCAGCGCCATTGATGTTGACCGCACTCTGTGTGGCCCTGCCCGCCCGGGCCGGGCTGATCATTATTGGCGGCGAAGGCGCGCTGGTACTGGGCGGTCTGGCAGCGGCAGTGACACCCTTGTGGCTCGGCCCTTTGTCACCCGGGGTGATGCTCGTCTGCATGGCCCTGGCGGCGATGAGCGTCGGCGCGCTGTGGATCGGTCTGAGTGGCTGGATGCGCCAGCGTCGCGGAGTCAACGAAACGATCAGCAGTCTGCTGCTTTCCTACATCGCTCTGGCGCTGTTCCGGCAGTTGGTGGAAGGGCCGTTACGCGATCCGGCAAGCCTGAACAAGCCTTCGACTCCACCGCTGGACGATGCCTATATGCTCGGCACCATCAGCGACAGTTTCGAGGTGCATTGGGGGCTGGTGGCGGGCGTGGTCGCGTGTCTGCTGGCGTATGTGCTGGTGCGCCACAGCATCAAGGGTTTTGCCCTCGCCGTGGTCGGCGGCAACGTACGCACGGCGTTGATGATCGGTCTTCCGGTAGACCGCTTGATCCTGCTCAGTTGCCTGCTGGGCGGCGCGGCAGCGGGTCTGGCCGGCATGTTCGAGGTCACCGCAGTGCAAGGCAGCGCCAACGCCGCGCTGATTGCCGGCTACGGCACCAGTGGCATTCTGGTCGCCTTTGCCGCACGCCATCATCCGCTGGCCATTGTCGTTTGTGCCATTTTGCTGGGTGGTCTGGAAGCCAGTGGTGGGCTGCTGCAACGACGGCTTGGCCTGCCGGACGCCACCACGCTGATTCTTGAAGGTCTGCTGTTCACCAATCTGCTGCTCTGGGAAGCCCTGGGTGGGCGTATCGCCGCCTGGAAGATCAGGCTGACGACGTCGCCCGCGTCACTCGACAAGGGAGCACTGCAACATGGCTGATATCGACCTGACTACCTTTCTCCTCGCCCTGCTGGCCGGAGCTATCCGCGTCGGCACACCTTTTTTGTTCGTCAGCCTGGGCGAATGCCTGACCGAGAAAAGTGGCCGGATCAATCTGGGGCTGGAAGGCATTCTGGTTGCCGGCGCGATGTCCGGATACGCCGTGGCGTGCCTGAGCGGCTCGGCGTGGCTGGGCGTTGGCGCTGCCGCCGGGGTCGGCATTTTATTGGGGCTGCTGCACGGCCTGGCGTGCTCGTTACCTCGGGTCAACGACATCGCGTTCGGCATCGCGCTGATTCTGCTCGGCACCGGGCTGGCGTTTTTTCTAGGCAAGGCGTTTATCCAGCCGCAAGCGCCCATGCTGCCTTCATTGGCGCTGGGTGCCTGGAGCGACGAAGAACGGGTGCGTTCGGCGCTGAATATCAATGTGCTGTTCTTCGTCGGCGCAGCGCTGGCATTCGTACTGCACTGGGGGCTGCGCACCACACGCTGGGGGCTGATGCTGCGCCTGGTCGGCGACCACGCCGAAACCGCTCAGGCGCTGGGCTATCGACCGCTCAAGGTGCGCATTCTGGCGACAGCGGTCGGCGGCGGATTGGCCGGAATAGGCGGCGCTTACCTGTCGCTTTACTACCCCGGCAGCTGGAATGAAGGGCTGTCCAGCGGGCAAGGATTGATGGCCGTGGCGCTGGTGATCTTTGCCCGCTGGCGTCCACTGGCGTGCCTGTGGGCATCGTTGCTGTTCGGCGCTGCCGGAGCCATCGGCCCGGCCCTGCAAGCGGTCGGTATCAGCACCGGCTACTACCTGTTTGCCGCAGCACCTTATGCGCTGACGCTGGTGGTGATGTATGCCACTTGCCGCCGTGGTCGCACCCTGAACGTCGCACCTGGCGAGCTCAGCCTGACGCGATGAACTGATCTTTTCGAGGAGGCATGCACATGGCCAGTGGTCTTGGTGGTTTGAACAAGTCGCCCAATGGTGTGGTGATCGGCCTGGCGCAACTGGCGCTGCCTGATCCGCACACCCGTGAGGCGTTGTGGGCACAAACGCAGAAAGTGGTCAGCATGGTGGCCAAGGCGCGACGCAGCAATCCGGGCATGGACCTGATCGTGTTTCCCGAGTACTCGCTTCACGGCCTGTCGATGAGCACCGCGCCAGAGATCATGTGCAGCCTCGACGGGCCGGAAGTAATGGCGCTGCGCGAGGCGTGCCGGGAGCAGCACATATGGGGCTGTTTCTCGATCATGGAGGCCAACCCGCACGGCAATCCATTCAACAGCGGCCTGATCGTCGACGATCTCGGCGAGATTCGCCTGTATTACCGCAAGCTCCATCCGTGGGTGCCGGTCGAGCCCTGGGAACCTGGCGATCTGGGTATTCCGGTCTGCGATGGGCCGCGTGGCAGCAAGCTGGCGCTGATCATCTGTCACGACGGCATGTTTCCGGAAATGGCCCGCGAGTGCGCCTACAAGGGTGCCGACATCATGCTGCGCACCGCGGGTTACACCGCACCGATCCGTCACTCGTGGAAGATCACCAACCAGAGCAATGCCTTCACCAACCTGATGCAGACCGCAAGCGTCTGTATGTGTGGCTCCGACGGCACATTCGACTCCATGGGCGAGGCCATGTTCGTCGACTTCGACGGCACGATCATGGCTGAAGGCGGCGGTCGGGCCGACGAAATCGTCTGCTGCGAACTGCGCCCCGATCTGGTCCGTGAGGCCCGTGTGCACTGGGGCGTGGAGAACAACATCTATCAATTCGGCCATCGCGGCTATGTGGCGGTCAAGGGTGGCGCGCGCGACTGTCCTTACACCTACATGCATGATCTGACCGCAGGCCAATACCGTCTGCCCTGGGAAAACGATGTCGTGCATACCGATGGCAGCTCGTGCGGGTTTGCGGCCCCCGAGCGCGACTTCAAACCTACCCCCAGCAGTTGGGAGGAGTAATGCCATGAGTGAACGTCATATTGCATCGGCGCCCTACCCCTGGCCCTGGAACGGGCAATTGCATGCGCACAACACCGCGCTGATCGTCATCGACATGCAGACTGACTTCTGTGGCGTCGGCGGCTACGTCGACAGCATGGGTTACGACCTTTCGCTGACCCGTGCGCCCATCGAGCCGATCAAGGCACTGTTGGCGCTGATGCGCCCGCTCGGCTTCACCATTATTCATACCCGAGAAGGCCACCGCCCGGACCTCAGTGACTTGCCAGCCAACAAACGCTGGCGCTCGCAACGCATCGGCGCGGGAATCGGCGACCCAGGCCCCTGCGGCAAGATTCTGGTACGTGGCGAGCCAGGCTGGGAAATCATCGACGAGCTGGCACCGCTGCCCGGCGAAATCGTGCTCGACAAGCCCGGCAAAGGCTCCTTTTGCGCCACCGATCTGGAACTGATCCTGCGCACTCGCGGCATCGACAATCTGATCCTGACCGGCATCACCACCGACGTCTGCGTGCACACCACCATGCGCGAAGCCAATGACCGTGGCTTCGAGTGCCTGCTGCTGGAAGACTGCTGCGGGGCGACCGACCCTGGCAATCATGCGGCGGCCCTGAGCATGGTCAAAATGCAGGGCGGTGTGTTCGGCGCAGTGGGACATTCCTCGATGTTTCGCGACCTGTTTGGAGCATGAACATGCACGCCCCAAGCCTTGAGACGATTGGTGCCAGCAAGCATTTCGGTACGTTTCGCGCACTCGACGAGGTGTCGTTCAAGGTCCGCGCCGGCACCGTCCACGCCCTGCTCGGCGAGAACGGCGCCGGCAAAAGCACGCTGGTCAAAGGCATCATCGGCTACAGCCCGCTGCAATCGGGCAGTATTCTGGTCAACAACCGCGAGCATGCGATCAGCACACCGCGCGATTCTCATCAGTTGCATATCGGCATGGTGTATCAGCACTTCACCGTCGCGCCGGGCCTGAGCGTGGCTGAAAACCTGGTGCTCTCACGTGGTGATCTGCCGTGGCGTATCAACTGGACCCGCGAGCATGAGCGTCTCGAAGCCTTCATGGCAAAGATGCCTTTTCGTCTGGATATCCATCGGCCGGTCAGCAGCCTGGCCGCCGGTGAAAAACAGAAACTGGAAATCCTCAAGCAGTTGTATCTGCAGCGTCGGCTGATCATTCTCGATGAACCGACCTCGGTACTCACGCCGCAAGAGGCCGATGAAGTGCTGGGGCTGATGCAGTCGATGGCGCATCGCGGTGAACTCACCGTGCTGATGATCACCCACAAGTTTCGCGAGGTTAGCACCTATGCCGATGACGTTACTGTGCTGCGCAAAGGTCGCTGGGTGGGCAGCGCAGCAGTGGCTGACACCACCACACAACAGATGGCAGCGTGGATGATGGGCGACGCACAGGTTCGCGGGGTTAGCACCGAGCGCCCGGTGATGGCGGCTCGTCCGCCGCAGTTGCAGGTGGCAGCTCTGGATGTTCCTGGCGACAAAGGCACGCTGGCGGTGAAAAACCTTTCTCTGGCGGTGCATCCGGGAGAGATCGTCGGGGTTGCGGGTATTTCCGGTAACGGCCAGCGCGAACTCACCGAAGCCCTGCTCGGCCAGCGACCATTCAGTGCCGGACAGATATCGGTCGATGGCCAGCCCTATCATGCGCAGCGTGAACAAATGCAGCGCCTGCGCGTGTTCAGCCTGCCCGAGGAGCCCTTGCGCAACGCCTGTATCGGCAGCTTCAGCGTGGCCGACAATCTGGCCCTGCGCAACTTCGACCAGGCGCCGCTGTGCCGTCAGGGCTGGCGTCTTGATCGTCATGCAATAGGCGCACAGGCACGCACCCTGATCGAACAGTTCAAGGTCTCGCCCAACGACCCGAACCGCCCTATCGGCACCTTGTCGGGAGGCAATGTGCAGCGCGCCGTACTGGCGCGAGAACTGCCCCCTGACGTCGCGGTGCTGATCGTCGCCAATCCGGTATTCGGCCTGGACTTTGCCAGCGTCGCGCTTATCCACCAGCGCCTGATTGACGCACGTAACAGCGGCACAGCGGTCCTGCTGCTCAGTGAAGACCTCGACGAGCTGCTGAGCCTGGCAGACCGCATCGTGGTCATTCATGACGGCGAACTGGTTTTTGAAACCAGCGCAGCGGTCGCTGATCGAACCGAGCTGGGTCGACACATGGCCGGCGCCGAACAGCTGGCCGGAGAACCGGTATGATCAGCGTCAATGCGCGTCCGGACTGTTTCACGTTCGCCCCCTCCTGTGCCGCTGTGGTGATCATCGACATGCAGCGCGATTTCCTCGAGCCCGGCGGCTTTGGTGCCGCGCTGGGCAACGATGTCGTACCGTTGCAGGCCATCGTGCCATCGGTGCAACAACTGCTGGCGCTGGCCCGTGATCAGGGCATCACGGTGATACACACTCGTGAATCGCACAGCGCGGACCTTGCCGACTGCCCGCCCGCCAAGCTGGCCCACGGCTCGCCAGGTCTGCGCATCGGCGACCCTGGCCCGATGGGGCGTATCCTGATTCGCGGCGAACCCGGCAATCAGATTATCGACAGCCTGACGCCGCTCGCCTGCGAGTGGGTCATCGACAAACCCGGCAAGGGCATGTTCTTCGCCACCGACCTGCATCAGCGGCTGACCGACGCTGGCATCACGCATTTGATCTTCGCAGGCGTTACCACCGAAGTTTGCGTGCAGACCAGCATGCGCGAAGCCAGTGATCGGGGTTATCGCTGCCTGCTGATCGAGGATGCGACCGAAAGCTATTTCCCGGCCTTCAAACAGGCCACTCTGGACATGATCACCGCACAAAACGCGATTGTCGGGCGTGCAGCGTCACTGGCCGATCTGCAACACGCCCTGCAAACAAGGAGTACACCCTGATGGACATCAACCTTGCGCACATCGTCGCCGAAGTGACCCACGCTTTCACTGATTACGAGCGCGCCCTACTGGCCAACGAGCTGACCACACTGGATGGGTATTTCTGGAATTCCGAACAGACCGTTCGCTATGGCGTCGCGGAAAACCTGCACGGTGCCGAAGCCATCGCGCGCTATCGACGCCACTGTCAGCCAGTCGGGCCCGGTCGAAAATTATTGCGCACCGTGGTGAGCACCTTCGGTGAAGACTTCGCCACCGTCAGCACCGAGTTTCACGATGGCGTTACTGAGCGTCTGGGACGGCAGATGCAAACCTGGGCACGCCTGGACGGCGGCTGGAAAGTCGTTGCGGCACATGTCAGCATTGACCTGAGCAGCCTGGAGCCACGCCCTTGAATTCCCCCAACACCACCAACGCGCTGGCAGAGGACGTCTATCGTCGGCTCAAGCAGGAGATCTTCGACTTCTATCTGCTGCCCTACGACCGCTTCACCGAAACGCAACTGGCAGACCGTTATCAGGTGTCACGCACGCCGGTGCGTGACGCGTTGTACCGGCTGCAGCGTGAGGGTTATCTGGATGTCGAGTTTCGACGGGGCTGGTCAGTCAAGCCGCTGGATTTCGACCAGATAGACCAGTTGTACGATCTGCGCATCGTGCTTGAATGTGCTGCGGTCGAGCGTATCTGTGCATCCCACGAGGTGCATCCGGAACTCAATGTGCTGCGCCAGCACTGGCTGATTGATCGCAGCCAGTGGCAGATAGACATGCAAGTGGTCGCCGACCTCGATGAGCAGTTTCACACCCAACTGGTGGCCGCCTCGGGCAATCTGGAAATGGCTCGTGTTCATCAGGAAGTGACCGAGCGCATTCGCATCGTGCGCAGGCTGGACTTCTTCAAAAGCGCCCGTATCGAACATACCTACCTGGAGCACGCCGCGATCCTCAATGCATTGCAGGCACGCAAACGGGACGAAGCGCTGCTGCTACTGCGCTCTCATGTGGAAATCAGCAAACTCGAAGTGCGCAAGCTGACGATATCGATGCTCAGAGATGCGCGGCGGCGGCATGAAGCATGAAGCATGAAGCATGAAGCATTGAAGATTATCAGCTGCTTCTGCCGAGTTATCTGGTGAACGGTCGTCGGGAGATCGTTTCAAGATCAGATTGGCGATACCGCCAATTGTCAGAAACAGCTTTCGAATACGGAGCTCAAGCTCGCCCAGAATAAGCGCGTTGGATTCCTGCGACCTGCTATACGCGTCGGGCGAAGAGCGCCTTCCATTCTTGCGAAAAGCGCCGGTCGTTTGCCACGTTCGGAACGTCGATGGTTTTCCCGGTCAATATGCCTAGTCCACATGAGTCGCGCTTGCCGGTAGTGATGTTATCCACAAGAGCTTCAGAAAAACCGGACGGCAGATTCGGGAAAATGCGATACGTGAGTTGGACAACACGTCTTTTAGAGGAAGACAGCGTGCTCGTCGTTGTTCAGCTATTAACGCTATCCTCGGCACTTTCCGGAAATGGAAGCCCACAATGACACGAGCCGTACTGTTGGTGCTGTTGATCCTCTCGGTTGCATGGCTGGCGCAAAGTGGTGATGGCGACGAAATGCAATGCCCTGACAAAGATGCGAATTTTTTTGCTGAATCCATCAACGCGTATTTTGACAAACATCCACCAAAAGCCGGTAAAGCCGTGACCATTCCTGACGGCGCCCGTTACGACAATCGTACCCACTGGTGGATAGTTCCGGTCGACGTCGGCCAGGAAAGATTACAGGCGCTGTTGAGTTGCGACGGCCATCTAGAACTGTCCGGGCGTAAAACATGAACAACATTGCGCTGGATATCACCTGCCTGACGCCACTGCCTTACCATCGATAGGTCGTTGATTATCTGAAAAACAGCGAACCTGCAGTGCGGAGCTGGGCCTAGTCGCTCGGTGTCAGGCAGGAATGTGTCGAGGACGTGAAGGTCGGAAGCTCTGGAGGAGGTCATGAGGTCTGTTGCGGTCTGCGGTGTCTGTCAGCTGTGAGTGACAAGCCGGTCAAGTGCATCAATTGCCGAGCTGCACCATTCGGTCACATCATCGAATTTGTACTCCACTGCCAAGGCGTCGGTGATTTCAACTTCAAGTTCTGCCTCCGCCCCGGAGTTGTCAAACAAGTAAGCTCGACTTGACGCTTGAATGGCCTCAGGAAGCAGTGCCAGACACCTATGATAACGAGCACGTATCGTTTCTGGCTTAACGTCGTGCCCTCCTTCGCCAACACGAATGGCAACCCGGTTGATATTGATTTCCGGGGCCTCGGTTGAAACGAAATACAAGTATGTGCGGTATCCCAACGACCTGGCTTTCTTGATGAAATCAACCTTGGAGCGGTCTGACATAACCGTTTCAAAAGTGAAGCTGGCGGCTTGTTCAAGCAATTGATGCCGGATGAAGTCAGCGACGACCGATGAGTGGTACGAATTTATCTGGATCGAGTCGATCATCAGGGATTGACCGACAACAGTGAAATGCTCAGCCTGAGCCCCCAGCTGTTCTCTGACGATCAACGGATGAGAAGTAAAAAAGTCTTGAAACGCTTGCTGATCGAGGCTCACGGAGAAAGGCGAGAGGTCTATGAAACCGTTCTCTCCCGCCTCACGTTCCAGGTCGTCAGCATTAACGTATATATAGATTAAATCAGGATCAAGAAGACGCTTAATGGTGCTTTTGCCAGAGCCGTTTGGCCCTGCAAATACACGGAGTCTAGGAACCGGCACTGGCGGACGCCCCAGAGCCGATTTTGAAGCAAACTCCAGCCTTCACGCTGCGACGGGGTTTGGAAGCACAAACAATTTGCTCGGTACCGTCTGCTCGTTCGGCAACGATAAATCCGCCCTTGGAAAGCACAACGGTACGACCAGCTGCCTTGGCTTTTTCGTAAGCCATCCGTGTCGCAAGAGAAGCCTGAGCCGGGATCTGAGCTTCAAGCTTTTGAGTGGCCTCTTCAGACAATGCTTTGTTGACGGCTTTAGGCATGAATCCTCCTGGTCCTTCTGCTTAGGTGAGCGTGAACGACTTCATAGTAGCCCGAAAAAATGCTTTTCGACACGAGACAGATTAAACCTTGTTTAGCAGATGTGGCGCAAACGAGAGACCTCTCTGCGCCAATTCCTTTCGTACAAGCAGCCATTTTACCGATGCGGACAACCCCGTTTCACACCAGCCAAATGCCACAACAACAGCGTACCTATCAGCCCCACGGTCGCAAACGCCCGGCAGTGCACTGGATATCGTCGTCACGCGCGCAATAAATCATTTTAGTCATGTAGGTATAGTGCCTGTGCAACAAGGCTTGGTGCTTGCGGTCCAACTCACTGCACTTACTACCCGCCCGGCATCGCGTCACCCATCATCTGATCAGAGCCGCGATCAATTCAACGGATCACTCGACAGGACATCAGATGACCTCATCCAGCCAGCGCCTGGCCCTGCTTGAAGCAGTTGTCGAGCAGTCATTCAATGCCGTTTTGATCACCGATGCCAATCTGACCAATGGCGGCCCGTTCATTGTGTATGTCAACCCGGCATTCTGCGCGATGACCGGCTACGCAGCAGAGGCATTGATCGGCCTTTCGCCACGGATCCTGCAAGGACCCGACACCGATCGTCAGGTGATCGAGCGTATGCGTCAGTGCTTGAGCGAAAGCCTCTTTTTCGAAGGGTCGACAGTCAATTACCGCGCGGACGGAAGCCCCTATGTCGTCGAGTGGAAAATTTCCCCGGTGCGCGACGATGCGGGTGCGGTTTGCAACTTTGTATCGGTGCAGCAAAACATCAGCCCGCGCATTCGAGCAGAGCGCGAACAGCATTTGCTGGCTCAGGCGCTGAACGCCGCGCTTGATCCGATCATGATTACCGATTGCAACGCCACTATCGTTTTTGCCAATGAGGCCTTTCAGCACATCACCGGTTACAGCGCGTCGGAAATAATCGGCGAAAACCCGCGAGTGCTTAGCTCGGGTAAACATGATGAGATGTTTTATGCGCAATTCAATGAAGCGCTGGCCAGTGGTACGCCCTTTCGTACTACCTTTATCAACAAGCGCAAGGATGGCTCTCTGTTCTACGCAGAACACAGCATTTCCCCGCTGTGTAACCTGGAAGGAACCATCACGCATTACGTCAGCATCAGCCAGGATGTAACCACGCGGCTGGGCCGTGAACAGAAGTTGCTGGAGATTGCTCACAGCGACCCGCTGACCGGGCTGAACAACCGAAGGGCGGCGGAACACACCCTTGAGCGGCTCATCGATACCGCGCGAATATCGGGCAAGCCGTTCACTCTTATCATCGGCGACATCGATCATTTCAAATCGGTCAATGACCGATATGGCCACCCTGCTGGCGACAGGGTATTGACCAGCGTTGCAGTCATCCTTAAACAACGGATCCGCCTGCAGGATGTCGCGGCTCGATGGGGAGGAGAAGAGTTTCTGATATTCGTGCCCGATAGCTCACTGGATCATGCCGCTGAATTGGCCGATCGCATTCGCGAGGGCGTTGAGGGTCTGTTGATACCGAATACAGGCTCAGTGACTATTTCTCTGGGAGTTGCGCAACTCAGCCCGGGAGAAACAGCGGCAAGCCTGATTCAGCGTGCAGACAAAGCGCTCTATCAGGCCAAGCGCCGGGGCCGCAACCGTGTCGATATCGCACAGGCAGACGACACGATTTATTGAGGTTGGCTACGAGCGGAGTCTTCAGGAATACCGCACGGCGCTATTGGTATCTCACCGTGACGGAGGCTTTACGGCCGACTACCACCAACAAGAGCGGGTATTCTCAGCACCTTGTTGGCAGCGGTGATGTAAATCCAGTGCTGTGAACCGGTAGAACAGAATGCAAGATTGCCGGTGTCTTTCGCCGTCACCTTTATTTTCCCCAGCAACTCACCGCTGGCAGAGAACACCTGAATGCCCTCTTTGCTGCTGCTCCAGACGTTGCCCTGCGCGTCGACCTTGAGTCCGTCAGGGATGCCGGGGGCAATCTCGGCAAACACCTTGCCGTTACTCAGCGCCCCGTCGCGCACCTGATACACCCGGATGCTGTGTGCCAGTTTAGGATTCTTGAAATCATGCGCCAGTTGCGAGTCGGCGACATACAGCAAGCTTTGATCGGGTGAAAACGCAAGACCGTTCGGCGAATGAAGTCCCGGGGTATTCAACCTTACCAAATGGTTTTGTTCCGGGTCGTAGCGGTATACATACTCGCCGCCCTGCTCCGGTTTGCCGCCATAACTTTCAGCCTTGTTCAACACGCCGAAGGTTGGATCACTGAACCAGATACCACCGCGCTTATCGACCACGACGTCATTCGGGCTGTTCAAACGCTTGCCCTCGTACCTGTCGACCACTGTGCGCCATTGACCATCCGCCTCCTGTCGCACTATTGCGCGTTCGCCATGGGATGCGGCGATGACTCGGCCTTCGGCATCCAGAGCATGCCCGTTCTGATAATGGGCGGGGTCGAGCCATACAGTGACGCCGTCATGCTCTTTCCAGCTCATGACCTTGTTCGCCTTCACATCACTCCAGATCAACCGACCGTCGGTCAAACACAAAGGGCCTTCCGCCCACTGCGCATCGGCGGTAAGCACTTGTGCCTGCGCGCCGGGCTGGATGAGTGCAGCAAACCGCGGATTACTGGCAACCACCGTGACTGGCGACGCGTCTGAAGCCATCACTGCGCCTGCGGCGAGAAGCGCGCCCGCCAACACGAGCGAAGTGGTTTTCCTGCCTGGATGACGGAAGACTCTATTCATGCATTTCGCCCCATTGATCAGTAGGCACACCGGCCAGAAGAACGTTTGGCAGCAGCATCCGGCTTGAGTTTCACGATGAGTTGAACGTTGGGCTGATCACCCACGGTACGAGTCAGATGCCCGACCCTGTTGTCGCCAGGCCTTGCTTTGGAGCTGCTGTCGGCATTGAACTGCATTTCCCCGGGGCCCTGAACCAATACCGTGCCATCGGTGGTTTCCACCGACCACTGACCCTGTAAGGTGATCACCCACTGAGGGCCCGGCGCATGGTGCCAACTGCCGACGTAACCCGGCGGCAGTACCGCGTAGGCAATACTTTCTACTTCGTCGGGCGATACTCCGATCCACTGAGGCTCGGCAGGTGGCGCGTAACTTTTGAATTCCAGCCCCTCGATACGGCAATGCTCGACATGGGTGGCCCCTGTCTCGTCAGCCCAGACAGTGGCGTACTTGACGGGGGGCTGAAGCTTGCCGTTGCTGGTGGTACTTTCTTGAGAGTTTGCGGGTACAGACAGTACCGCCGCATTGACGCTACTGCTTGCCGCACAAACGGCAGCAAAGGTCAGTGCAAATGCAAAGAGCGTTTTCATGGGTAAATCCTTGTTCGCGAGAACACTGGGTGGGAAGACAACGTCGCTGTGCCACTACCAATCACTAGGCCAGTCGCGTAATAACGCGCGATCAAACAATCACTCATCGAAACCGGACCTGCCCTGACAGGCCCGGACGTTAAATCAGAGTTTCGGTAACTGACCGATGCGCGCCATCATTTCGGTAACGATCTGCAGGTCCAGCAGAAACTGTCCGGTCGTCTTGAACTCGTTGTCCGTGTGGCCGGTATATTTGACTTCGGGCCTCGCCAGACCGAACTGCACGCCATTGGGCAGTTCATGTACCGACGTCGCGCCAGCCGAGGTGCCGAACGCGTGTTCCATACCCAGATTTTCGCTGGCAACCGCAAGCAGCGCCCTGACCCATTCGCCCTCTGGATTGCGGTACATCGGCTTGGCAATGGAATAGTCGAACGCAGGCTTGATGCCGGTTTTCACGCTCCACGCTGCAAGTTTTTCGGAGATTTCGGATTTGAGCTCTTCCGGAGACCTGCCCTTGGGCACGCGCAAGTTGACCGCAAGTTTGAACGCTGTTTCATCCATCGCGACATAGGTAAGAGAAGCGGTCAGCGGCCCCATGAACTCGTCGGAGAAACCAACGCCCAACTTGTTGCCCAGATAATCAAGGCCCCAGTTGTCGGCTGCATAGCGAGCAGCGTCAGTAATCTGGTTATGTTTGAGCGCGACCTTGCCTTGAAGGCTGTTGATGAAGTCAAGCATCCTCGCAACCGGGTTGACTCCAGACTGGGGCGCCGATGAGTGCGCGGAAACACCCGTCACTGTCAGCTTGACGTCATTGCCGTCGACGCTGGCATCGACCGCGAAATTGCCGCCATTGTTTTTCACGTAATCCGCACCGGCCTGTTGCAGGCTGGCAGCCAGTTGCGCAGGCTTGTCGGTTAACAGAGTAGCGACCGATTTCGATGGAATCTGGTTGGTGGCCGCACCTCCGGTCATCGAAACGATTTCAGCACCCTCGCCGTCAGCGTTGCGTCGCGCGAAACTGGCCATGACCGTCCCATAACCTTTTTCCGCGATGACAACCGGGTAGCTGCCATCCAGCGCCAGGTTGTAACCAGGCGTTGGGTTGCGTTCAAAATAGTAGGGGATTGCGTCACCCGTGGTCTCTTCAGTTGTATCGATCAGCAACTTGAAGTTTCTGGCCAGCGGCAGCTTTTCTTCCTTGATGACCTTCATGGCATAGAGCGCCACGACAATGCCATTCTTATCGTCTTCGGTGCCACGCCCATACAGGCGATCACCAATCAATGTAACCTTGAACGGATCGAGCCGCGTGCCGTCCGGCAACACCCAGTTTTCCGGCGTGACCGGTACAACATCCGCATGGACGTGAATGCCCACGACTTCATTGCCCACCCCATCGAGCGAGACTTCATAAACGCGGTTATCGACGTTGCGAAATTTCAGATCGAAGCGTTCGGCAAGGCCTTTGATCGCGTTGGCGATCTTGATGAACTCCGGGTTTTCATGCTGGGCAACGCCGTCAACACGGGCGGTTGGAATGGCGACCAGCTCACGCAATGTGTCGGTTGCCGCATTGCCATACTTCAACCGGGTATACAGACCGAGCAGGCGATTAATGTCGTTCTGTTGCGCGTCGGAAAGTGTTTTGTTGTCGAGAAAGGCGTTGATGGCCGGGCCAAAATCAGCAGCTTTTACACCATCAGTGCTGGACAGACTTTTCAGAAACTGCCTGAAATCCGTGACCGATTTCTCATCGAAAGTCTTGAGAATGATCGTGCTCTGTTGTGCAGTGACGTTGGCATTCGCCACGCTGGTGAAGGACGAAAGGCTGGCCATTATCAACGCGGTTGCGGCCAGTTGCTTGAGTGACAGGTTCATTGTTCAGGGCATTCCTTGGCAGGTAAAGCACGCAAAAATTCTGACCACTTGATCAGTAAGATTTCAAACTTACACCATGAGCAATGATGCGAGAATCCCCGCTTTGAAATGAGGCAATGCCTTAAAGGGCTCGAATGATCAATGTGCCCTGAAACACACGTGATCAGTACGACCTGACCGAGTTGCAATCCCCCATCCGATTACCTATATTCCGGCGTGGCGCCATCTACGCCACCTACCGCGGAAAGGGCTGCGCCCAGGATTCTGATTCGATATTCCGTCACTACGACTCCCGACCTTCAAGCGGACAAGGTTTTTGCAAGGAGATCGTATGCCCGGTAATAAAACGTCCTCGTCCCATCACGGCCGTATCAACCTCGAACAGCAGCGTAAGCGTGCCAAAGAGCTTCTGCTGCGGATGAAAGACGGCACTGCACCTGATCAGCTCATCCTGCTCGACAAAACGGCGCCGACCTTATCTGATGCCCAATGGCTGATCGCGAGGCAATTGGGCTTCAGCAGCTGGCCCAGGCTAAAGGCCCATGTCGATGCAGTCGACTTCGCAGCCCGGAATCCGGACTTCGAAGCAAGCGACGAAGCGCAAACCGTGCATTGGCGATGCGGCAGCGACATTGCCCATACGCTCAAGCTCGCGGGCTTCAAAGGCTCGTTCAAGATGCTGACAGACCCTTTGTGCATGGGGCCGGTTCAGGCTGTGCCTGAAAAGGCATATCAGGCAGCGCGCAGTCAGTACATCAGCCAGGCATTCGGGCTGAGCCTTACGGATGTCGCACGCCGGTTTGATGATGAATACACCGACCTCCAGCAAATGAGCAGTGCCGATCACTGCGTGCTGTGGTGCGAGGCAGATGCCTACGATCAGCTTTTCCTGATCAGGACGCTGTCAACCCTTGAGCAGCTGCCTGCCAGGCTTGAAATTATTCAGGTGAGCCAGATTCCAGGCGTCCAGCGCTTCATCGGCATTGGCCAACTGGCGCCCGACCTGCTTGCCTGGCTGTGGCCGCAGCGCAAGGCGGTGACCAAAGAAATGCTGCATATGGCCCGCCAGACATGGGCGGCTTACTGCAACGCCTCACCGGTTGCCCTCGCCGAACTGGCCCACACCGCGCAACCATCATTGCCCTGCCTTGCCCCGGCCCTGTTACGTCAGCTACAGGAATTACCAGGCGTCGAAGACGGCCTGTCACTCACCGAGCGCCTGTCGTTGCAGTGCATCAGCGAAGCCGGGTCAATGACCTTCGGCCAGGTGTTTACTGAGCTGACGGACAAGCGCGAGCCTTTACCGTTTCTGGGCGACATGATGTTTCACGCGATGATACGCCCCTTGATTGATTCTCCGACCGCGCTACTGATCGAATCAGACCCCCAACTTGAATGGCCTCGCCGCTCGCTCAGGCTAACCCCGCTGGGACAGCAAGTATTGGCCGCAAAAGCCTATTGGCCCAACTACTGCCATCAAGCGCGCTGGGTTGGCGGCGTCTGTATTCAGCCCGGACAACCTCACTGGATGATAGATAACCACTTGCGCCCCCTATGGCGCGCCTGACTCTCAGGAACGCACTCACGGCCAGTTATAACGCTGGTGATGCTGATCGGTCGCGAAAATATCCAAGGGGTGCCTGCACCCGAACCGGACACAGGCACGGCGTATCAGATCACGCCACAGGCTGCACGATCACCGCCACCGCCCAAGGGTGCAGGGTGGTCGGAATGGTTGTCGCCGCCCGCATGAACCATCAGCGCATGGCCTTTGATTTCGGAGATTTTCTTCAACCGTGGTGCCAGTACCGGATAGTTTGCAGTGCCGTCGGCGTTAACGTACAACGCAGGCAGATCGCCTAGATGGCCATCGGCGTAAGGCCCCAGATGCTTGCCGGTCTTGGCCGGGTCAAAGTGGCCGCCTGCGGCCAGCGCAGCGACCTTCTTGCCGTCCTTCGTACCGGCTTCGCAGCTGCCGTTTTCATGTACGTGAAAACCGTGAATGCCCGCAGGCAAGTCTTTCAGATTCGGGGTAAACAGCAAGCCGTACTGTGTTTCGCTCACCGTCACGTTGCCAATAGGTTTGGGCGCGCCGTCAGCGCTGACCAGATTGATGGGAACGTCCAGCGATGCAGCCTGGACACTGAGGGAGAAAACGCCAAGCAGGCCTAGCCAAAGATGAGGTTTCATGATTTCAATGCGTCCCTGATCTGGTAATCGGATTGAACGTCGCGACGGGCAGCGTGAAGCGGCATGCCACGCAACGTCCTTGATGTCACAGAGGGTGTGACCACAGACCAACGCACTTGATGCAAAAAGATGACCGGGGAAAGTTATGCAAAACGTCTCGACTGGCCTGCCATTACGAAAGTTGGCAGACCAGCGACATTGACTTGCGCTCAGCTATGGGCGCAGGGGCGCCACTCAGATATCCAGGCAGATCTTGCCGAAATGCTGATTGGTTTCCTGGTAACGGAACGCCTCGACAATGTCGGTCATCGGGAAGGAGCGATCCATGACCGGACGCATGCCATTGGCATCAATGGCGCGGATCATGTCCTGCTGCTGGGTGCGGCTACCCACCAAAACACCCTGCATGCGCAGTTGCTTGACCAGTGCCGGGACGAATTCCAGCTGACCGGCGACACCGCTCAGAATGCCGATGACCGAGATATGCCCAGCGACCCGTGCGGCTGTCATGGAGTGCTGCAATGTCGAGGGGCCGCCCACGTCGATGATGTGATCAACACCACGGCCGCCAGTCAGCTTGCGGGCCGTCTCGCCCCAGTTGCTGTCCTTGCGGTAGTTGATCAGGTGGTCGGCGCCCATGGCTTTCAGACGCTCCAGCTTTTCATCACTCGACGACGTCGCGATAACGGTCGCACCCACCATCTTGGCGAACTGCAACGCGAAAATCGATACACCGCCAGTGCCCTGCACCAGAACGGTATCACCGGCTTTCAACGCATCATCGACCATCAGCGCGCGCCACGCGGTCAAGCCAGCGGTGGTCAGGGTGGACGCTTCGGCATGGGTATAACCCAGTGGCGCGTGGGTGAATGAGGTGGCACGGGCAGTCACTTGCTCGCGGGCATAACCGTCGATGCCGTCGCCCGGCACAGTGACGAAACCCTCAACCAGCGGCTCGCCGCTGATCCACTCAGGGAAGAACGTGCTGACGACAGAGTCGCCGACAGCGAACTCGCTGACGCCCTCGCCTACTGCGGTTACCACGCCTGCGCCATCGGCCATGGGAATGCGTTTTTCAATCGGTGCCCACATGCCGGTGACGACTGCGAAGTCGTGATAGTTGAGCGAATTTGCGTGCAGACGCACAGTAATCTCACCGGCTTTCGGTGCCAGCACTTCGCTTTCGCCAACGCTGACCTGATCGTAGCCGCCGCCAGCCTGCACGTAGATGGTTGTATTGCTCATGGTCAATCTCCTATCAATTCAACATTACGCAAAATGACGAAATGTGTGAGTAACGCTAAAGGGTCATAGTTCTTTCTTGAGCCGATCGGCAAACCGGTCGATGGCTAGCTCGTCGCGGCGAAAATAAGTCCATTTGCCGATCCTTGTCGCCTGAACCAGCCCGGCGCGTTGCAGAATCGCCAAGTGCGCAGACGCGGTGGAAGCCGACAGACTGGCCTTGGCCTGAATGTGCGAGACGCACACGCCTATCGCCGGATCACCGTGGTCCTGTGGAGGGAAATGGGCTTGCGGGTTTTTCAGCCACTCCATGATCAACATGCGAGTGTCATTGCCGACCGCTTTGATTTGCTCAAGAATCATGGGGCACAACATTACGCTTTTTTACGAAATGTTCAACCCCTGATTTATGCCCGTACATCTGAACGCATGTTTTCATTACAGCTTCACACCGGCCTGACAAATGAAGCAATCTGTCGACTCCAACAAAACCGACTGCACGGCTGAGAGCACTCAGACTCATGATGAACCTTAAATACAGCGCATTCACCGCCCTGCTGCTGGGCATGACAGGCATGGCTCAGGCTCAGGAATCCACCTCGCATCTGGACAAGGTTCTGCAAGCCGGCCAGTTGGCAGTCTGCACGACTGGCGATTACAAGCCCTATACCCTGCTGCGCGAAGACGGTGAATATGAAGGCATCGATATCACCATGGCACGCTCGCTGGCCAAGAGCCTGGGAGTTAACGTGCGGTGGGTGCCTACCACCTGGAAAAACCTGATGCCGGACATGGTTGCCGGCAAATGCGACATAGGCATGGGCGGCATCTCGGTCAGCCTGGAACGCCAGAAGAAAGCCTTCTTCAGCAATACGCTTGATGTCGATGGCAAGATTCCCCTGGTGCGCTGTGAAGACAAGGCCATGTACGAGACGGTCGAGCAGATCAATCAGCCCTCGGTGCGCTTGATAGAACCTGCTGGCGGCACCAATGAAGCCTTCGCGCGCGCTCATCTGCCGAAGGCGTCTCTGGCATTTCACGACAACAAGACCATCTTCCAGGAACTGCTGGACAAGAAGGCTGACGTGATGATCACCGATGCCTCCGAAGCGCTTTATCAGCAGAAACGTATGCCTGGCTTGTGTGCGGTCAACCCGACCGCGTACATGCAATACGGCGAAAAGGCTTACCTGTTGCCCCGCGATGATGTGACCTGGAAAAGCTACGTTGACCAATGGCTGCACTTGAGCAAGGCCACTGGCGAGTATCAGCAGGCGCTCGGGGAATGGCTGGCAGTGCCTACGCAACTGTAAAAAGTATCATTTAGCCACCATCCCTAAAGCTTGAGTTCGGGACGCCGATAGTTGATGGCCAGCGATGCATTCGCAAGGTCCTGATTCAGCAGGCGAACAAACCCTACAGGGGAACTCCCATGTCTCAAACTCAAGCGCCTCATGGCGGTTTCACTATAAAACAACGATTGATGGCCTCTACCTTCGCCATCATCGTTGCGTTTATCGCGTTGTCGTTTTTCATGATCCATACACTCAAGACATCCACTGAGAATGTCGACGCTCTGTACAACCGGGATTTTCTGGCCACCGAGGCCGTGAACAATATCGACGGTGCACTGACCCGTGTGGACATCAATATCCTGCGCATGATCGCCATCGGCAATCCGGAGCAGACTGCGGGCTGGAAAAACGAGAACGAGGCCGCTTTTGCCAAGCTTGATGAGCTGACCGTTCTGCTCGGCAAGGACACCGCTGAAACGCTGGATGTCACGCTGACCCAGCAGTTGCAGCGCGACTACACTAAGTTACGTGATGGTATGCGGCACCAGACGAGCGTTATCCAGACGGGTGATATCGCCGCCGCCACCAACATCAATCGCACCGAGGTCAAACCCTTCGCCGAGCAGGTCTTCAAAACCCTGCAAACCCTGCGCGAACAAGGCAAACAAAAGGCAGGCGAGCGCTTTGAGGCTCAGGAAGCAAGTGCTACCCGGACCAACAACCTGTCCATCACCGCCACACTTTTGATTGCGGTGCTGGGTGTCGTGGTGACACTACTGACCATACGCAGCATTCTGGCAGCCATAGGTGGCGAACCGGATACGGTGGCCACCATTACCCGCACCATCGCCAGAGGCGATCTGAGCAGTACTATCAAGGTCAATACCAATGACAACACCAGCGTCGCCGCTGCCGTGGTTGCCATGCAGACTCAACTGCGGGACACCCTGCAACAGATTTCAAACTCAGCGACCCAGCTGGCTGCCGCTGCTGAAGAGATGACCGCCATCACTGAAGACGGGGTTCAGGGCATCCAGCGACAGAACAACGAGATTGACCAGGCCGCGACTGCCGTCAATGAAATGACCAGTGCGGTAGAAGAAGTGGCGCGTAATGCCGAACACACCGCACGCTCTTCAAGCAACGCGACCAGCGCAGCACAAGCAGGTCTGGGCCTGGTTAAGAAGACCGTCAGCGCAATCAATACCATGAGCACCGACGTACAGAAAACAGCCGTGCTGATTGGCGAGCTGGCTGATCAGTCGCGCGACATCGGCAAGGTTCTGGATGTGATCCGTGGTCTCGCCGAGCAAACCAACCTGCTGGCCCTCAACGCTGCTATTGAGGCAGCGCGAGCGGGTGAAGCCGGACGCGGATTTGCCGTGGTGGCGGATGAAGTGCGTGCCTTGGCGCACCGCACTCAGCAATCAACCAGCGAAATCGAGCGCCTGGTCAGCAATATTCAGAACGGCACTGACCGGGCGGTGAGTTCCATGCGCGGCAACACTGAACTGGCCAGCGACACGCTCAGTATCGCCGAGGGTGCCAATGATTCTCTGAGCGTCATCAGTACAGCGGTCAGTGAAATCAACGACCTCAATCTGGTTATCGCCAGCGCCGCACAACAACAGGCACACGTTGCGCGGGAAGTGGACCGCAATCTGGTGAACATTCGTGACCTGTCTGCGCAATCTTCATCAGGTGCACAGCAGACCAGCAGCGCGAGCCGTGAATTGTCGACGCTGGCTCTGGACCTGAACAATATCGTCGGGCGCTTCCGTCTGTCCTGATGCGAGACACACTCTGTGCGCTGCAACAGCGCGCAGAGTGCGCAAATTCCGGACCTGGCCGGGCCTATATCCGCGTCTTCGTACATATTCTGTTGCAAGCCCTTTGCGCCTGAAATAGCGTGGTGTTCTGGACGAACAAGGACTACACGCATGAAGCCCGGCAAACCTATCACACGCGCATTCTGTGTCGAGTTGCAGCAAGAGCTGTCAATCGCGGCTGCCCGACGCGAATACTTCTCTCAGGAGCCGCCACGCAAACGCTTCGAGTTTCTCTGCTCAAATGAGGCTTGCAGGGCAATGGGGGCAAAGGTGACCGGGGTTCGCTATGACGTGAAACCACAGGACAACCCGACCTTCGTTGCTGCGCACTTCCGTGCCAACCCGCACTACGATCACCATCCGGGGTGTGAATGGGTGGACGAGAGCGCCGAAGAAAAGCCGGATGTTCATGTCGAAGAAACAGATGCTCAGACGCGTCTGCGCCAGGCCAAGCGCAAGCTGGATGACTACATCGACATATTCGACCCGACGCTCAAAGCACCCGCCAAAGAGAAGTCCGGGGAAGAAAAAGCCGGTGCAGGCAATCTGCAGCCCGTCGTCAGCCAGCCTTTGACCGAACCGGCGTCACCCAAGGCCGCCCGCTACAGCGAAACCCGCACCAACAACCTGGAGCGCCTGGTAGACAGCTATCGACAGGCCAAGGCCGAGTTGTCACTGGACGATTTCAAGCTGTTGAAACTGAGAATTCCCGGTCAGGGCGAAGTGTCGCTACGCGGGTATTTCCGCCATATCAAGTACGCGCAAACGGGTGACAACGACCGTGTGCTATTCGGTGGAGGGTTGATTGAGCAACGTTACGGGCTGGGGTTCAAGTTCAGGTTTTTTGACCGTATCGACGGCAAACTGGTAACGCTTTACGTATCGCCCGCGCAAATGCAGGCCTACCGTTCAAGCCGCTATATCAGTGAGCTATTAAGCCACGCGGATGACGTGAAGTTCTTCACGGTATATGCACTGGGAACGGTTACGCCAAGCCCATCGGGCAAGAGCTATGGCCTGGAGGTCGATGACTTGCGGCATCTGGCGATTGTGCTGGGCCCAGCGAAAGACCTGATCCAGGAATGGAAAGCCGCTGCACCTTGAGCATGCGTCCAGTGACCGTTCCAGCGCATGGCGCTGGAACGATACAGGTCAAGCTATCAGGCTTTGACGATCCAGCCGGCTGGCGCCTCGATGTCACCGGATTGCACGCCGGTCAATTCCTTGTACAGACGCTGAGTGACCGGACCGACTTCGGTCTGGCTGTAGAAAACATGCAGCTTGTCCTTGTAGGAAATCCCGCCAATCGGGGTGATCACCGCAGCCGTACCGCAAGCGCCCGCTTCCTTGAAGGTGTCGAGCTGGTCGATGAATACATCGCCCTCCTCGACCGTCAGGCCAAGACGGGATTTTGCCAGTTCGATCAACGACAGGCGGGTGATGCCCGGCAGCACCGACGGTGATTTCGGCGTCAGGAACACATCATCATTGGTGATGGCAAAGAAGTTTGCCGAACCCACTTCCTCGATCTTGGAATGGGTCTGCGGGTCGAGATAGATGCAATCGGCGAAACTGTGTTTCTTGGCTTCAGAGCCGGGCATCAGGCTGGCGGCATAGTTGCCACCAACCTTGGCAGCCCCGGTGCCATTGGGCGCAGCGCGGTCATACCCGGAAATCACGAAATTGTTTGGCTTCAGGCCGCCCTTGAAATAGGCGCCCACCGGGATGCAGAAGATCGAAAAGATGAACTCCGGGGCCGTACGCACGCCGATGTTGTCACCCACACCAATCACGAACGGGCGCAGATACAACGCGCCGCCTGAACCGTATGGCGGGATGAAACGTTCGTTGGCCTTGACGACCTGTTTGCAGGCCTCGATGAACACATCAGTCGGTACATGAGGCATCAACAGACGAGAACAACTGCGCTGCATGCGCTGCGCGTTCTGATCGGGACGGAAAAGATTGATCGAGCCATCCTTGCAGCGATAGGCCTTGAGACCTTCGAAGCACTGCTGACCATAATGCAGCGCGGTCGAACCCTCGCTGATATGCAGCGTGTTGTCCTCGGTCAGCGACCCCTGATCCCAGGCGCCGTCGCGCCAATGAGAAAGGTAGCGCTTGTCAGTCTTGATGTAATCGAAACCCAGAGTGTCCCAGTTGATGCTTTCTTGACTCATAACGCCCTCTATCATTTTAGCGACTGCCTGGACGAGTCAGGCCAATGCCTTATTCTGCCAGATCATTCAGGCCCTGAGGCTCGAAATAAATGCAAACCGACAAGGCATTTCTGACCCAGGCCCAAACATGGGCGCTCTGTATGCTCAGTGAGTTGACCAACGACGATGATGCTTACCGATAGCTCAGCAGCAAACGCTTGCAGCGTCGCCAAGTCGTTCCATTGAAATATTTCCAGGGGATGGTACGCAAAAGACTCCAGGCGTATCGCTTATCCGCGACCGCAGCGTATTTCAATGCCTTGTTGACGACTTGAGTGCGGCCACTCTGATATTCGGGATGCTCACGATAGGGCTCGATACTTTTGAGATCAGCCTCAAGCAGCACCTTGTACTTGCGTGAAAGGTTGTTGGGATGACGTCGATAGCGTGTCACGACTTCGGGGATCACATGCATTTCATAGCCCAGGCGGGCAATTCTCAGCGTGGCCTGGAAATCCTGAACCTTTATCTCCGGATCGTAGCCGTTCGCGTCGCGCATGGCCTGCATCCGATACAGGGCTACCGGCGCCCCGACAACGACCGCACCGCGCAACACGTCGTCGAATGTCAGCCGTTCGATATAGTCGCGCGATTGGCATTTGATCGTGTTGCCGTCGCAGTCCATGTAGCTGATCAGTGCGCCTACGCAGCCGACTTCGGGGTGCTCGTCGAGATACTGCGCACGGATACGCAGCGAAAACGGGAGCATGATGTCATCGAGGTCCGGTGTGGACAGATAGACGCCTTTCGCATATCGCAGGCCATGATTGAGAGCGGCACTGACCCCCTGATTGGCTTGGCGATAGAGCTGGAACGGGTAACGCGCCTGCAATGACTCAAGCATCGCGATGCTGTTGTCGGTCGAACCATCGTCAACGATGATGACTTCAAAATTACCGTAGTCTTGAGCAAAGATGCTCTGAAGGGCAGCTTCAAGGAAGCGCTCGGCGTTATAGCAAGGGGCGACGATCGAAACCAAGGGTTGATGCGTGAGGCTCTGACTTTCTGAGGGCATCATGGGGTAATAGCCATAATCATTATCGGCCCTGACGGGCTCGGAAACCGGATATCTATAACAGGTCGCTTGAAAACGGCACATCATGCGGCAAGCGATCCTGATTTTCTACAGCAGGTCACAAACGCCGTGTAAACAGGTGTATCCAGCCACCAGGAATCTGCTGCCGTTTGCTGTCATTCATCAAGTGTAGATCGCATCCAAAAAAAACCCCGCTCTTCGCAGAACGGGGTTTTCAGGTTGTGCATCAGGTGAAAATCAGAAGGCGTAGGTCACCAACAACTCTTTTGTCACCTGAAAGTCCACCGACATCATCACGCTCAAGGCAGTGATGGTGAAGATAGAAAACACGAACAGCTTGCGAGCCCAGACAGTATCGTCAACGGCTTTGTAACCCTTCCAGGCCATGTACAACCAGTACATCCCCATGCCTGCTGCAACAGCCAGGTAGTTGAGGCCCGCATAACCACCTACGGTCAACATCAGGGTCGCCACGAGGAACGCCAGAATGTAGAGCATGATGTGGCGCTTGGTGACCAGAATGCCGCGCTTGACCGGCAGTACCGGAATTTTCGCCGCACGATAGTCATTGAAACGGAAGATGGCGATCGCATACGAATGCGGCATCTGCCACAGGCTGAACATCACCAGTAGCGTCAGGGCCGCAAAGTCGAAGCTGTTGGTCACTGCGCAGTAGCCGATCACTGGAGGCATGGCCCCCGAGAGACTGCCCACAAGCGTGCCGTGAACCGATCTGCGTTTCAGGTACAGGCTGTAAAGGCCGACATAGATCACAAACCCGATGACCGCAAACAAGGCAGCCAACGGGTTGGCCTCGGTGTACAGCAGGGCAACGCCCGCAACGCCGAGTATGGTTGCGTAGAGCAGCGCCAGTTTCAATGAAACCAGGCCCTGCACCAGGACCCGGTTACGGGTCCTTTCCATACGCTGATCGATATCTCGATCGATGCAGTTATTGAACACGCAACCAGACGCAACGACCAGGGAAGTACCGATTACTGCAGCGAGGAAGACGCCGAAGTCGATATTTCCCTTGGAAGCCAGAAAAAAGCCACCTGCCACCGAAAGCACGTTACCGAAAATGATCCCCGGCTTGGTGATTTGGATAAAGTGCTTCAGTGACATCTGGTATTCCTCAATGCGCCATCATTTCGCGGTGGACGCTAAAAATGATCCACAGCGACAGGCCAACCAGCAGGACGATAACCATCGTGGTAAAGGCGAAGGCCATCACGTTGTTGCGCTGCACGCTCGTGAAATCCAGGTGCAGGAAGTAATGCAGGTGCACCAGGATCTGGATGATCGCGAAGACCAGAACGATTGCAATCGTCATGTCCTTCGGCAGCGACGGCGACATCACCAGGGCAAACGGAATGGCGGTCAGGATGATCGACAGTACGAAACCGATGATGTACGACTTCACTGAGCCGTGACTATTGTCTTCAGCGGAGTGATGCGAATTTGACATTACAAAGCTCCCATCAGATAGACAACGGTGAACACGCCGATCCAGACAACGTCCAGGAAGTGCCAGAACAGGCTGAGGCAGCTCAGGCGAGTCTTGTTGGTGTTGGTCAGGCCCTTTTTCTGGACCTGGAACATCATGATCGCCATCCAGATCAGACCGCTGGTCACGTGTGCGCCGTGCAGGCCTACCAGGGCGAAGAACGCTGACAGGAAGCCGCTGCGGCTCGGACCGTAGCCTTCGTGGATCAGGTGATGGAATTCATAGATTTCCATACCGATAAACGCAGCACCACACAGGAAGGTCAGGGCCAGCCAGCCAAGAACCTGGCTTTTCTTGCCCTTGTACAACGCCAGCATGGCGAAGCCGTAGGTGATACTACTGACCAGCAGGAACGCGGTTTCCACAGCCACGAATGGCAGCAGGAAGATGTCCTGGCCCGACGGGCCACCCGCGACACTGTTGACCATCACGGCGTACACCGCGAAGAACGAGGCGAACAACACGCAGTCAGTCATCAGGTACAGCCAGAAGCCGTAGACCGTCATGCCACCGCTGTCGTGGTGATCGTCATGCCCATGATCATGGTCGTGACCGTGATCGTGGGCTCCGGAGTTGATTGCAATATTTGACATTGTTTAAACCTGTTCCAGCGAGGACTTGACAGGAGTGTATGCACCGTTGGCCGCCAGGACCTTGTGATGCTCACCTTCAATACGCGCTACATCTTCAGCCGGCACCATATAGCCCTGGTCATCACGGACAGCGTGAGCAACGAAGACTGCAATGGTCGCCACCAGGCTTGCGCCTACCAGCCACCAGATGTGCCAGATGAATGCGAAGCCAAAGACCGTCAGCAACATACCCATGTACAGGCCGGTCGCCGTGTTGTTAGGCATGTGAATCGCCGAGTAGCGAGCAGGGACCTTATAAGCGGTACCAGCACGTTTGGCGTCGGTGAACGCGTCGATGTCGTCAGCTATTGGCAGTTCGGCAAAGTTGTAGAACGGCGGTGGCGAAGAAGTGGACCATTCCAGGGTATGGCCATTCCATGGGTCACCGGTCAGATCGCGGTTGTTGTCGCGGTCACGGATACTCACGAACAGCTGGATCAGCTGCGAAGCGATACCCATGGCGATCAGCACGGCACCGAACAGCGCGACGTCCAGGTAGATGTTCCACTCTGGCATGTCGGTAGCGTTCAGACGACGGGTCATGCCCAGGAAGCCCAGCGCGTAAAGCGGCATGAACGCGACGAAGAAGCCGACGATCCAGAACCAGAACGCTGCCTTGCCCCACTTCTCGTTCAGGGTGAAGCCGAACGCTTTAGGGAACCAGAACGCGAAGCCGGCGATGTAACCGAATACCGCACCGCCGATGATGACGTTGTGGAAGTGAGCGATTACGAACAGGCTGTTGTGCAGTACGAAGTCAGCACCTGGAATCGCCAACAGAACGCCGGTCATACCGCCGATCGAGAAGGTGACCATGAAGCCCAGGGTCCAGAGTACTGGCGCGGTAAAGCGCAGACGCCCTTGATACATGGTGAACAGCCAGTTGAATAGCTTCACACCCGTCGGGATCGCGATAAGCATCGTCGCCAGGCCGAAGAAGGCGTTGACGTTGGCACCCGCACCCATCGTGAAGAAGTGGTGCAGCCAGACCATGAAGCCCAGGATACAGATCGCACCGGAGGCGAAGATCATCGATTTGTGGCCGAACAGACGCTTGCCGGAGAACGTGGAGATGACTTCCGAGAACACGCCGAAAGCCGGCAGGATCAGGATGTACACCTCAGGGTGACCCCACGCCCAGAACAGGTTCACGTACATCATGGGGTTGCCGCCCATTTCGTTCGTGAAAATGTGGAAGTCCAGGTAGCGGTCAAGGGTCAGGAACGCCAGGGTAGCGGTCAGGATCGGGAACGAAGCCACGATCAGGATGTTTGCCCAGGTGCAGGTCCAGGTGAAGATCGGCATGTCCATCAGTTTCATGCCAGGGGTACGCATCTTCAGAACGGTCACGAGGAAGTTGACCCCCGTTAGCGTCGTACCTAACCCGGATAACTGTAGCGCCCAGATGTAGTAGTCAACCCCTACGCCAGGACTGTATTGCAACCCGGAAAGAGGTGGATACGCTACCCAGCCGGTCTTGGCGAATTCACCGACACCCAGGGAGATGTTGATCAGCAGCATACCTGCGACCAGCAGCCAGAAGCTCAGGGAGTTCAGGAACGGGAACGCCACGTCGCGAGCGCCGATCTGCAGAGGCAGAACGATGTTCATCAGACCCGTGAAGAACGGCATCGCCATGAAGATGATCATGATCACACCGTGAGCGGTGAAGATCTGGTCATAGTGCTCAGGCGGAAGGAACCCTTCGGAACCGTTCTGGGCCATCGCCAGTTGGGTACGCATCATGATGGCGTCGGCAAAACCGCGCAGCAGCATGACCATGGCAACGACGATGTACATCACGCCGATTTTCTTGTGGTCGACAGAGGTCAGCCATTCAGACCACAAGTACGTCCACTTGCGGAAATAGGTGATCAACCCGACAACCGCAATGCCGCCGAGCGCAATCATGGCAAGTGTCACCATGACTATCGGCTCGTGGAACGGCACCGCTTCCAGACTTAATTTGCCAAACATCGTTTACTCCTCTGCCCCAGCAGCTGAATTTTTGCCTTTTTCCGCACCAGCGTCACCGGCCACTTCCTTCTCACCAGCAACAACCTTCTTGCCTGGATTCATACCTTCATACTTGTCGATGACGATCTGGAACAGGTTCGGGGTGACCGAGGAAAAGAGTTCGACAGGGTTGCGTTCGCTCGGCTTGATCAACTCGGCGTATTCGGCCGTGCCAAGCTTTTTAGGTGAGCTCTTGACTTCGCTGACCCAGCTGTCGAAATCAGCCTGGCTGGTGGCGATAGCCTTGAACTTCATACCGGTAAAGCCCGCGCCACTGTAGTTGGCCGAAATACCGTTGAATTCGTGATTTTCGTTGGCAATCAGGTGCAGCTTGGTGTGCATGCCCGCCATTGCGTAGATCTGACCACCCAGACCAGGGATGAAGAAGGAGTTCATCACGCTGTCCGAGGTAACCTGGAAATTGATCGGGGTCTTGGCCGGGAACACGATCTTGTTGACCGTGGCGATGCCGTAGTCCGGATAGACGAATACCCACTTCCAGTCGACCGAGATCGCCTGAATGGTGATCGGCTTCACGTCCGACTCAAGCGGACGGTAAGGGTCCAGCGAGTGAGTAGAGACGTAAGTGATGTACCCCAGGAAGACCAGCAGCAGCATGGGTACGCCCCAGACTGCGATTTCGATCTTGGTGGAGTGGGACCAGTCCGGCGTGTACTTGGCGGCCTTGTTCGAAGCGCGATACTTCCATGCGAAGATCAGGGTCATCAGAATGACCGGGATCACGACAATCAGCATCAGCAACGTAGCGATTACGATCAGGTTCCGCTGCTCGATACCCACCTGCCCTTTTGGATCGAGCAGAGGTACGCCATCGCATCCACTGAGCAAAAGCATACAGAAAAGGGCCAAGAAGCCAAAAAACCTGGGGTACCTTTTTTTACTCATTTCACGACCTCTAAAAGCAGCTTGCGCGGTGCAGTTGGGTTTCGACCGCCAACACTTCGCCCTGCCAGTGCCGGCTAATTTTTTTGAATTGAACAAGGGCCTGCCAGTACGCACAGCGGCATATCGACAAGTCCGGGTTTAGCTATGGATTCTTGTTTTTTGAGTTGCTGGAACTGCCCAAAATATCGGGCAGACGCTTTCGACGCGGCCATCATACGCCCTCAGAGGCAAGCGTTGCGCTGCCTGTTCAGAGTGCACAGGGGACGCTCCAAGCCTCAAAATGCTGATCGTTCAGCCAGGCTGGACGACAAGTGGTGGGGATTGTAGATACGTAAATTTTTAATGACTATGCCTAATTTTGTAACAGTTATTCTCTCAATTCGTAACAATCACCCTCCAAACACGTCATTTCACCCAAAAAAAGCCCCGTAATCACGGGGCTTTTTTCTCGAAAGCCCCTGTATTTAGTAAGGTTTGCGGCGGTTACGAATGATGCACGCCGGTACCAGAACTGCAGTCAGAACAAACGCTGCCAGCGCCCATTGCGCGAGTGATAATCCGAGGACCGGCGGATACGGCGTCGTACAGAAACCGCTGACCTGAAACCCTGTTGGGAACAGTGTAGCCAATGGCAGGCCATCAACGATCGGTTGCAGGACGTCGATACCGCAACTGTCGGACGGATGGGCAAGTATCCATACATGCCGACCGGCCGCGGCAATTCCGCCCAATGCGCTGAGGGTGACCAGCGTTTCACACACCGTAACGCCGCGACGTCCGGACATGGCAGCGCCGATGAACGCAAAAATGGCGATGAACAGCAGTGCGTAGCGCTGCAGGATGCATAGCGGGCAAGGCGCCTCGCCCAGCACGATCTGCATGTACAGGGCACCGCCGATCAGAGCCAGGCAGATAATCCCCAGCAAAACCAGAAAGCGCTTTTCGCGTCTCAGGTACAACGTGTTGTCGCTCATTCACATACCTTACTGAACTGATGAGGTGGTTGGTCAACGCCCTGCAATGTAAGGGCGAAGCCTGAAACAGGAGTGCACGGCCCGACCGTACCGAAGCGTGTGCGATGATCATCTGTCTGATTCTGCAACTCAAGCGCTCGCCAGCTATACGGGCACATTTGCCCGCTGGATGGTCTGAGCAGTGCCTGTGCGATCAACCAGGCGGTCTTCGCCAAGGGCTGGATGAAAAACGCTTCTATATATAGAGGGTGCGTCACTATGTCGCACCACCTCTTCTATATATAGCTGCGGTATTTTGCCGCAGGGCATGCTGATGTCAAAGCACAGTCGCGTACGAACCTGCGACGCTGACTGTCGGAATGCGCAGAGCGACAGTGTGCCGCATCTCGCCCGGTTTGACTGGACCGGAGCCAGACTGCCACTATTCACGCTTGCACTGGCAGCTTATGCCGGCTGCCGTTACGTGTTGAAACAACTTTCAAGGACCAGCGAGCGGCGCGGCCAGCCGTCCGTTAAAAATCCTCAAGCCTGCTCGTCGCAGGTCGATAACCTGTCATAGAAAGTTGTTTGCCGCTTCCAGGCGACGAAACACCTACAGCCAGAAGGTTCATATGTCCAAGAACGTCCGAGCAGATTCACTTTCGCTGCTCCTCTTCACGTTGCGCAGCGGCAAGCTGATGGCGATCAACCTGCTCAAGGTCAGTGAGATCATTCCCTGCCCTCCCCTGACCCATCTTCCCGAATCGCACCCGCACGTCAAAGGTATCGCCACGTTGCGCGGCTCATCACTGTCGGTCATTGACCTGAGTCGTGCAATCGGTGAGCGCCCTCTGGCCGATCCCGACGGTGGCTGCCTGATCGTTACCGACGTCAGCCGCTCCAAACAGGGCCTGCACGTTCAGGCCGTGAGCAAGATTGTGCACTGCCTGACCACCGATATCCGTCCTCCACCCTATGGGTCGAGCAGCAAATCGTTCATCACCGGGGTCACTCAGGTCGATGGCGTGCTGGTACAGGTTCTGGATATCGAAAAAGTGATTCACGGTATTGCTCCGGCGCAAATCGTCGTGCAGTCGACGGAGCTGGCCAAAGAGGATGCCGAAATGCTCAGCAAGGCGCGAATTCTGGTCGTCGATGACAGCCAGGTTGCCCTGCAGCAGTCGATCATCACCTTGCGCAATCTGGGCATCGAATGCCACACGGCGCGCAGTGCCAAGGAAGCCATCGACGTTCTGCTGGATCTTCAAGGTACTGATCGGCAGATCAACGTGGTGGTTTCCGACATCGAGATGTCGGAGATGGATGGCTACGCGCTCACCCGTACTCTTCGCGACACGCCCGACTTCAGCGATCTGTATATCCTCTTGCACACCTCGCTCGACAGCGCGATGAACAGCGAGAAGTCGCAGATCGCCGGGGCCAACGCTGTGCTGACCAAGTTCTCGTCACCCGAGCTGACCAAATGCCTGATCGAGGCCGCACGTACGGTGGTCGCCCAAGGGCTCTGATCCCGGAGCGCGCACCGACGCAACGTCCGAACCTGACCGATGCATCTGCCGGACACTACTGGCTGATGCGTCGGACTCTCGCCTTGCCAGTACCATCCGCGGTCTGGCCACCGCGCGTCCTGCCGCGACCTTTCACCCTTGAGCAAGCCCCAGAGGTTCACCGCCTGCTGACATTGGGTCATGCCAGCGCGACAGGCAGTGTGCCGGATTATCCGCACTGGCGAGCTGCCTTCGAACAAGACCCTGAATTCGACACGTCGCGGTGCTTTCTGGCCATGCTCGACGAAACAGTGGTGGGCGTGATCGTCTGCTGGACCAGCGCATTCATCAAAGACCTGGTCGTGCATCCTGATGTGCGACATAGCGGGATCGGTTTCGCTCTGCTCAACCACCTGTTCGCCCATTTGAGTAAGTGTGGCGAAGCAGCGGTCGATCTTCACGTCATGGAAAACAACCTCAAGGCACGGCGTCTTTACGAGAAATCAGGGATGTCCTACCTGAAACGTTTCGATATCCCCGAAGCCTGACGGGCCCGTTGACTCAACCAGCGACTGGCGCACAACTTGCTTCCTGAGCTGCATCAGCCGGGAGAGTGACCAATTGTTGTCGCTCGGCGCGCAGCTCTGAAAGGGTCATCGAGACAATGGACACCAAGTTTTCCTGTGTGGGTTGCGGCGGTTGCTGCACCGACCACCACGTGCCTCTCACGCTCGGCGAAGCCGCGCAATGGGCGGCAGACGGCGGCAACGTGATTGTCTTGACCGAAGCGTTTCTAAGCAATGGCTATGGTGTGTCCGAGACCCAACTGACCCATGCCAGCCGTCGCTCGACGCAGGTGAACAGCGGCAGCACCACAGCCTTTGTGGCGATCACCTTCGCGGCCTACAACGTTGGGCGTTGCCGGAATCTTGACGAGAAAAACCTGTGTCGCATTTACGAGCGCAGGCCGCTGGTGTGCCGGATCTATCCGATGGAGATCAATCCGCACATTCCCTTGCGCCCCGAAACCAAGGGCTGCCCGCCAGAGTCCTGGGAGCAGGGCCCCGACCTGATCGTTGGCGACAGGCTGGTTGATACGCAATTGATGGACTTGATCGAACAATCCCGTCAGGCCGATCGGGATGAGATAGAGACCAAACAGTTGATCTGTCAGAAACTGGGCATACGCACCACCGCCCTCAAGGGCAACGGCTTCGTCGCGTATCTGCCGGACATGAACGCATTTGCGACCGCCATCGCGGAAGTCGCAAACCGTGCGCAGGATATGCAACCCAATGGCGCGCACTGGGAATTTCATGTGGCGGGACAGCAGGTTCTAGACACCCTGCAACAGGAGGGTGCCGACGTTACGGATCGGGAGCCGGTTTCCTACCTGTTCATACCCTTGCAGGCAGCCTGAACAGGATTACTCACGCGATCAGCGCTTGCCCATCGATCTGCGAGTGCCCGCCGGGGCTACGCCAGGGGTTTTGTGATGGCCATGCTTGTTGGCTTTCTGATGCCATGCGGGTTCCTTTTTGGCCTGGGCAAACTCCGAAGGCTTGAACGGAAAGCTGAAAGGCGCAATGACAGCCTTCTTTTCAGTGTCTGCGTTGGAGTCGGCTGCGGCGTCTTGAACAGTGGGTTGTTCAGGAGTGGTCATGGTGTCACCAGAAAGTCGAATTGGCCGGGCACATGCCCGCGGTCGCGCAGCATACATCAATCGCCGCGCAACCGCCCGAGCCTCCTGTCGCCGTCATTTGTAGAACAGATCGACCATGATCTCGGCATTGAACGGCCCCGGCCTTGGTGTGTTGGTATTCCAGAGCAATTGCGCATTGAAGTCAGCACTGGCAGCGTTGGTTTCGCCCAGCAGTTCCGCCAGATGGAACGGCTCGTTGTAACGTAACGGCTGGCCATTGACGGCACTGGCAATGCGAATTCCCAGTGAGTCGTTGCCAGAGGGAACGAGCAGTTCGCCCGACAGACTGCCTGTCACCGGCCTGAAACGCGCATCAATGCTGAAAGGCGAATCGCACGTGCGGCTGGTCAGCAGAGAAAATGTCTGTGTGGCGATCACCTTGCCAATAGTCACCTCGTGTATGGCAACGTCGCCGAACTCCACGGTTTCCGGGAGCACCTGCAGGTCGGCGTCGCAGGCCACGAACCGCAGCCCCCGCAGGTTGTTGATCACGTAACTGAGGCTGCGTCCCGGCACCCGGCTGGAGTCCGTCGCACCACCCAGTTGAAAAAACCGGTAATCCAGCAGATCACTGGCCACCCCAGAGGGTGGTGTTGCGCCGAACTTCTGAATAAACACGGAAAACGCCAGATTGAAGCGCACCTTTGGACAATTTTCGATATTGCTATCGCCTTCATGGCAGACAGGCAGGTAACTCCCGGTACTGACCCGTCCACTGCCTTGCAGGTAATCGGTACCCTGAAGTGTCATGCCAGCGCGGATACCCTGACCGATCAAACGATTGTCCGGATTCAGGTAGATGAAAATTTCTTCCTCGACAGACTGCGAGCCCTCCTTGGCACATTCGACCTGAACATTCACAGGCTCGGAACGCCACACTACCTCCCCGTTGGGAATCGACTCCGGGATCGCCACCGTACTACCCAGATCATCGTGAATTTCGGTTTCGCCCGTCCCCTGGGTGGTACAGACCAACGCGAAGACGGAAGTCGGATTCAGCATCAGCAACACCACAGTGGAGCGCAGCCAGCGTCTGGCAGACAGTAGTTTCATATCAGCATTCGTCCTGAAAGGAATTGTTCTCCAGCAGGCGGGCTGTAAAGACCGCATGCCCCTTGAGCGGTGTGCAATAAGTTCGCTGACCGCCGTAGTCGGTCAGCGCTTTGTATGAAAAACGGCGGGTTGCAGAAGGCAGAACGCTCGCTGGCACAACCATTTCAGAATGGGCACCCGGTGCCAGCAACAGGTACTCGCTGATTTGAACAGCGTCGATGCGCAACGCTTGCAGGGAAGCGTGATAAGGCATTGGGTTACTAACCGTCAGTACGGAAACGCCTGCCTCGTCATGAGTCAGTGTCCACAGCAACTTTGCGCCCGTGTCAGCCGGATTCCCCTCTAGACCAATGGGCCGGTAAAACACATTGATGCGCTGGCGCACGGCAACATTCAGCTGGCGAACGCCTTCCTGCCGTCGGGGCACCTCAAGCACATACAAATGCAGCAGTGACTCGCGCCCCTGTGGCATGCCTGTACCCTGATACAACACGCGCAGGGCCTGCCTGCCACCCACCGGCAGACGTGAAAGCGGTGGCGTGACCACGAACGGCAGCGTACTGCGCCGGGCCTGGGGAGTGTCGTCGTCATCGCGGGCATCACTTATCCATGCCTGAAAAAGTGCCTCGGAATCACCTCGGTTGCGCACCTCAATACTGGCTTCGTGATATTGGCCATCAAAGACCAGCCGTGTGCCGCTCAGCGAAATCGCCCCTTGTGCGCCAACGCTGCCCATTAGCAGCAGCACCGCCAACATTGCCGGGCATGAATCAGCAAGGGCGCTCATTGGCATGTCACCCTGATCCGCTCGTAGGCACGGGTCGGATCTCTGGGCGGCAGCGAGAATGCTGCCTGACAACTTTGATCAGACCAGCGAACCCGCAAGCTGCCGACATCATGCTCACTGAGAACCAACGCCTGACTGCCAGGGTCGACCACCGCCAGTGCCCTGCCCTGTTCATCTTCGACACTGGCACCCAGCGGTATTTTGCTACCGTCGGCGCGCACCAGTTCAAACTGGACCCGGCGGCCCACAACGGCTTTGAAGCGCACCAACGGTATCGCTCCCCGGCGCGGTACGAGCTGGGTGATGGCATTTTCCAGGTCGACATCAGCACCCAACTGGCGGGTATCCAGGCTGACCCAATTGGTCCGGTAGGCCTGCGCATAGGGCAGAACCGCATAGCCGTTGCCTGCGGTTTCGACGTTACTGAAGGACTTCAACCGAGCCCCGCTGACGTCCGGGACCTGAACCAGGGCGAAGGTTTCACCCAGCGCCTGCCCCAGGTTCACACCTCCGGGGTGAGCCACCAGCGAACCCGCCGCAGACAGGCTGAATGCATCGTAGTCCTGGCCCTGGCTATAACCTGCCTCGAAGCGACCGAACCCGGTGGTGGTACTGATCTTCCCGGCACCGAAACTGCCGGAGCTGCTGTCATGCCCGGCCTGTACCGAATAAAACGTATCACGATCCCCCAGCACCTGGCCGTTGAGCCCGGTCTGAGCGTTGTACTCACCGGTGCTGTCGCGCACGGCATTGAAAGACAGTCGCGACGAACCGGGGCTCGATCCGAGTGGCAGGGTCACGCTCAAGGCAACACGATTGTCGGTGCTCGCTTCACCGTTTCGCCCGAAGTCCTCGTTGCGTTCAATGGACAGGCTGTAATTGACGGTCTGCCAGGCAGCGTTATAGGACAGATAAAGTTGCCGGGTCTTGCCGGGCAGATTCCAGTAGCGCTGCTCGGAAGCGGTCAGACTCAGCGATGCGGCGTGGCTCGACACTATCTGGGTAACACTTAGCTCAAGCCGATCCCGAGCCAGGCCAGTGGACAGCGCATGTCTCTGCGGGTCGGTATCGCTGATGTGCTGGCTCAGGGTCCGGTACGCTTCAGTGGAATAGCGGTAACCTGCCACGGCCAGAGTGGTGTCGGTAACGTCCAGCGTGTTGGCATAGCGCACCCGTATGCTCTGGCCGCTGCGCGACTGTTGAGCAACCTGACTGACAGACCGGGTGATATCCAGCGACACTGCGCCCAGCCCGGTATTGATCCCGGCACCTATATTCGCGGCCTGATAATCTTCGGCCAGCTGCAGCCCCCCAAACCCGGTAATCCGCTCGGAAAGCCCATAGATCAGGGCTGTGCTGGCAAAGTCGGGAGAGGCTTGAACATCATTACTGTTATCGACCTGCCCGACGGCCAGGCTGTAGCGCAAGGATCCCCAGGGGACCATGATCGGCAGCGATGCGTAGGCCTGGGTAAAAGTCCGTACGCGCCCATCGGCCTCAATGACCGACACCGACAAATCACCATTGGAACCACTGGGGTAGATATCGGCAATTTCGAAAGGCCCCGGTGAAACACTGCCGCTGTACAGCAGAAAACCGTTCTGACGAACTTCCACCGTCGCGTTGGTCTCGGCAACCCCGCGGATGACCGGGGCATAGGCGCGCTCGCTGTCGGACAGCATGCCATCGTCAGAAGCCAGTGCTGCGCCCTTGAAGCGAACACTGTCGAAAACCTGCGAGTCGCTGAAGGTCTCCCCCACCGTGAACTGGCTTTTCAGGAAAGTGATGTCACGCTGCGCGAAAGTACGATTGCTGCGATAACGCCAGGGCCGATCACTGCCGCCGACCAGCGAGGACTCATTGCGCAATCGCCAGGCCCCGAGGTTCAGGCCATTTCGCATCCCGAGATAATACTGGTCCGTTTCCAGACCCTTGTTACGGCGTCTGCTGCCATTGGCGTTGTAATTGATAAAACCTGCCGTCTCACCCTGATCCCAAAGCTCCGGTGAAACATAACCGCGAGCGCCCCGCGACATAACGGCTTGCGGCACACTGATTGTGAGTCGCAGCGCACCGGGCTGATAGTCGACGCGCGCAAACTCGACACGCGCAGGCAAATCGAAACAGCCCTGAGCAGCGCCTTCATCTGAAGGCAGGCGACTCAGGTCCAGACCGAAGCTCTGTAGCATTTCAAGCGACAGACAGGGTTCAATCAGGCCTGACACCCGATTTTTTGAAAAGGCGATATCTCGCCTGCCGCTCAGTTTGCGATTGACGTAAATATCAACCCGATAAGTGCCGGGCAGTACGCTGTTGGTACGCAGAAACTCCTGGAGGTCAGGCGGCTGATCGCTTCCCTGGATAAATGCCGTATTGAATTTGACTGTCCCGTCAGCCCGAGTACCGCCAGGCGAGGCTGCGAACGCGCTGAGCGAAAACATCAACGTCAACCCCAGGCCGATACCCAGCGGACAGTGTCGTGGGTGAGGCAGAGCGAACTGTGCAATGACTCCCTTGTGATCTTTTTTGCGCCATTCCATAGCGGTCTTCACTCTACTTCGGCTGTCGCGCGCGCCGCGCAATCCTTTACACAGACGCAGGTCTGCCGGGCCGGTTTGTCACGCAGGCCCAACGGTTTGAACAGTTAACGCTGATGTGTGATGCGGCAGGTTACCGAGGCAAGGCCTTGTGGGCATGACCCGGTTCTTTATCGGCCAGTGTCACTTGATAAGGCACTTGCCCGCCGTAATCATTGATACTCACGAAACTCACCAGCAACGGCGCACTTCCCGGTGTGTGCAGCAACGGGATACGCAGTTGTTGATGGGGGGCAAGCATCTGACTGTCGAGACGGGCAAGTTCACTATCGTGTTGGCGTATGGAAATCCTCAGCATGGACACGTGATAGGGCCCTGGATTTTCCACCTGCACACCCGCGTTATCGATTGATTGCCAGTTCAGCTGTTCAGGTGCCTGCTGCGGATCGCCCTGCAAACCGTCAGGCCGAAAGAACACTTTTATGCGCTGACGTATCGCAATCTGCAGTGTGTTCTCGGCAGCAGTCTGGGGGATTTCCTGCACATTGAGCCATAACACTGATTCACGATCAGTGGGCATGTCTGCACCGGAATGAATGATGCGCAACAGTTGCTTGCCACCTCCGGCCATGCGCGTCAGCGCAGGCGTGACGATAAAAGGCAAATACGCTGGGGTGTCGTTGTTGTCAGTCTTGTTGGTCGCCACTGTCGGAGATTCAAGCCAGGACTGCAGGAGAATCTCTCCCCCGCCACTGTTATGAACACCCAGACTGACCTCTTTTTCATTACCCTGATAAATGACGCGCGTCGTATTCAATACGATGCCCGCCTGAACAGAGGACGCACAGCACACTAGCGCAACAAGCATCGTGTAGCGAAAAAAAACAGGAAACATACTGGCGTTCGCCTTGAATTCGATAAGGGACAGGGCGAGCCGTGCCCGCCCTGTCCGACACGGTTACTCGTAATCCATCACGAACGGCAGGAAGCCGTCGGCATTACCCGGATTGGTCGGCGTGCCGTTAAGCACATAGACCGCGCCAAAATTTATTTCAGCAGTCGCGCCGCCGGCACCATCCTTGATGAGCGTGGTGTCGACGGTTTCAGCACCGCTCAGGTCCATCAGAACGCTGGAGGTATTGAGCAGGCCGATACCAACACCATCTGCCGCGCCGGTGGTGCGCAGAAGTTTGGCATCGTTATTGTCCAGGCCGCTGCCGTTACGGGCAGTAAGGCGCATCTTGACCATGCTGTATTGATCTGCACCCGCGCTACAGTTGACCAGCAGCTGAATAGGCGCAGCCGTTTCGAATCGACTTTCACTCGATACACCAATATCGGAGAAGGAAACGTTACCCAGGTCGACATTGATTTCGCCAGGGTTGGTGCCCGTACTGACGCCTGTGCCCGGTCCCACATCGCAGGAGATATTGGTCAGTGTGCCATTGAAGACCATTTTTCCGTTGTTCGCTGCACTGACGTTACCCGCCATGCCAACGCCCATTACGCCCAGAACTGCCAATGTAAGAGAAAGCTTTTTCATGCTAACGACCTTCCTTGTGTTATGTCGTGTGTGCCCGCTATCGGACGGTGAGCACTATAGATCCAGGTCTATTTCGATGCTGTCAGCTGGATAACTTTTAACCCGCAGACAACACAACACGACACGCAGGACAGGTCTGTAGGAATAACCAGGCGTCTTGCGCAAGTAGGCTAATTACGGCTGTTAAACAGTGTGGCGCCGATGTTTTAAACCGCGGCGCTTTCAGTTTTGAAAGGGCTGACCGGACACGGGACCGTCACTTAAGCGTGGGTGACAGTCCGGTCGAAAAAATAATACAGATCTGTATTTATTGATAGCTCAACGTGATGACTCCAGCGCGGGCCTGCAGGGCCTCGCCGTCGGTCTCGGCGACCGGAAGTACCTGATACTGCGCGACAAAGGGCACCGCCTGATCACCACATGCATTGTGTTCAGTGCTCACCTGCATATTGATGCCCGGTGCAACTTGCAAAATACGCGCATGAGCAACAGGCGCATTCACATTAATGTCGGAAATCACGCAACTGCTGTTGACGATACTGCCATGCAACGTCAATGCGCCGTCCTTTGCCCATGAAAAAGCAGGCGCAGCCAGCAAGGGAATCGACACCATGACGGCCCCCAAACCTTGACGAAGAAACAAACACCTCAACATAAATTTCCAGGTCGATTTTTTACTGTTCATGGCGTTCTCCACTTATAGGCTCATACAGTGAGTTAAGTTGATGGGAGAATTAACTGCCAGAAGCCGGCCTAGGAAAATGTAGGAAAACTCTTAGGACTTTATAAACATCTGGACAAATATCTCTTCAACATAGATATCGTCCGTTAGGGAAGGTCTGAAGTAGCCGGATGTTTTCCGGCTACCGAGTCCTCAGCACTTT
>NZ_JAWHPL010000033.1:0-1466 GCF_032587875.1 Pseudomonas syringae group sp. 243L2
CCGATGGCAGCCTGACCGTACAAATGGTCCGCCCGCCCGATGAAGCCCGTAAAGCGAAGAACAGCCAGAACCGCAGCGCAGATCCGTTTACCTTCGGCTCGCCAACCGGCGGGGCACCTGCAGAGTGAGTTACCCCGTCTGCCTGGGCGACGCCACCAGCAGTGGTGGCCGAGTGGTGTCCTGCCAACTGGCAGGCACTCACACCCTCAACGGCAAGCCTCCGGCCGTACTGGGCGACAAAGCAACCTGCCCGCTTCATTCAGGAGAATTCGCCTTTATCGAAGGCCACCCCACCCGAAAGCTGAACGGCATCCCGGTGGTCCTGCACGGCCATCGGCTGGCGTGCGGCTGCCAGGGTGTGGCCAGCCACGCCATGAATGTGCGAGTGGTCTAGGGGTTTTATTTGTGATCAGACCATGCAAGGGAAGCACAGGAAAACGATATGGAATTGCGTAACATACATTCGGTAATGCGCTGGAGTATTGCAGGAATTCTAGGTGCGGTTCTGCTCAGCTACAGCGGGCATTGGTGGGGCAAAGCTATTGCTAATGAAAAGCGCGAACTGGCGGCTTATAAATCCGAGATTACTGCTAAAAATACAGAACAACAGGTTGCGCAAGCACGAACATACTCACTAGAAATACGAGGCGTAGGCCTTGCAGTCAATGACTGGCATCAATCGTCTGTCTGGCGAGAAATTGCTAAAAAAAGCAACAATTTCTCATCGATATTTCCGTCGGACTCTAAAGCCTATAACCCATCATTGAGCTCGCGAGAAACTACAGCGGATATTAATACTCGGGTGGCTTTTCAGCATTCCGCAGGAGGGTCAGTAGCCTATTGGCCAATTCCAGCCTTTGCTTTAGGCCCTCCGAACCCTTACGAAAAGCCCTACCGTGCAGCGAACCTGATCAACTCTGGCCGGAATGCAGCGACCTTAGGTGTCACCCAGCTTCTCTGGCAAAACGATGAGAGCACCAACTACGCACAAAACATGATCGAGCGCCTGTTTCAGTTTTTTGAGGCTAATCCTAAAGTTCCGCAAGCACTGATCGCAAGCGAGGACGGGGACGTCACGCGGAACATATATCGCAAACGTGGCACTCTTGGCCTGCAGAAAAATACTCAAGTAGTACCAACGGTATTTGAAAGCATGACAGGCCTGCTGGTCACCCGCTCTGACAGGGTAGATCGATATATTCGTCCCTATGCGACAAACGAGCCCGAGGACAACCAGAGCAAAGATACCGATCTAGGCAAGCTTTGGGCTTTCTACTGGGATCGGGACAAAGCATTTATGGACTGGTACGAAACTGCCGAGAAAGCGAAAGGCGTTGAAACCCCCTACGCCCCCGGAACCATGTCCACCGCCTACTGGCAATCCCAACTCCCCACCCTCTGGAAAACCATTAGCAACCGAGGCCCTGGCAACTTCGAGCCCTCCCCGTGGCTGCCCATCCGCTGGG
>NZ_JAWHPL010000034.1:0-65756 GCF_032587875.1 Pseudomonas syringae group sp. 243L2
GGTTTTGTGGCGCAAATAGCGCCGTTAGATCCTTTAACATTGTTGCTCCGTTATAGAGTCAGCGCCTCTTGCCGGTTGAGAGTGCTGTATAGATAGAGATCGAGGAGTCTATACATTTCTTGCCGGGCTTACACTTTGAAATTGCAGGGGTATGTCATCAACGATGCCACTCCTGATGCGGCAGTTAATAATGTGGGGTGGCTAACAGGGGCGCTGGTCAATTCACAAGAAGATTGATGCACTTTTAAAAGCGATGGCGCTGGCACGTGTTCTCACCTCTGACAATTGGCTTTGCGCGGACCAGTCAAGACCTGCAACAACCATCACAGGTAACTCATCGAAAAACGCTATGAAAATCTTGTACATGAAATTACATTGGTACAAGTTTTATGGCTGCGGAGCATCGGATAGCTGGACCTGATGTGCTGGCTGCAGCCTGACGCCACAGCTTTTCAGATCCTTGCAGACGCCATGCGGAGCCTCTCCATTGACTCAACCCCCTCGTCTCCACCTTGTCCTCGGCGATCAGCTTTCCTTCGATCTCGCGTCTCTGAAAGACCTGAACCTTGAGCGCGATACGGTCCTGTTGGTCGAGGTGATGGAGGAGGCGAGCCATGTGCCGCATCATCCGCAGAAAATCGTGCTGATCTTCAGCGCCATGCGTCATTTTGCCGAGGCGCTGCGTGAGCGCGGCGTTCGGGTGCAGTACGTCACGCTCGACGATCCGCAGAACACAGGCTCAGTGCCGGGTGAGTTGCGGCGCTGGCAGGCCCTGCTGCAAGCCAAAGAGCTGCACGTCACCGAGTGCGGTGACTGGCGGCTGGAGCAGTCGATCAAGGACAGCGGGTTGCCGATTCAATGGTATGCCGATACGCGCTTTCTCTGTTCCCGCGAAGAGTTTTCGTCGTGGGCGCAGGGTAAAAAGCAGTTGCGCATGGAGTTCTTCTACCGGGAGATGCGGCGCAAGAGCCGGTTGCTGTTGAACGGCGATGGCACACCGGTGGGCGGTGCCTGGAATTTTGATGCGGAAAACCGCAAGGCGCTGCCCAAGGGCGTCGCTGCGCCTTACCCGATGCGCTTCTCGGCAGACGGGATCACTCGCGACGTGCTGACACTGGTAGCTGAACGTTTTGCCAGTCATTACGGTTCGCTGGATGATTTCGATTACCCGGTGACGCATGTCGATGCTCAGGCGCTGTGGGACTACTTTCTCGACTTCGGGCTGGCCTGTTTCGGCGATTATCAAGACGCAATGGCCACTGATGAGCCGTTTATGTTTCACGCGCGGATCAGCGCTGCGCTGAACATCGGCCTGCTGGATCTGCGCCAGATCTGCAGTGACGTTGAGTCCGCGTACTGGTCGGGCAGGGTGGCGCTGAATGCCGCCGAAGGTTTCATTCGCCAATTGATCGGCTGGCGGGAATATGTGCGTGGCGTTTACTGGCTGAAAATGCCCGAGTATGCCGATGGCAACCTGTTCGGTAACAGCAGGCCGCTGCCGGAGTTTTACTGGACCGGCGAAACGAAGATGAACTGCATGAGTCAGGCGATCGGCCAGAGCCTCAAGCATGCCTATGCCCATCATATTCAGCGCCTGATGGTGACCGGCAACTTTGCGCTGCTTGCCGGTATCGTGCCGAGCCAGATCTGCGAGTGGTATCTGGCGATTTACATGGACGCTTTCGACTGGGTCGAGCTGCCCAATACGCTGGGCATGGTCATGCACGCCGATGGCGGCTATCTAGGCTCCAAGCCCTACTGCGCCAGCGGCCAGTACATCAAGCGCATGTCTGACTACTGCCGTGGCTGCGCTTACAAGGTCACTGAAAGCACGACTGACGATGCCTGCCCGTTCAATGCGCTCTACTGGCATTTTCTGATGCGCCATGGCGATCTTTTGCGGCGCAACCAGCGTATGGGCATTATTTACAAGAACCTTGATCGCATGGCTGAACCCAAACAGCAGGCGCTGTGGGAGCGAGGCGAGGCATTGCTGGCCAGGCTCGATGCCGGAGAGGCACTTTGAGAAAGAGTGAACTGCCGGTCAAAACCTGTGTGGTCTGCGGGCTGCCGTTTACCTGGCGCAAGAAGTGGGCGCGCTGCTGGGATGAGGTGCTTTATTGCTCTGAGCGTTGCCGGCGAAACAAGCGCACTGCAAGCCAGTAGCGTTTTCAAAATATTTCGAAATGAAAAGTGCTGAACTATCGCTTCGCCAGCATGATCCTTTTCTATGCGCATTCAGCGCGACCCTGACAGGCGAGTGCATTCGCACTGAGCATTGATCCAGGGTCGCCGAACGAAAAGGAGCCGTCATGACCGTAACCACCCATCCCGTCTACCGATATACGCCAGGCCCGCTACACGCGACCCTGCTTGCAGGAACCGTTCCTCTGTTTCTTGGCGGATTGCTGAGCGACATCGCCTACTACCAGACCTTTCAGATTCAGTGGAGCAACTTTGCCGCCTGGCTGATTGCCGGAGGCTTGCTGTTCTGCGGGCTGGCGTTGCTGTTCGCGCTGGTTAATCTAGTGCGTGCGGATCACAAGGCCGGTCGTCCTGTGGTGTACTTTCTGTTGTTGCTGGTCACCTGGGTGCTGGGTCTGGTCAATGCTTTCGAGCATGCGAAAGACGCTTGGGCGGTCATGCCGTCTGGCTTGATCCTGTCGGTTATCGTGACCGTACTGGCCGGTGTTGCGACATGGACAGGGCTGACCAGCCTGCGTTCGGGAGGTGCAGAATGAAGCACTCTCACGCACTGACAGTATTGAGCATGGCGCTGCTGCTGAGCGCCTGTGGTGGCGAAGCGGACAGTACCCAGGCACGCGGGCCGGACCCGAAACTACCGGAACCGCAACGTGGCCTGTTGCCGAGCATGAAGATTGCCGAGCCCGTTGCATGGGGCGATCAAAAGCCGACCGTACCCGAGGGGTTCAGCATCACTGCGATTGCCACCGACTTGAGCATTCCGCGCCAGTCCCTCGTGTTGCCGAACGGCGACATCCTCATTGCCGAAGGTCGCGGCGGCAGTGCTGCCAAGCTCAAGCCCAAGGATGTGATTGCCAGCGTCATCAAAGCCCAGGGCAATACCAAGGTCAAAGGCGGCAATCGTCTGACCTTGCTGCGCGACGCGGACGGTGACGGCAAGTACGAGCTGAAGACAGTCTTTGCCGAAAACCTCAATGCCCCTTATGGCTTGGCGTTTGCCGATGGCAAGCTGTACGTGGCCAATCAGGACGCGCTGGTTCGCTTCGATTACCAGGACGGTCAGACCAAGGCCAGCGGTGAGCCGGTCAAGGTTACCGATCTGCCTTCGGCAATCAACCACCACTGGACCAAGGCACTGACTGTCAGCCCTGATGGTCGCTCCCTGTACGTTGGCATCGGCTCGAACAGCAACGTGACCGAGCGTGGCATGGAAGTCGAAATCGATCGCGCGATGGTCTGGCAGATCGACGCCGCAACCGGTGCCCACAAGCCTTATGCGACCGGTCTGCGTAACCCGACCGCGTTGACGATTCAGCCGGGTACCGGGCAGTTGTGGACGGTGGTCAATGAGCGTGACGAGTTGGGCCCTGATCTGGTTCCGGATTACCTGACCTCGGTGAAGGAGGGCGCGTTCTACGGCTGGCCTTACAGCTATTGGGGCCAGAACGTAGACACGCGTGCCCAGCCACAGAACCCGGCCAAGGTCGCTGCGGCGATCAAGCCGGATTACAGCCTGGGTTCGCACGTTGCCGCTCTGGGTGTGGATTTCTCCATCCCGGCCATGGGTGACAAGTTCGCTGACGGCGTCTTCGTTGGCGAGCACGGCAGCTGGAACCGCGATAATCCGGTTGGCTACAAGGTCATCTTTGTGCCGTTCAGCAATGGACGTCCTGCGGGTGAACCGGTGGACTTCGCAACGGGTTTCCGTGGTGCTGATGGCAAGACTCGCGGGCGGCCGGTAGGTGTGACGGTTGATCCGAAGGGCGCGCTCATCATCGCCGACGACCTGGCCAACACCGTCTGGAGAGTGACCCGCAACAAGTAGGTCACGACTGCCTGTGTGAGCGTTCCCATGCTCTGCATGGGAACGCCGTTAGTGACGCTCTGCGTCACCGACGAAACCTCGACGCAGAGCGTCGGCCTGATAGCCAGTTTCCGCAGAAATTATCGCGGGTCGTTGACACAGAATTTCTCTCGCAAGGTGGCTTCGTCAAGGCTTTACACGGTAGGGTTAGGCGCATCCACGCGCTGGCCCGACGGGTCAGCTGCTGACATCCCCGAATTCTGGAACCGCTGTGAGTCGTTTTGAAACTGCTGGAAACCTCGTAATAAAACCCGCTTCATGGTGGGCTGTAGGCAGTGTATCCCTTGGGTCATTCGCTACCGTCACTACTGAATTTCTCCCTGTCGGGCTGCTGCCCGATATTGCTCGTGACCTGGGAACCAGCATCAGCCAAGCGGGCTTGATGATGGCTGTCCCCGGCATCCTCGCGGCCATTTCAGCACCTTCCTGTATTGCTCTGTTCAGTCATGTTGATCGCAAGCGCCTGCTGCTGGGGCTGCTGTCGATATTGCTGGCGTCCAACCTGATCGTGGCGCTGTCGACGCACTTCTGGCTGACGCTTGCCGGCCGGGTCCTGCTTGGCTTCGCACTGGGAGGTTTCTGGACGATTGCCGGTTCGCTCGGGCCTCGCTTGAGGCCCGGCAAGGAGGGCGTAAAGGCCACCGCGTATGTGCTGGCGGGCGTCTCGATCGGCACTGTTGCCGGTATTCCGGCTGGCACGTTGATCGGTGAAGCCTTCGGCTGGCGGGCGGCATTTGAAACAGCGGCGGTGGTCACGGTTGCGGTAGGGCTGTTGATCGCAGCGTTTTTACCGGCGTTACCGGGCGAGCGCTCTGCCGGCATCAGTCAGATGCTGTCGCTGGCTGGCGAGCAACGCATTCGTCGTATGTTCGCCGCCGCACTGTTGATCTACGTCGGGCACTTCGCGGCGTACACCTACCTCGCGCCCTTCGTGCAGGAGTTCGCGCATATCCAGGGGCAGGCCCTGGGAGCATTGCTCTTCGCCTTCGGTCTGGCAGCGGTGGCAGGAAATCTGGCCGGGGGAGCCCTGGCAGCCAGAAGCGCGCCGTTCTCGGTGCTGATCATGACCCTGCTGATGCTGGGATCGTTGACCGCATTGCTGATGTTTGTCGGCAACCCGTGGCTGCTCTGGCCGGTGATTCTGGTCTGGGGGTTCGCTTTCGGGATGATCCCCATCACCACGCAGATCTGGTGTTTCGAGGCCTCCAATGACCGCGTGGAGGGTGTTCAGGCGTTACTGGTCTGTGTGGTGAATCTGTCGATTGGCGGTGGGGCGTTCATCGGCGGCGAGGTGTCCGGTCGGGCCGGCTTTACCGCCGCCATCGTCATCGGTGCGGTATGTGCCGCGCTGTCCATGTTCACCGTTGCGCTGGCGATACGTAGCTCCAGGTCGGTCATTTGCACAGACTGATTTGCCGCTAATGAGGTATCCGGCGATGCAGCATCCATCGCCGAATACCTGCTCACACCGTCAGCCTGCTTTGAAAAACGCGACCTTGCGGGTAAGGCGATCTGCAAGCTGTGCCAGCTCTTCGCTGGCGCTTGCCACCTGCTGCGATCCATTGGCGGACTTGAGTGTCGAGTCGTGAATACTGTTGATGTTCATGGCAACGTCTTCTGCCACCGAGCTTTGCTGAACCGCAGCGCTGGCGATTTGCGCATTCATGTGATTGATCGCGCCCACTTCCTGATTGATTCTGGACAGAGCACTTTGTGCGTTGCGTGTCTGGTCAACGGCGCGATTGACCAGTTCGCAGCTGTCGCGCATGTTCTGCGCCGCAGTTTCAGTACCGCCTTGCAGCGTGCTGATCATGTTTTGAATTTCCTGGGTCGACTGCTGGGTACGATTCGCCAGGGAACGAACTTCATCGGCGACGACCGCAAAGCCTCTGCCGTGCTCACCCGCACGGGCTGCTTCAATGGCCGCATTGAGCGCCAGCAGATTGGTTTGCGAGGCAATCGAGTTGATCACCTCGATTACCGTTTCGATCTGCTCGCTGTGCCTGGACACCTGCTCCACAGTATTTGTTGTTTCAGTCAGCGTGGCCGCCAGTTGCTCGATGGCAGTGGTAGTGCCTTCGACAAGGCGGTTACCGGTCGCCACTTCGCTGTCTGCCAAACGTGCAGCGTCCGCTGCCTGTGCTGCATAGCCCGAGACTTCATTGACAGTGGCGGCCATCTGGCTGATAGCGGTCGCCACCTGTTCGGCTTCACGGGTCTGCACCATGATCTGGGTATTGTTGGCAGATGAAGCCGCCGACAGCACGGTGGATGATTGGCTGACCTCTTGGGCAGCCGTCCTCACCTCTGTGATGGTTTCCGAGAGACGAGTCAACGCGGTTTTCAATACGCCCATGACGCTGTCGGGATGCGCGGTGGTGATGGTTTGCTGCAGATCGCCGGCCGCCAATCTTCGAATGGCCTGCGCAACCTCTACAGGCTCCGCGCCAAGCGTCTTTTTCACAAAGCGAATGATGAAAACCGACAGCACGATGCTCAGCAGCACGGCGAAAGCCGTTGCCAGCAGCATCAGGCCACGGAACTGGCTGGCGGTCGCCTGCACATTATCCAGCTGAACCCTGATCGAGGCTTCCTCATGGTCGATGAGCGCGTTGATGCGCTTCAGCCATTCGCTGTAGTCGCCCGATGTCTGGCTCAGCAAAAGGGCCTGGGCACCGGCGATGTCACCGGTACGGCGCAAGGCAATGACGCTTTTGGTAGAGCCCAGCGTCTGCTGTTCGATTTCCTTGATGCCACGCAGCAGTTGCCGCTCTTCGGCACTTACGGTCGGCCTGGAGAACAGTTGATCCATCGGTGCAGCCGAATCGATGTAGTCCTTTTCCAGGCGGGTCATCTCTTCCAGATGGAGCGCGAGGTCCTGATCATTGTTGACCAGCACCGCATCGCGCAGGGCGATCGCCCGGTTATGCACGCTACCACGAAAGTTGATCGCATAGCGTTGCACCTTTGCGGCATTGTCTCCAACGTCTTCCAGGGTGCTGTCGATGAAGCCAACCCGCTGAATGCCGACAGCGGTGATCAATATGAGCAGTGAAACGACCGCGGCAAACCCCAAGCCGATGCGGGTAGCCAGAGAAACCGGATTTTTCATGGAAGGAACTCGAACGGGGGAAGTGGATAAAGTCGAATCAAGCGCTGGCAAACGGCCATTCATTGCGAATAGTCAGACAATACCGTGCAGCCGGTCGGTCGCCAAATAGATATTTGCGTGCGGCGAGATAGACAGGTGTTATTTCAGAAATGTGTGACGGTTACGAGTGCTGTGATGTTGTCTTCGTAATCTAAGCGTTGCTGGTCACCGTTCTATCGGATGACTGCGGTCCATCAGGTTACCGGCGACGCTGTAACGTTCGCCGGCATCGGGTTTCTGCTGTGCGGATCAGACGAATCCGGTCACCAGATGCGGTACATAAGGTGCCTCAAGGCGTTGGATCTCTTCGTCGCTGAGCACCAGCTCCAGTGCGGCGATGGCATCGTCCAGTTGGGACGCTTTGGACGCGCCGACAATCGGTGCCGAAACCCCTCGTTTGGCCAATACCCAGGCCAGTGCGACCTGCGCCATCGGCACACCTCGTTCTGCTGCGACCTGTTCCACAACATCGATCACCCGGCCGTCTTCCTTTTCCGTCGCCTGGTAGAACGACTGACCGGAGACGTCGGTCCTGGTCCGCTCGGTCTGCTGCCCATGGGGCCGGGTCAGCCTGCCACGCGCCATCGGGCTCCAGGGCATCAGGCCGACACCCTGATCAATGCACAGCGGGATCATCTCGCGCTCTTCTTCGCGATACACCAGGTTCAGGTAGTTCTGCATGGACACAAACTTGCTCCACCCGTGCGCGACCGCGACCTGCTGGGCCTTGGCGAACTGCCATGCATACATGGATGACGCGCCGATGTACCTGGCCTTGCCTGCCTTGACCACATCGTGCAGGGCTTCCATGGTTTCCTCGATGGGCGTGTCATAGTCCCAGCGGTGAATCTGGTACAGGTCGACATAATCAGTGCCGAGCCGCGTCAGGCTCGCATCGATACTGGACATGATGGCTTTGCGCGAGAGCCCTTTCTCGTTGGGCCTTGTCGAGCCTTCCCACATGTTTGCCGGGAAGAACACCTTGGTGGCGATCACGGTTTCGTCGCGGCGCGTGAACTCTTTCAGCAACTTTCCGACGATGGTTTCCGAGGTGCCTGCCGAGTAGCTGTTGGCGGTGTCAAAAAAGTTGATGCCTTGCTCGACGGCGTGCTTGATGATCGGTCTGCTTGCTTCTTCGTCCAGTGTCCAGGGATGCGTTCCGGCATCAGGTTCGCCGAAGGTCATGCACCCAAGGCACAGTCTGGAAATATCCAGCCCTGTGTTTCCAAGCTTCACGTAGTTCATGAATTCTCCATCCATCGTTGATTGGCCAGTCGCCGACCGGTTTCGATATCACTCATTACCTCTTCAACGAGGGCAATGTCTGCCCGGAAACGACTGTCCTCCGAGCGACTGCTTGTGTAGAACTATAAGCGACGATACACATTACCGGAGCGATAATATGGCCAGATTTGCACAGGTGGGTTTTCTCGGGTTCGACGTATTCGGCACTGTTGTGGATTGGCGAGGTGGTGTGGCACGCGCCGCGGCGCCCTTTCTGCTGCGTCATGGCGTGAACGTCGACCCCCTCGATTTTGCCGATCAATGGCGCGGGCTCTACCAGCCTTCCATGCAGCGCGTTCGCTCGGGTGAGCGTCCTTTCGTGACACTTGACGTGCTCAACCGGGAGAGTCTGGAAACCGTGCTGGCACGGCACGAGGTAGACTTCGGCAGCATTCCGGATAACGAACTGATCGAGCTCAACAAGGCGTGGGAACGGCTTGATCCATGGCCCGATTCCGTCGCCGGCCTCACGCGGCTCAAGCGCAGGTTCTCGATTGGCACGCTTTCCAACGGGCATATTGCCGGCATGCTCAACCTGGCAAAGTTCGCTGGCTTGCCGTGGGACGTGATTGTCGGCGCGCAAATAGCGGGTTCTTACAAACCAATGCCGCAGACCTACCTGAAATCGGCAGACGCCGTGGGCCTGGCCCCGCAAGCAGTCGCGATGGTGGCTGCGCATAACTCCGACCTCGCGGCTGCCCGTGCGAATGGCTTCAAGACGGTATTCGTCCGACGCCCGTCCGAGCACGGGCCAGGCCAGACGTCTGACCTTACTGCCGAACAGGATTGGGACGTTATTGTCGACTCTCTGACCGACGCAGCCGAGGCGCTCGGATGCTGAGCGCAGATAATGGCTAGGGGATAACTTACTCCCGTAAATCCTTCCACATATGCACCTTGGAGACGAACCGGCTGCCTACGGCAACTGCAAGCGGTTCAACGCCAAAGGTCACAAAGCCCACGCGCTCATAAAGCCCCTGTGCTGCGGCATTACCCTGCGTGACGGTGAGCTGTACGACCAGAAGCTCAGGACGGGATCTGGCATGCTCGAGCACGCTGCACATCAATTGGTAGCCAATGCCTCTGTTTCTGTGAGCCTGAGGCACGTACATCCCGAACAAGGTTGACTTGTGCCGGGCCTTATTTCGGGTTTCAACGGACAACCCGGCTACGCCCAGCAGTTTGTTGTCTTCGACGGCGGCAAACACTGCTTCGGTCGACGCATTGCTGTTATCCAGCCTGTTTTCCCACCATTCGCCAGGCAGCGTTTCACGTTCTTTCACATCAGAGGTAAAGGCGTCTGGGTGGCGATCATATGCCTCAAGCATCAACGCGCGATAAGCCACTGCATCGGTCGGGGTCAGTCGTCGGTAAGTAAGGGTCATAAAAGCAGGATTCGTCTGACTCAAGCGTTGAGTATTGCACCCGGAGGCGGGAAAAGTCTTAACCGCACGCTGGGTTTTAAACAGATGTCTGGTTCGCGCAGCAGTGCCGTTTGACGGACACTTTGGGGGTTTGTAACTTTTTGTTTGCCTCACTGCCAAAAATCATGGTTATTATCCCGGGCGCTCAGGGCCAAAAACCCAGCGTCAATGATTGCCATGGGTCTACAACCCCGCAGTCGCAGCCGATCGGGTCCACCCTGGCGCTGACACCCGGCGCAGGCCGTTCCCCGTCGTTGACCCTCAAACGGAAGATGAGGTTTCAATTGGTCACGCGGTATGCAAACGTCAGTTCCAAGGGCAGAGCGATCAGTCTCGTCAACGAGCCAGCCACCCCCCTTTCTGTATGCGAGTCGCGCCTTGCCGCGTTCGCCCGTCATTTCTCTGCGATCCCCCCAAGCGCTTCCATGTCTGGTCATGACGTGAGCGCAAGAGCACGCGCCGCACCTTCTCCCTGAGTCTCAAGGTACATCCGGCATTTCCTATGCCGTGCCTGACGGGCGGGACGCTCTGTGCCTCTGTCCGTTCATAAAAATAATCTGCTCACGGACGGTGGTTCCTGATGGTCGACAAATCTTCCTCGCGCGGGACGGGCTTCGCTCATCCTGATACAGAGCAACCCTTTGCCGAAAACCGGTGTGTACACGGCCTGTTCGAGGCTCAGGTGCGGCGCAATCCCGACGCCATAGCCGCGCGCTTCGAACAGGGCGCGCTTGACTACGCGACGCTCAATACCCAGGCCAACCGTCTGGCCCATTACCTGCGCAGCCTCGGCGTCGGACCGGATGTGCGCGTCGGTGTGTGCCTGGAGCGCTCGCTGGACATGCTGGTCGGCGTGCTTGCGATACTCAAGGCGGGCGGCGCTTATGTACCGCTCGACCCCGCTTACCCAAAAGCGCGTCTGGCACACATGCTGGCGGACAGTGCACCGCGCGTGCTACTGAGCCATGCAGCTGCGCGTCCGGCGTTGTTGGCAGCGCTTGAGGGTGGTGCGGCATCAGCGCCGCTGCTTGATCTGGCCGATACCCGGCTGTGGGCAGCGCAACCGGTAGACAATCCGGACCTGCATGCGGTCGGGCTCACGTCGCGTCATCTGGCTTATGTGATCTACACCTCGGGCTCGACCGGCACACCCAAGGGCGTGATGGTCGAGCATCGCGGGCTGATGGCGGTGAGCGCTGCATGGGAGCGGCTATACGTACTGCACAAACCCCTCAATCACCTGCAAATGGCCGGGTTTTCCTTCGATGTGTTCAGCGCCGATCTGATTCGCGCACTGGGCTTTGGCGGCACGCTTGTTCTGTGCCCGCGCGACACGCTGATGGACCCGCCCGCGCTGTATCGCTTGTTGAGCGAGGCGCGCATCGATTTTGCGGACTTCGTGCCTGCGGTGCTCAACCCGTTGCTGGTCTGGGCGCAAGAGACGGGGCACGACCTGTCTTTCATGAGCACGGTGGTCTGCGGATCGGACATCTGGACTGCCCATAGCGCGCGGCAACTGCGCAGGCTGTGTGGCGAGCGCGTGCAGATTGTTCAGGCCTACGGGGTCACTGAAGCAAGTATCGACAGCACCTGTTTTGAGTTCGATAGCAACAGCCACGTTGATGCGGTGCTGCCCATCGGGCGGGCGTTGGCCAATACGCGGATTTACCTGCTCGATGCGTTTGCCGAACAGGTTGCTCCAGGTGTTACGGGGGAGCTGTATATCGGCGGCGCAGGTGTCGCACGCGGCTATCTGAACTTGCCGCAATTGACCCTTGAGCGCTTTGTCGACAGCCCGTTCGTGTCCGGTGAGCGCTTGTACCGCACCGGCGACCTGGCGCGTTATCGCGCAGACGGCAACCTGGAATTTCTCGGGCGTAATGACTCGCAGGCCAAGCTGCGTGGTCTGCGTCTGGAGCTGGGTGAAATCGAGGCGCGTCTGGCCGAAGTTACCGGCGTGCGTGACAACCTGGTGGTGCTGCGTGAGGACAGCGTCGGTGTGCCCAGGCTGGTCGCCTACTTTCGCGAACAGGCTGATGCAGGGCTGACGCCGAAAAGCCTTCGCCAGCACCTGCAACTCAGCCTGCCGGACTACATGATCCCCGCAGCGTTCGTGCGCATGGACGCGCTGCCGCTGACCGCCAACGGCAAGCTGGACCGTAGTGCATTGCCGGAACCGGTTGCCGATGCGTTCGATCAACACGCGTTCGAGGCGGCTCAGGGCCCGCTGGAAACGACACTCGCGGCGATCTGGGCCGAGGTGCTGGGCGTGGAGCGGGTCGGTCGTCAGGATCACTTTTTTGCGCTTGGCGGCCACTCGCTGCTGGTGATGCGCGTGCTGGCCAAGGTTCGGCAGACATTGCGTCTGGACGTGTCGCCGTCTGCGCTGTTTGCCGCCCCTGTGTTGCAGCAGTTTGCTGAGCAGATGAGCAGCGCCTCGGGCAGCGCTCGTCCGCCCATCACAGCCATAGAGCGTTGCGGCGCACACGCGTTGTCGTCTGCCCAACAGCGGCTGTGGTTTCTGGCGCAGATGGAGGGCGGCAACTCGGCCTATCACATGCCCTTGAATCTGCGCCTGCGCGGACCGTTGCAGTTGGCTGCGCTGCAAAGCAGTTTCAACCGGCTGGTGGCCCGCCATGAGGCGTTGCGTACCACGTTCATCGTCGTCGAGGGTGAGGGGCGGCAGCGGGTTGCTGCGACGGGGACGATTGCTGCATTGCCGATCATCGACCTGCATGGCGAGCCTGATGCCCAAGCGCGTCTGCTTGAGCTGATGGGCGAGGAGGGCAGCAGGCCGTTCGACCTGGCGGTCGGGCCGCTGATGCGCGTCAGCCTGGTGAAGCTGGCCGAAGACGATCACGTGCTCCTGCTGACCCAGCACCACATCATTTCGGATGGCTGGTCGATGGGCGTGCTGACGCGTGAGCTGGGGGTGTTGTACGAAGCAGCCCTCCACAAACAGGCCGACCCATTGCCGCCCCTGTCGATCCAGTACGTGGATTACGCAGTCTGGCAACGCCAGTGGCTGTCTGGCGAAGTGCTGGAAGCGCAGCGACGTTACTGGCGTGAAACGTTGAGCGGTGCGCCGATACTGTTGGAGTTGCCTACCGATCACAAACGTCCAGCGGTCCAGAATTACCGTGGCGGCTTCGTGCCGCTGGTGTTTGACCGTGCGCTGACCGCACGCCTGCGCGCATTGGCAACGCAACAAGGCACCACGCTGTTCATGAACCTGCTGGCCGCCTGGTCGCTGCTGCTGATGCGCCTGTCGGGTCAGGATGATGTGGTTATCGGTGTGCCTTCGGCGAACCGCAGCCAGCAGGAGCTGGAGGGCTTGATCGGTTTCTTCGTCAACACCCTGGCCTTGCGCATGACCCGCTCCGCCAACCCGACAGTGGCGAGCTGGCTGCAACAGGCGCGTCACGTCGCGCTTGCGGCCCAGGAACATCAGGACCTGCCGTTCGATCAGGTGGTGGAAGTGCTCAACCCGCCGCGCAGCCTGGCTTACAGTCCGGTCTTTCAGGTGCTGTTCGCCTGGGAGCAGCATCAGGATTCGGATCTGACGTTGTCGGGGCTTGACGTCAGCGTGCTGCAAAGCAGTCAGCCGGTGGCCAAATTCGACCTGCAACTGGCGCTCAGTGAGCGTGACGGGCAAATAGTCGGCGGTCTGGAATATGCTTCGGGCCTGTATGAGCCCGAGACCGTGGTGCAGATGGGCGAGTACCTGCGCCGCATCCTGACGCAGATGGTCGAGGACAGTGAGCAGCCCCTTGCGACGGTCGCCCTGCTGAACGCCGAGCAACATCGCCAGATTGTGCATGACTGGAACCGCACTGAACGCGACACCTCGCGGCAGCCCGATTGTGTAACGCGCTTCGAGGCTATCGTGCAGCGCGTGCCCAATGCCGTGGCGTTGCTTGCCGATGAGCAAGCGTTGACCTATGCCGAGCTGAATCAGTCTGCCAACCGGCTGGCACATTACCTGATCCAGCAAGGTGTAAAGCCCGAGCAACGTGTGGGTTTGTGTCTGGAGCGCTCGCCGCAGATGGTTATCGGTTTGCTGGCCATTCTCAAGGCCGGTTCCGCTTACGTGCCGTTCGATCCCGCGTACCCGGCCGAGCGGCTGGCGTTCATGTTCGGTGACGCCGCACCGACCCTGCTGCTGACTCAGGCCTCCCTGCGCGCAGACCTGCCGCCGCTGCGCGACACGCTGTCGATCTGCTGCCTGGACGTGGATGCGCAGCAGTGGGCGCAGTGTTCAGATTGCAATCCACACGTGCCCGTCAGCCCCGGCAATCTGGCTTATGTGCTCTACACCTCCGGCTCGACCGGGCGGCCCAAGGGCGTAGCGCACAGCCGTGCCGCGCTGGACAATCTGATCGCCTGGCAACTGGAACAGGCACCTGTTTCGCAACGGGTGTTGCAATTCGCCTCGTTGAACTTCGACGTGTCCTTTCAGGAAATCTGCAGCACCTTGTGTCAGGGCGGCAGCCTGGTGCTGATGAGCGAAACTGCTCGCAAGGACCTCGCTTCACTGCGCCCGACGCTGGTGGCCGAAGGCGTACAACGGGCGTTTCTACCCTTTGCCGTGCTCCAGCAACTGGCCGGTCTCAGCGAGTCCGATGCCGCGCGTCCGGCGGATGGCTGTGAAATCGTCACGGCCGGCGAGGCGTTGCTGATCAATGATGAACTGCGTGCCTTTGTTTGCGGCCTTGGCGGTGCGCAGTTGCACAATCAGTACGGCCCGACCGAAACCCATGTGGTCAGCCAGTTCAGTCTGAACTGTGACGAAGCCGGACAGTGGCCGGATGCGCCACCGATTGGCCGGCCTATCGCCAATGCGCGTCTGTACGTGCTGGACGGCGACTTGAACCCGGTGCCGGTCGGTGTGGCCGGAGAGTTGTACATCGCGGGCACCTGTCTGGCCCGTGGCTACCTGAATCGTTCGGCGCTGAGCGCCGAACGCTTCCTGCCGAACCCGTTCGATCCGCAGCCCGGCGCGCGCATGTACCGCAGCGGTGACCTGGCGCGGTTCCATGCCGACGGCAACGTGCAGTATCTGGGACGGATCGACCAGCAGGTCAAGCTGCGCGGCTTTCGCGTCGAACTCGGCGAGATCGACAGCCTTCTGCAACAACAGCCGGGCGTGCAGGAAGCGGTCGTGCTGCTGCGCGAGGACGTGCCGGGCAACAAGCGTCTGGTGGCTTACGTGGTGGGCCCGGCAAGCGCTGAAACCCTGCGCGCCGGGCTACAGCGCCATCTGCCGGAACACATGGTCCCGACCGCCTGGGTTTCTCTGGCGCAACTGCCACTGACCCGCAACGGCAAGCTTGACCGTCCAGCCCTGCCTGCACCAGAGCGCCAGAACGCAAGCACTTACGTGGCCCCGCGTGATGAGACCGAGCGGCAGATGGCGCAGATCTGGGCCGAGGTGCTCAAATGCGCGCAGGTCGGCCTCCACGATAACTTTTTCGACCTGGGCGGGCATTCGCTGCTGGCCACGCGGATGGTCTACATGATCAACCAGCGCATGGGCGCGCAGTTGTCCCTGAGCAGCCTGTTCAAGACGCCTGTGTTGGTGGATCTGGCAGAGCAGGTACGGCTCGGGCGTGGCGAAGGCCATTTGGTTGAAACGCCGTTTACCCCGATTGAAGCTGATCGCGGCGCACGTTACGCGCCATTTCCATTGACCGATATCCAGCAAGCGTACTGGTTTGGCCGCGAGTCTTCGGTCAGCCTCGGCGGTGTCAGTGCCCACGGCTACGAAGAACTGCGCATTCCCGGCCTCGACGTGCCACGTTTCGAGCAGGCGCTGAACCGCATGATCCAGCGGCATGACATGCTGCGCGTGGTTTTTCGCAGCGACGGCACACAGCAGGTTCTGGAGAGTGTGCCGACGTATCGGATGCCACGCAGTGATCTGCGCGGCTTGCCCGTCGCCGCTGCGCAGCAGGCCCTGCAAGACACTCGCGAACGTCAGTCCCATCAGGTGCTGGACGCCAGTTGCTGGCCGCTGTTCGAGTTCAGTCTGTCGTTGCTCGATGACAGCATCAGCCATCTGCACATCAGCCTTGATGCACTGATCGTCGACGCGGCGAGCACGCAGATTCTGGCTCGCGAACTGATGGCATTTTATGCCGACCCGCAGTTGCAACTGCCTGAGCCGGGTTTGACCTTTCGCGACTACGTGCTGGCCGAACAGCGCCTGCGCAGTGACCGCCGCTACGAACAGGCGCTGGGCTACTGGCGCGAGAAGGTTGCCACGCTGGCACCCGCACCGGACCTGCCGCTGGTGTGTCAGCCGGAAAGCATCAGCCAGCCGCACTTTACCCGCCGCGACCGCGAACTGTCGGTGCAGCAGTGGTCGCGACTCAAGGAGCTGGCCAGACAATTTGCCGTGACGCCGTCGGTGATGCTGCTGACCGCGTTCAGTGAAGTGCTGGCTCTATGGAGTCGGCAGCCGCGCTTCACCTTGAGTCTGCCGTTGTTCAACCGCATGCCCTTGCACGCGGATGTCGATGACATCATCGGCGACTTCACCTCGCTGATCTTGCTCGAAGTCAGCCTTGAAGCGGCAGCGAGCTTCACTGACAAGGCGCGCGCCGTGCAGGCCAGGTTGTGGCAAGACATCGACCATTCAGTGGTCAGTGGGGTCCGGGTACTGCGCGAGCTGTCCCAGGCCCGTGGTGTGCAGCAGACCGCCATGCCGGTTGTCTTCAACAGCACGCTGTCGGAGGCCGCGCCGGAACTGGCTGAATTCAATCTGGCCGACGCCCTGAACGCCGAGCACATGCACAGCATCACCCAGACCCCGCAGGTGTGGCTGGACCACACGTTGCTGGAGCTGGAAGGGCGCCTGCTGTTCAACTGGGACAGCATCGACGAATTGTTTCCGGCGGGCATGATCGAGCAGATGTTCGTCGCCTACAACGCGCTGCTGGACCGCCTGCTGGCGCCGGATGCCTGGAGCGCCAACACCGCGCAGCTGATACCGCTGGCACGCTTGCCTGTGCCGGATGCCGCTCCTGTCGACTCGACGCTGATGCACGAATTGTTCGACCGCCAGGCGCTTGCTGCCCCGGACGCACTGGCGGTGATCGGCACGCAGCGCCAGTTGAGTTATCGACAGCTGCGAGCCGAAGCGCGGCATCTGGCGGCGCGGCTTCAGCGTATGGGCGTGGTGCCCAACAGGCTGGTCGCGGTGGTCATGGAACGTGGCTGGGAACAGGTCGTCGCAACCCTGGCGATCCAGTACGCAGGCGGTGCCTACCTGCCGCTCGACCCGGCGTTGCCGACAGAGCGTCTGGAGCACATTTTGCAGCGTGCCGAAGCGAGTCTGGCTCTGACTCAGCCTGCACTGTTGCAACGCATCGAATGGCCCGAGCAGGTCAAGGTCATCAGCGTGACCGACCCGGTCATTTCCGGCGATGCCATTCCCGATCAGCCTGAATTGCACGCTATAGACCTCACGCCAGACGACCTGGCCTATGTGATCTACACCTCGGGCTCGACCGGCATGCCCAAGGGCGTGGTCATCGATCATCGCGGCGCGGTCAACACGTTGCTCGACATCAACCGGCGCTTTGCCGTCGGCGCCACGGACCGGGTGCTGGCGATTTCTTCGCTGAGTTTCGACCTGTCGGTCTATGACTTCTTCGGCATGCTGGCTGCGGGCGCTGCGGTGGTGTTGCTCGAACCGCAGCAGGCGCTCGACCCGGCGCACTGGCTGGCGCTCATCGAGCGGCATCGGGTCAGCCTGTGGAACTCGGTGCCAGCCTTGTTCGGCATGTTGCTGGAGTATGCCGAAGGCGAGCGCAGTGCATTGCCGTCGAGCCTGCGGGTGGCGATGCTGTCGGGCGACTGGATTCCCCTGACGCTGCCCGAACGCGCCTGGGCGTCGCAGCCGACCTTGCGACTGATCAGCCTGGGCGGGGCGACCGAGGCGTCTATCTGGTCAATCCTGTATCCGTTGCAACAGGTCGATCCCCACTGGCGCAGCATTCCCTACGGCAAGGCAATGGATCACCAGCGCTTCTATGTGCTGGATGATGCGTTGCAGGTTCGCCCGACGTGGGTGGCCGGTCAGTTGTATATCGGCGGTATCGGTCTGGCCAAGGGCTATTGGCGCGATGAAACCCTGAGTGCCGGGAGCTTCTTCGCTCACCCGCTGACCGGCGAGCGTCTGTATCGCACTGGCGATCTGGGCCGTTGGTTGCCCGATGGCAATATCGAGTTCCTGGGCCGGGAAGACACCCAGGTCAAGGTTCAGGGGCATCGTATCGAGCTGGGCGAGATCGAAGCTGCGCTCAATCGCCATCCCGGCGTGCAAAGCGCTGTGGTGCGGGTGCTGGGCGAAGCGCTGGGCGAGAAGCGGCTTGCGGGCTACGTACTCAAGGCCGATCCCTCGTTGCAGGCCAGTGATTTTGCCCAGTACCTGGCAGACAAGTTGCCCGCCTACATGGTGCCGAGCTCGTTTACCTTCGTGCAGGAATGGCCGCTGTCGGCCAACGGCAAGGTCGACAAGAAACGCCTGCCGGAACCGACTCAGGCTCAGGCGTCAGGTCCCGCGCTTGAAGTCGAAGGGCCACAGGAGCAACAACTGGTGACGATTGTGCAGGGCGTGCTCAAGCGTCCTTCGATTGCTGCCGACGCCAATCTGCTGAACCTGGGCGCAACGTCGATCGACATTGTCAGGATCAGCAATGCGCTGTCTGGCGAGCTGCAGTTCCGCCCCAACGTTGCGCAATTGCTGGCGCAGCCGACCCTGCTCAATCTGCTCGGCATGTACCGCCAGACTCTGGCCGATGGCAGCGTGGTCGACAGCGTCCGGCAACGGGCAGCTTCGCCCGAGCAGGTGATTGAAGATCCGCAGCAGCGGGCGCGCTTCAAGGCCGATCAGCGTGGGCGTCGGACCTTCACCGCGCAGGTTCCGGCGCTGGACCTTGCGCGCCCGGATGACCCGGCGTTGGTGCGGCGCTTCAGCGATTACCGCTCGGTACGTCAGTTCGCTGCGCAGCCGATCCCGACCGAGGCGTTCGCCGGCTTGCTGGCCAGCCTGGCCCAGGGGCAACTGGATGGAGAGATCAAGTACCAGTTCCCGTCCGCAGGCGGCCTGTACCCGATCCAGAGCTACCTGTACGTCAAGCCGCAGCGGGTAACCGGTGTCGCAGCGGGTGCCTATTACTACGACCCGGTTCAGCACCGCCTGCTGAGGCTCGACAGTGGCGTGCTGGACCCGGACACCTACGACTACTTCGTCAATCGTCCGGTATTCGAAAACGCTGCGTTCTCGCTGTTCTTCATCGCCGACATGGCCGCAATCCGGCCGCTGTATGGCGAGCGCAGTCGCGACTTCTGCCATATCGAAGCCGGAGGCATGGCGCAATTGCTGACCATGACTGCGGTGGAGCAGGGCCTTGGCCTGTGCGGCATGGGCTCGCTCGAAGAGCAGCAATTGTCGGCGTTGTTCGACTTGGGACCGAATCATCAGTTGATCTACTCGATGGTGGGCGGCCTGCGCACTGCTGATGAACATCGCCGCACGCAGATCGAGGTGTTCGCTTCTGCTGCGGATCAAACGGACGACGCCAGCGACATGGAGGAGATAGAGATATGAATGCCTATCAATTGCTGGAGTTGTTCGGTCGTCATGCCGTGGTGCTTGAAGTGGACGGCGACAAACTGCGTTGCAAGGCTCCACGCGGGTTTCTCAGTGACGAGATGTTGCAGGCACTCAAGCAACACAAGGCAGAGCTGATCGCCTTGCTGAGCGGCACCGACCCGGCGGCGATCCCCCGTCGTGCTGTCGGGCTAACGGCGCTGCCGCTGTCCTTTTCGCAACGCCAGCTGTGGTTTCTCGACCAGATGGAACCGGGCAATGCGTTCTATAACGTGCCCACTGCGATCTTGCTGAAGGGCACGCTGGATGTGCCGGTGCTGGAAAAGGCGCTGAACGAATTGATCATGCGCCACGAAATGCTGCGCACCACGTTTGCCAGTGTGGACGGCGAGCCACGGCAGATCGTGCACCCGGTGATGGCGCTGGCGATGCCGAAGGTCGACCTGCGTGACCTGTCGCCAGAGGCGCGTGAAGTGCAGGTCGGAATGGCTGTCGATCGGGAGGCCAAAGCGCCATTCGACCTGGCCAGCGGCCCGCTGTTGCGGGCTTCGCTGCTGCGGCTGGCCGATGACGAGTATCTGTGGCTGTACAGCGTGCACCACATCATTGCCGATGGCTGGTCGATGGGGGTGATCCTTCATGAAGTGACCACCTTGTATGGAGATTTTTTGCGCGATCAGGCGTCCAGTCTGGCACCGCTGGCAGTGCAGTACGCCGACTACGCCTGCTGGCAGCAACAGCGTCTGAGCGGCGAGGCGCTGGCGGGGCAACTGGCTTTCTGGCAGCGCACGTTGGCCGACGCGCCGCCGCTGCTCGACATGCCTGCCGACCGACCACGCCCGACCGTGCAGCGTTACGCTGGGGCGACCTTCAGCTCGACAGTCGATGGCAGCACCTTGCGCGGTCTTAATGCACTGGCCAGACAAACCCAGGGCACGCTGTTCAACGTGTTGATCGGCGCGCTTTCCGTGCTGCTGTGGCGCCACAGCGGTCAGCGGGACCTGTGCATCGGTACGCCGTTTGCCAACCGCAGCCGTCCTGAAATCGAGCCTCTGATCGGCCATTTCGTCAACACCCAGGTGATTCGCCAGCGTCTCGATGCGCAGCAGACCTTTGCTGAACTGTTGCGCGAGGTACGTGCCACGCTGCTGGATGTCCACGCCCATCAGGATGTGCCTTTCGACCGTGTGGTCGAGGCCGTCAACCCACAGCGTGATACCGGTTATTCGCCGTTGTTTCAGGTGATGATGGTGCTACAGAACACCCCGGATACCGCTGTGCAGATGCCGGGGCTGAGCATGACGCCATATGGCACCGGCAGTGCCACGGCCAAGTTTGATCTGGCCTTCGAATGGGTCGAGCGCGACGGTGCGCTGAACCTGTTGGTGGAATACAACACTGATCTGTTTGACCAGGCCAGCATCGAGCGCCTGAGTGGGCATTATCGACACCTGCTGGAGCAGGTTGCGCTGGACCCGAAACAGCCGGTTGGCGCACTGACGCTGATCACAGAAGCCGAACGTGAACAGATTCTGCACGACTGGAACAGCCCGGCAGCGTTGACGCAGCCTGTCGATTGCGTGCATCGCCTGATCGAGGCTCAGGTAGCGCGTCGCGAAGATGAGTGCGCGGTCATTTTCGAAGGTCAGTCACTGAGTTACAGCCAGCTCAACAGCCAGGCCAACCGGCTGGCGCAGCACTTGCTCACCCTCGGCGTCGGCCCGGACGTGCGCGTAGCCGTCTGTATCGAGCGCTCGCTGGAACTGCCGGTGGCCTTGCTGGCGGTGCTCAAGGCCGGGGGCGCCTATGTGCCGCTGGACCCGGATTATCCGTCAGGGCGCCTGCGTCATATTCTCGACGACACTTGCCCGGTGGTGTTGCTTGCTCTCGGACCGACGCGCAAGATTCTCCGCGAGGCCCTGCAAGTTGCAGACTGCGAGGTGCCGATCCTCGATGTGCAGGCTGATGCCGTGCTCTGGGCTCAATGCTCGCCAGACAATCCAGACCCGCAGCGTGTCAGGGTCAACGCCGACCATCTGGCGTACGTGCTGTACACCTCCGGCACCACGGGGCTGCCCAAGGGGGCGATGGTCACGCATCGCGGGCTGAGCAACCTGCTGCTCTGGTGTCAGCAGTTCTGTGGCGAACGCGGGAGCATGCTGCACAAGATTCCATTCGGTTTCGACGCTTCGGCCTGGGAGATCTTCTGGCCGTTGCTTACCGGGGGCAGGCTGGTCATCGCCCGTCCCGGCGGGCATTTCGAGCCCGGTTACCTAGCGCAGGTGGTACGCGAACAAAGCGTCACCGCGATGGTATTTGTCCCGGCCATGCTGCAACTGTTTCTGGAGGTCGAAGAGGTCAGCGCCTGTCACTCCCTGAAGGATGTGTTCAGTGGCGGCGGGGAGCTGTCGCCCGCAGTGGCCAGACTGTTTCAGGAGCGTCTGCCGCATGCGCGCTTGCACAATGTCTATGGCCCGACCGAAACCACAGTGATCAGCAGTGTCTGGACGCTGCAGCCCGGCGCAGAGGTTCCGCCGCGCCAGCTGCCCATCGGCCGACCTATCGCCAACACCCGTTTTTATGTGCTCGACGAGCGCAATGCGCCAGTTCCAGCCGGTGTTACCGGTCAGTTGCACATTGGCGGCGTCGGTGTTGCGCGGGGCTATATGGGATTGGCCGAACTCACTGCCGAGCGGTTTATCGACAACCCGTTTGTTGCTGGCGACCGGCTTTACCGCAGTGGTGATCTGGCGCGCTATCGCCCGGACGGTCAGCTGGAGTTTCTCGGTCGTAACGACTTTCAGGTCAAGCTGCGCGGCATCCGCCTGGAGTTGAGTGAAATCGAAGCGCGGCTCGACTTGTTTCCCGGCATCCGTAGCAGTGTGGCACTGATCGTTGGCGATACCGCGCAGAACCAGCGTCTGGTGGCGTGCTGTGTCGCCGACGGCGCAGTGGACGAGTCCGCGCTGCGGGCCCACTTGGCGACGACCCTGTCCAGCGCCGTCATGCCCAGCACTTATCTGTGGCTGGACGCCTTGCCGTTGACGGTCAATGGCAAGGTCGACCGTGTGGCTCTCGCGGCATTGGCCGATCAGGACCTGGCCGAACGGCAGGTCAACCTCGGCAGCCCCAGGGACCATATCGAGCTGGCGCTGTATCAGATCTGGAAAGACCTGCTGCTGGTGCCGCAAATCGGCATCCGCGACAACTTCTTCAACGTCGGCGGGACATCGATTGCGGCGATCAAGATGGCCTACGAAATTGGCCGGGCGTTCAGCGTCGAGGTGCCTGTGCGTGTGATCATCGGCCACCCGACCATCGAGGCGCTGGGCGGCTGGCTGCGTACCGGCGCCAGCCTGACTTCGGCGCAGGGCAACCTGATCGAATTCCGCCGCGGTGCCGGGCAACGCAACGTGGTGTGCATTCACCCGGCGGGCGGCACTGCGTTCTGCTACCTGTCGCTGGCCAAGGAACTGCCGGACGCTATCGGTGTGTACGGTGTGCAATCGCCGGGGTTGAACCCTGGAGAGAGCACCGAGCCGAGCGTCGAAGCGATGGCCGACGCCTATCTACGGCGCATCGCGCCATTAACGTCTCAACCGCTGATACTCACCGGGCTGTCGTTCGGCGGTCTGGTGGCTTACGAAATGGCCCGGCGCCTGACGGCTGCCGGCAATCGTCAGGTCACGGTGGTGCTGCTCGATACCCAGGGCTCGGATGATCCGGGGTTTCGGCAACAGATCGGCACCGTCGACATGGCTGAATTTCGCGACAAGCTGGTGCGCTTCAACGGCATGTACCCCGGTATCGAAGACGCGCAGGTCGAGCGTTATTTCCACCTCTACAACCACAACCGCCTGGCAATGGCTGCTTACGAATGCGAACCGCACGCCGGGCGCATCGTGCTGATTCAGGCCCGTGAAGGCTTCAGCCGCACGCAGTTGCGTGAGCTGCGCAGCTTCTGGCGTCGCCGCGCGGGTGACGGTTACAAGGCCCGGCTGGTGCACGGCGGGCACTGGGACATGCTGGAAAGTGCCGAGGTGCATCGTGTCTCGCAGACGCTCAGGCAGGAATTGCAACGTTTCGACACGCAGGAGGCGCAATGATGAGCAGCCACAAGGAGGGTATGGTCTGGCACCCCGCGACTCTGCTGTCGCGCTTTGCCGAGCAGGTGCGACGCAATCCCGAGGCAATGGCGGTGATCGATCAGCACGTAAGGCTGAGCTACGCGCAACTGGCCAGCGCCAGCGAGCGCATCGCCAGGGGGTTGCTGGCACAAGGCGCAGGGCGCGGCGATCCACTTGCCCTGTGCATGCCGCGTGGCTGGCAGTGGGTGGCGACAATCATGGCGGCCCTGAAGGTGGGGGCCGTCGTGGTGCCATTGGATCGTGCCAGTCCGCTACGGCGTCGGGAATTGATGCTGGAAGATGGCGGGTGTGTCGGGCTGGTTACCCTGGGTCAAGATTCTGATGCTGTGTCGGCGCTGCGTGGCTGGCACATCAGCGTCGAGGCGCTGCTGGATTACCCTGATCAGCCGCCGCAGCCTGTGCCTGATGACTTCGCCGAGCTGAGCTTTCTGTTCTACACCTCGGGCACTACCGGCACCCCCAAGGCAGTGGAAGTGGGCGAGCGCGGCCTGTTGCGTCTGGTCCAGGCCGACAGCTACATCGAGATTCGTGCAGGCGACCGTTTTGGCTGCCTGTCCAACCCGGCGTTTGACGCCTGTAATTTCGAACTGTGGGCACCGCTGCTCAATGGCGGTTGCTGCGTCATCATTGCCGACGCAGACCTGCAGGACGCACGGCGGCTGGCCACAGTGCTGGAAACACAACAGGTCGATAACCTGTTCATGACCGTTTCGCTGTTCAACACGCTGAGTGCGGATGACCCCGGCTGTTTTGCCAGCCTGCGCCAGCTACTGATCGGCGGCGAGCAAGTCAGCGCCGCTGCGGTGCGTGCCTGGTATCAAGCCAATCCCGCCAGCCGTTGCCGGATTTTCAACGCCTACGGCCCCACTGAATGCACCACCTTTGCGCTGTGCCATCCCATTGCCCGTGACTTTGCCGGCGATACAGTGCCAATTGGCCGGCCTTTATCGGATACAGGCGTGCGTGTGCTGAGCCCGCAACAGCGACCTGTTGCTGTCGGCGAGGCGGGCGAGCTTTACCTGAGTGGCAGCGGGGTGGCACGCGGTTACCGCCACCGTCCCGCAGAGACCGAACACAGTTTCGTGCGCCTGCCCGCGCTCGACGCTGCAGACACACTTTATTACCGCACCGGCGATCAGGTACGGGTCAATGCCGAGGGGCTGATCGAGTACCTGGGCCGCATCGACCGCCAGGTGAAGGTGCGCGGTTTTCGTATCGAGCCGGGCGAGGTCGAACAACGCATTCTGGACCATCCGCGGGTGGCGCAGGCGCATGTCTGTACCCGCAGGCAAGCGGCCGAAGACCATCAGTTGCTGGCGTTCATCGTGCCGCGCGAAGGGCTGGACTATCGCGAGTTGGACCAGCACCTGCGCGAACACCTGGCGGCATGGATGCGCCCGCATCAGCTGTTTCTGCTTGAGCGTCTGCCGCTGACAGCCAATGGCAAGATCGATCAGCGTGCGCTGCTGGAGCAGCCCTTGAAACCATGGCGACCGCAAGCCTGCTCACTGCCTGACGATCAGCACTCGCCCGCACTGGACTGGCTGTTGACCCAGGCCCGCAGGCTGTTGGCACAGCCCGACCTCAACGGCCAGGATGACTGGCTGGGCAGTGGTGGCGACTCTCTCAAGGCCATGCGCCTGCGCTCTGCAATCCGCACGCACTGGCGACGCGAAATTATGCTGGGCGCGGTGCTGGGCGAATCGTTCGCAGCACTGGCCGAACGCCTGAGCGATGAACAGGGCGCTGCGTCTGCCTATCCACCCGCGCCACCCGTCAACAGGGTCGGGCGTGCGCCAGCCACTGCCGAGCAAAGCCGCTTGTGGCTGATGCAGCAACGCACGCCGCAAGCCACGGCCTACAACGTGCCGCTCATTCTGCACCTTGCGGCAGGCATTCAATTGCCCGCGCTGGCTGAAGCCGTGCAGCGCCTGCTGGCCCGACACAGCGGGTTACGCACGGCCTTCGTGTCCGGGGCTGACGGGCTTTATCAGGAGGTTTGCGAGCGCGACGTGCTGTGCCGCACCTTTGCTGTGGGGGCGTTCAGCGAACAGACCTGGCGTAGCTTCGCGACGCTGGTGTTCGATACACCCTTCGATCTGGCGACATCAGCCCTGTGCCAGGCCTGGCTATTGCCGTTTGCCGATGGCAGTTGTCGCTTGCTGATGAACCTGCACCACATTGTCATCGATGGCTGGTCGATGAACCTGTTGTTCGATGATCTGGTGCAACTGTACGACGATGCGCTGCACGGGCGGGCAAATGCGGAGCCTTTGCCTGGGCTGGGCACGCTGGAATTTGCGCTCTGGCAACGGCAATGGCGTGTCGACCCGCGCTATCGCGACCAGCGCCGTGCCTTGGCCGGGTTGCATCGCCAGCAGCCAGCATGTTCTCCACCGCTGGTGGCGGTTCGTGAACCAGGCCCGCAGGCACGGCTGTACCGCCAGCCGCTGGGTGCCATGCGCAGTGCCGCACTGGATCGGTTTTGCAGCCAGCAACGCGTCACCCGCTATGAAGTGTTGTTCAGCGTTTATGCCTGGAGCGTGTACGCGCTGACCGGCTGCGAACGGCCGCGAATCGCCAGCCCGGTCTCCAACCGTCCATTGACCGAGTTCGAAGACGCAATCGGCATGTTTGCCAACACCGTGCTGATCCCGACGGTGCTCGACAACAGCATGACGCTCGACCAGCAGATGCACCGCCAGACTGCCACAGTGCGCGAGGTGCTGGCCTTGCAGGACGTCGCCCTGGCTGATCTGGTCGAAGACCTGCGGCTGTCGTCGAGCAGTGCGTTGTTCGATTTCATGTTCGTGCTGGAAAATACCGACTACGCCAGACTCGCCCGTACCAGCTTGCGAGCGACGTTCGAACTCACCGAGACCGTGCAGGCCAAATGCCCGCTGACCTTGTCGGTGGTCGATGCCGGTTCGCAACTGGAATGCTGGTGGGAATACCAGTGCAGCTATTTCGACGCCGCGCAAATGAACGCCGTCAACCAAGTGTTTCAACAGGGTCTTGATCTGCTCCTGGAAAAACCTTCGGCCATCCTTGACGATCTGCTCACGCCGTACCGCTTCAGCCTGCCGCCCGCCAGTCAGGGTGGCAGCGATGAGGCTCCGTTCGGAACCCTGGCCGACTGGTTCGAACATCAGGTCAATTGCACACCGGATGCCCCGGCGCTGGTCGCTGATCAGCAGCGTATCAGCTACGCCGAACTGGATGCGTTGGCCGACACCCTGGCGGCGACTCTGGTCGAGCAATGCCCATTACCGGAAGGGTATGACGCACCGCTGCAAGTGGTGCTGTACCTCGAAGCGTCGGTCGAGCACATCGTGGCCTTGCTGGCGCTGGCCAGACTCAACCTGACGGCCGTGCCGCTGGACCCTGGTTATCCACTGGCGGTGCAGCGTCAGGTCATGCAGCAGGCACAGCCGTGTTGCCTGCTGTACAGCACTGTCACCGAGGCGGCACTGGATGAATTGAATGCTGGTCGGGTGGCCCGTCATCGGGTCGACCTGAGCGCTGCGCCACGGTCATTCGAACGTCGCCATCATGCGGGCGAGCGACCTTTGTACACGCTGTTCACGTCCGGCTCGACGGGTACGCCGAAAGGCGTTCAGGTGCCGGACCGAACCCTTTGCAACCTGTTGCACTGGCAGCGTAACCAAGGTCATTTGCCAGCCAGATCGGTAACCCTGCAATTTTCCATGCTGTCGTTCGATGTGTCGTTTCAGGAGATTTTCAGCACGCTTTGCGGCGGTGGCTGCTACCACCTGATCAACCCACGCTGGCGGCAGGATGCCCAGGCATTGTTGAGCTATCTGCAGCAGGCGCGCATCGAGCGGCTGTTCCTGCCGTGCGTGGCCTTGCAGCACTTGGCGCAGACGGCGGTCAGCCAGGACGTTTACCCGCAGGCGTTGCGTGAGGTGATCACGGCCGGCGAGCAACTGCTCTGCACCGATGCACTGCGCAGCTGGTTTGGGGGCATGCCGCAGGCGCGTCTGTTCAATCATTACGGGCCGACCGAAACCCACGTGGTCAGCGCCTGGCGTTTGCCAGCGGCAGTTCAGGACTGGCCTCTGCGAGCGCCCATCGGGCTGGCGGTGAACAACGCGCGGCTGCTGCTGGTGGACGAACACGACCAGCCAGTACCAGGTGGCAGCCGGGGTTATCTGCTGGTGGCGGGGCCGATGATTTCGCGCTGCTACCTGGCCGACCCGGCGCTGAATGCCGCGCGGTTTGTCGAGTTGCCGCAGCCCGAGGGCAACATGCTGTTCTATCGCACCGGCGACCTCGCCCGGGCTGATGCCGATGCCTGCCTGCACTACCTTGGCCGTGACGACCAACAGGTCAAGGTGAGTGGCCAGCGTCTTGAGCTGGGGCAGATCGAAGCCGCACTGGTGCAGGACGCTCAGGTGAGCAATGCGGTGGTGGCCATGCACGGCCAACCGCCACGTCTGGTGGCCTGGTTGCAGGTCGAAGGCACGCCGCCTGACGTGCAGCAGCTGGATCGCCAGGTCACGCTGCACTTGCCTGCGCATGTGCGTATCGACGAATACCGCTGTGTCGATGCCTGGCCGCGTACGCCCAGCGGCAAGATCGACCGAAAGGCGTTGAGTTCGCTGGGCGAGGCACTGCAACGGCGTCGCAGTGCACTTGCGCAAGTGCCGCTGAGCGCGCTTGAACAGCAACTGAGCGAGTTGTTCGTGGCGGTCATCGGCCGTGATATCGAGCTTGATCAGACCTTCTTCGAGGCCGGTGCCACCAGCCTCGGCCTGATGCGCCTGCATGCCCGTTTCAACGAACAACTGCCACAACCAGTGGCGATGGCAGCGCTGTTCGAACATGTCACTGTGCGCCGTCTGGCGCAGCATCTTTCGGCCTCGCCATCGGTTTCAGTGGCGCGTGCGCAAGGCTCCGTAGCTGGCGAGCAACCGATGGCAATCATCGGCATGTCGGTAAATGTGGCGGGGGCCGGCAACCTCGCCGAGTTCTGGGCAATGGTCCAGGGAAACGAGTCGGGCATCGAGCTGTTCGACGCCGCCGATGGGTTGGTCGGCGCGCGTAGTCAATTGGCGGGGATGCTGGATTTCGACCCGGAATACTTCGGCATCAGCCTTCAGGAAGCACGGCTGATGGACCCGCAACAACGGCACCTGTTGATGGGCTGTGTGCAGGCGCTGCAACATGCTGCAATCACGCCCACAGCCGATGGCCCACGCATTGGCCTGATCGCCAGTTGCGGCGAAACCACGTATTTCCAGCAAATGCTGCGCGAAACTGCTGAGGGTGATCTGCTGGACGGCTTTCAGATGGCGCTGCACCACGACAAGGACTTTCTGGCCACCAAGGCGGCGTACCACTTGGACCTCGGCGGCCCGGCGCTGAGTGTTCAGGCAGCGTGCGGCAGTTCGCTGATTGCCGTGCACCTTGCGGCGGCGATGCTGCGCCAGGGCGACAGTGATGTAATGCTGGCCGCCGGGGTGCTCGTCGACCCGACTTTGACAGATGGCTACCGTTATCGCCCGCAACACATTTTCTCTCGTGACGGGCTGTGCCGTCCTTTCAGTGACGATGCCAGCGGGACCATCGGGGCCAGCGGCTATGGGGTGGTGGTGCTCAAACCGCTGGCCCGCGCCCAGGCCGATGGCGACCGAATCTATGCGCTGGTCGAGGCCTCTGCGCTGAACAACGATGGCCGGGCCAAGATGAGCTACACCGCGCCGTCGGTGGCGGGGCAGAGCGCGGTGATCAGCGAGGCCCTGCGCAAGGCGGGTGTCACAGGGGCTGACATGGGCTACATCGAGGCCCACGGCACAGGCACGCTGCTGGGCGACCCTATTGAAGTGGCCGCACTGAGCAAGGCGTTCGGCGCAACGCCCGCTGCCAGTTGCGCTTTGGCGTCAGTGAAAAGCCAGGTTGGCCATCTGGGCGCGGCAGCGGGTGTGGTCGGGCTGATTCGTGCGACGCTTGCGGTGTTTCATGGGGTGATCCCGCCCAATCTGGGCTTCGCCCGGATCAACCCGCAAATCGACCTGCAGCACTCACCGTTCTACATACCCACCGCCTCACGGCCATGGCCCGAGGGCCGTCGACGGCTGGCCGGGGTAAGCAGTTTCGGTATCGGCGGAACCAATGCGCATGTGATTGTCGGCGCGCCGCCATCGCAGGCAGACAGCGCCGAGGAATGCCCGCCGTGCCTGTTGCTGTCGGCACACAGCCGTACAGCGCTGGAGCGGGACGTCGCGGCAATCGACGCTTGGCTCAATACCTTTCCCGAACAACAGACCGCGCTGCTGCGTTACCTGCAAAACGGGCGACGCGCATTGCCCTGGCGCTTTGCGGTGATCTGCCAGCAGGGTCAAACGCTGCGTTTGCAACCTTCTTCGATCAAACGGGTGACGATCTCGGACCTGCGTCTGAAGGCCAGTGAGCACTCGCCGCAGGCGTTGCTGGAAGCTTGGTATGCAGGGGCCAGTATCGAGGTGGCGACGCGTTCGGCACCGCCACCGTGGAACTTGCCGCCGTCGGCGTTCGACTTACAGACCTTCCGCTTCAAGCCATCCGCCGCTGTCGAGCCGCAGCCGCCGCAAACCGCTGAGCGCGAGCTGATGGCGGACTGGTTTTATCAACGCCAGTGGCAGCGTGTGCGTCGTCTGGGCACACAACCGATTGGCGAACGTCGCGACAGGCTGGTGGTGTGCAGTCACGAGCGCGTTGATGCCGCACTGCTTGGCTGCCTGCAGGGCGTTTATCGACACGTCATCGAGGTGCAGGCCGGTAATGGTTATCAGCAGTTTGGCCCGAACCTTTATGAGCTTGATCCACTGGACCCGTTAGCGTTTAGCCGACTGATCACCGAGCTTGATCAGAGTGGGCAGGCGGCGACCGAACTCGACTGGCTGCATGCCTTGCCACTCTCGGTTGGCGGGGTGGTCAACGAGCAAAGCCTTGCCGCCGCGCAATGGGCGTGTCTGGACACGGTCAGCGCGTTTTTGCAGGCCTGGGGGCAACGCGCACAGAAGACCGCTTTGCGACTCTGGCTGCTGTCCTGGCAGGCGTGCCCGGTAAATGGTCAGGTCATGCGGCCGGAGCTGGCGGCGCTGGCAGGTATTACCGAAGTGGCCCCGCAGGAGTACCCGATACGCTGTCACTGGCTGGATCTGCCCACTGCGCAATGGGGCACACAGGCTCGGCAACTGGCGACGCTGCTCGCCGAACTGACGTCGCTGCCACGGCGCATGGCCATTCGTGACGGTTATCTGTGGCAGCCACAGTTGCAGCCGAGCTCGCTCGCGCTGCCAACGGTCGTTTCGAATCTGTTGCCGGTAAACGGCACGTTTCTGGTACTCGGCGGTACAGGCGGTATCGGCCGTACGTTGTGCGAACACTTGCTGCAATCAAGCCAGCGGCGGGTAGTGCTGCTGTCGCGCCGTGGGGAATGTCCGCAGGAGCTGGGCGATTATGCCGCGCGTATCGATAGCGTTCAGGCGGATATCGCCGATTTGGCACGCTGGCCCAAGGTGCTTGAGCAACTGCGCGAGCGTTATGGACACTTCGACGGGGTAATCCATGCTGCCGGGACCGGAGCGGGCAGCCTGATTCGTCAGCGCGATGCTCACCTGTTGTCTGAAGCGATGGCGAGCAAGACCCGCGGCATGCTGGCGGTCGAAGCGTTGATCGAACAGATGACGCCAGGGTTTGTGCTGTACTGCTCATCGATGTCGGCACTGTTCGGCGGTGCCGGACATCTGGATTACGCCGCCGCCAGTGCGGTGCTCGACGGCTTCGCCCATTACCGCCCGAATGGCGAAAATGGCTGCGTGCGCCTGGGTATCAACTGGGATATCTGGAGGGAAACCGGTATGGCCGCTGCCAGCGGCATCGGTGATGAAGCGCATCAGCGGCATCTCGCGGTCGGCATGTCGGCGCAAGAGGGCTGCCAAGTATTCGACGCCGCCATGACTGCACAACTGCCGCAATTGTTGATTTCGACGACCGATCTGAACACCGCACGCCAGTTTTACCCGGCTCGTCATAGCGGTGCTGGCTTGACGCTGGTCGACACTGCGCCAGCCGTTGCGGCAGAAACCGGTCTGCCGGAGCGTCTGCATGGCTGCCTGTGCAAATGGCTTGGCGTAAGCGCTCTGGATCCGGATGACTCGCTGTACGAGCTGGGGGCTGATTCCCTGACCTTGCTGGACCTGATCGACGAATTGCAGGCCGCGACGGGTGTGGTATTCCAGTTGTCACAGTTCAGCCACAAGGTCAGCCTGCGCGAGGTACTGGCGCTGGTGCAGTCAGCGCAGGGCGGTGCGGCTGCAGTCGAAGACCAATGGACCGACGCGGTTAGGATTGACCAATGGCATGCGGGGGTTGACCGCGAGCGCCTGTACCTGATCCATCCGGTGGGCGGCGATGTTCAGGCGTATCGCGAGCTGGCCTCGGCGCTGCACCCTGATCTGGGTGTGTGGGTAATCGCCGACCCGGCCTTGCGCCTGCCCGAGCTGCCGAATATCAGCCTGGCCGAACGGGCGCAGCTGTATCTCGACGCGTTGCAGGCCCATCACCCCGACGGCACAGCATGGCGGCTGGCCGGCTGGTCGTTCGGCGCGTGGGTGGCGCAGGCGATGTGCAACCTGCTGGCGGACGGTTGCGAGCAGCCGGTGCTGTACCTGATCGATCCGCCTGCGCCGGACGCTGGCACCGAGCTGGCGCGGATCGACGAAGAACATATTCAGCAGGTCTTCCAGCGCGAGTTTTCTGCACGGCGGGCCCTCAACACTGCCGCCAGCACGGCCAGCGAAGAGGCGTCACGTTACCTGCAAAGCCTGATTGTCTGCTGCCAGAACAACATGGCGAGCATGGCTGATCATCGGCCCGCGCAACTGCCTGATACCAGAGCGCGATTGTTCATTGCCACGCGTCCAAATCCATATGGCATGGGCAGCGCCTGGCAAATGGCAGACCTGCAGCGTGCCTGGCAGGACATGTTGCCGCACCTGCTGAGCTGGCAGCCTCTGGACACTGATCATTACGGCATTGTCGCAGCGCCGTGGGCGCAATTGATTGCCGAGATGATCAACGCAGACCTGCTAGCAGGGGAGGGCTGAACGCGTTACCGGCACGCTTTTCAGACGGGGCTGATGTCCCGGTAAACCAGTTACGGACATGGTGATCGACCATGCCAACCATTCAAGGGTGAGGGATCATGGATCAAATGGCACTCAAGGCCATCGAAGGCATCGCGGGGGCGCCTCGCGCGCCGTATCACAGCATCACGGTCAACCGCCTGACACCGATCATCGGTGCCGAAGTCGGCGGTGTCGACCTGTCGCAGCCACTCAATGCGGAGCAACTGACGGAAATCCGCCGTGCCTTTCTGGAGAATCACGTGCTGGTGTTTCGTGATCAGCACTTGACGGTCGAACAGCATAAAGCCTTTGGCCGGCTGTTTGGACCGTTACGTGCCTTGCCGGTAGAAAGCATTGATGGCGATGACCCGGAGCTGGTCGTGGTGCGCGCCAACGCCCAGTCACGCTTCGCTGCTGGCGAGCTGTGGCACACCGACGGCACCGCCGACCTGGAACCGTCGATGGGCTCGATGCTGTATGTCAAAGAGACGCCCGCCATTGGAACCGGTGGCGACACGCTGTTTGCCAACATGCACCTGGCCATAGAAATGCTCTCGCCTGCGATGCAGGCGTTTCTTGGCGAACTGACGGCCATTCACGATGGCGAGATTCCGTGGAAGGGCTATCAGCCGCCTGCCAACCTTCCCAAAAGCGAGCACCCGGTGGTGGTTCGCCACCCTGAAACCGGACGCCGCAGCCTGTTCGTCAATTCCGGTTTCACCTCGCATATCGTGCAACTGTCCGCAGGAGAGAGCCGCACGCTGCTGAACATGCTGTTCGACCTGATCGCCCGTGAACCCTGTCTCAGTTGCCGCGTGCGCTGGGAGCCCAACACGCTGGTGTTCTGGGATAACCGCTGCACCCAGCATCACGCGGTGTGGGATTACTTCCCGCACTCGCGCTATGGCGAGCGAGTGACGATTCTGGGAGGGCGGCCCAAAGCCTGAGCCGCTTGCCGCAGCCTGGCGAACGCTTGGCTGCGGGCTTGTCACCTCAGTCGCAGGTGATATTTCAGGTCATCGAACCACTGATCGCCGATCTGATAGGCCTGCGGGACGCGGCGTTCGAAAGAGAAACCGCATTTCTCCAGCACCTTGCAGGAGGCAATGTTGCCATCGGTCACGGTCGATTCCAGTGAATCGAGGCCGATGGCGGCAGCGTAGTCGATGATTGCCCGGCGGGATTCGGTGCCGAAGCCTTTGCCTTGGTGTTCCGGCAGCAACAGACAGCCTACTTCGGCATGCCCTGGCGACATGATGCGAAAGCCGCTGACCCCCAGCTCCACGCCGCTCTGCTTGTCGACGACCACCAGGCACAGCCAGTGATCGGACTCTGGCGTCCACACCGGGAGGCGATGATCAAAGCCTTTGCGAACTTGTGCTTCTTCGATTTCCCCGAAGACGTACTGCATGGTCTGAGGCTCGGAGTGCAGCCTCAGAAACAACGGCCAGTCACTGGCGAACAGGGTCCGCAGATAAAGCCGCTCGGTGTGTAGTTTCAGCATCCGTTGCTCCTTGCACGATCAAAAAGGCACAGGGTTTTGTACCCGGCCTGCGGCCAATGATCAATAATGCACGCGCATTTCATTGCCATTGCTCACGGCAATCGTGGCGCAACGAGGCAGGGTCACATCCTTCTGCAGGTCAGGGACGAGTCAATGGCATTTCGCGTATTGGTCATCGGCGGCTACGGTAACTTCGGCAGCCTTATCTGCAATCATCTGGTGATGATGCCGGACATTGAACTGGTCATTTCCGGCCGTGACAGCCGCAAGCTGGCGGAAAAAGTCGCTGAGTTGCAAACACTGGGTAGTAAATCCTGCGAGAGCTGGTGTGTGGATATCATGCAAGACGGCGCTGGCAGCCAACTTCGCGCGCTGGGCATTGACCTGCTTATCCACACGGCGGGGCCTTTTCAGGGGCAGTCGTATGCCGTGGCCCGGCATTGCATCGCGGCGGGTGTGAATTATTGCGACCTGTCGGATTGCCGGACCTTCGTCTCCGGTATCGCCACTCTGGATGCCTTAGCGCGTGAGGCGGGCGTCTGTGTGCTGAGCGGTTGCAGCTCGGTGCCGACGCTTTCGGCGGCCATCATCGATCAGCATCGCCAGCGTTTTCTGCGCATCGATTCGATAGAGCATGGCATCTCCTCGGCAGCGAAAATGCCCGGTCTGTCGACCGTGCGTGGCGTACTGGCCAATGCCGGGCGGCCGATCAGGCAACTGCGCAACGGCAAGGTCCACGAAGTCCATGGCTGGATGGACCTGACCCTGCGCCGGATGCCCGGCATGGGCACACGGCTGGTGGCCAATGTCGACGTCCCGGACCTGGATGTATTCGCGACACGTTATGCCGCGCAGCATCTGAGCTTCAAGGCCGGCTCCGCGCTCAAGGCCGGCGGCATCGCGACCTGGCTGCTGGCGCTGGCGATTCGCTGTGGGCTGCTGCGCGATCCTGCGTCGTGGGCCGAGCGCCTGTACCGTTGGGGCGCGCGCTTTGAACACTGGGGTGATCGAAAGAGCGCGATGTACATCGATGTCGATGGCGTCGACCTCACCGGCCAGCCGCTGCACATGCGTGCGCAATTGACTGCACTGAACGACAAGGGCCCAGAGATCCCCGGCAGTGCTGCCGTCGCGCTGAGCGGCAAAATGGCCGGTGGCTATCGCCCACAACCGGGCGCACGGGCCTGCGTCGGAGAAATCACCGTAGACGAGTACCTGGCAGCGATCAACGAGCCGGAAAACATCCGGCTGGATGTTCATTTCACCGACCGCAACGTCTGACGCTGTTGCCAATCTCCGATGGCTCCGTACAGGCGAAGATCAAGGCAGTTTCATTGCGTGATCTTCCGGTTTCGCGCGGTGCCAATCATCGGAAAAATTCTGCTCAGGCGATTTAAATAAATATTCATCATCGCGCTCCGGCCACGTAATTCTTGGGCTTCAGGGTGCCTTCGATTGGCGCGTGCGTGATTCCGATAACGTTAACTATCAAGTTAAATCTTTCAGCGCCGATTCACGTGCATCCCGAAAAATCAAAGGCACACACGTAATGAGCGCAAAATGGTTGGACAATCTGAAAGTCAGCAAGAAGCTCGGACTGGGCTTTGCCGCTATTTTGCTCGGAGTACTGACCGTCACCGTCATCGGCTACTCCAGCACCAACCTGCTGATCGAGCGCATGGGTAAAAGCAGCAAGGTCGCGGAGATCAAGGCTGACGTTCTGAATGCCCGGATTGCTGCGCAAGCCTATGCGACCGGCCCTACCGCCGCAGGTGTGCAGAATTACGCCAGCGCGCTGGATACCTTGAGCCGCAGTGTCGATCAGGGCCTGCAAGTGTTCGTGATATCGAGCAACCTGGCCAAGCTGCGCGAGATCAAGGAGCAGGTGGGCGGTCTGAAGCAGACGTTCGACCAATTGGTCGGCATCAATCAGAAAGTCGACGAGGCGTTGAAACCGATCATCAAGGTTTCCGATGACGTCAGCGCGACCTTTGAGAATTTGCTGAACAAGACCATTGACGACACCTTGCGTTCGCCGAATGAAACCGGCATCAGGCAGGTCAAGATCGCTGGCGACCTGCGTAACGGCATGACCAATTTCCGTCTGGTGTTTCGCCGCTACCTGAGCGTTCCGAATGCCGACAACCGTCAGGCCACCTATAAGGCCGCCGACGCCCTGATCGCACAAGTGGACGCCGCTCGCAGCCAATTGCCTGTCGAGGCAAATGCTGCAGTGGATGCCGCGTTGGTGGCGTTGAAACAATACAAGGTCCTGATGTCGTCGATTTCGGACATGCTGCAGCAGACCGAGCAAGTCCGTACCGATCTGCAACAGCAATCCATAGCGACCGCTGCCCGTGCCGATGATCTGGCGGCGTTGCAGGTCATCAGTGCCAAGAAGGAACAACAAACCGCTGTGGTGCAATTGCTGAGCGTAGCGCTGGTCGTGCTGCTGGTCGGCATCTTTGCTGCGTTCCTGATCACGCGTCAGATTACCGTGCCGTTGAACAGCACCGTGATTGCGGCGCGCCGGATTGCGGACGGTGATCTGACCCATGACAGCAGCACCACCCGCCAGGACGAACTGGGCCTGCTGCAGAACACCATGCAGCACATGACGGTTTCTCTGCGCGGCCTGATCGGTGGCATCGGCAACGGTGTGACACAGATCGCCACGGCGGCCGAACAATTGTCTGCTGTCAGCGAACAGACCAGTGCCGGCGTCACGTTGCAAAAAAACGAAGTCGACCAGGTTGCCACCGCCATGAACGAAATGGCGTCGACCGTGCAGGAAGTAGCACGCAATACCGAAGACGCTTCGCTGGCGGCCAAACAGGCCAGCGAACGTGCCGCTCACGGTAGCAGTGTGGTGCAGCACGCCACTCGCGAAATCGGCCAATTGGCCGGTGAAGTGAAACAGCTGGGCGAAGCCATGCAGCGCCTCACCGAAGACAGTGGCAAGATCGGTAGCGTGATTGACGTGATCAAGGCCGTTGCCGAACAAACCAACCTGCTGGCGCTCAACGCGGCCATCGAGGCTGCACGTGCGGGTGAGCAGGGCCGTGGTTTTGCGGTGGTGGCTGACGAAGTACGTTCGCTGGCTCAGCGTACCCAGAACTCCACCACGGAAATCGAAGCGCTGATTCAGGCGTTGCAAAAAGGTACAGGTGCCGCATCGGGTCTGATGGATGCCAGCCTGCAACGCACCGAAGGCACAGTCGTGCTGGCTCGTCAGGCCGAGCAGGCACTGGTTGAGATCAATCAGTCCATCGGTACGATCGAGCAGATGAGCCAGCAGATTTCTGCCGCGGCCGAGCAGCAGAGCGCCGTGACCGACGAAATCAACCGCAGCGTGCTTAGCGTGCGCGACATTGCCGATCAATCGGCTTCGGCAACCGAGCAAAGCGCCGCATCGACTGTAGAACTGGCCCGTTTGGGCAGCGATTTGCAGAGCATGGTGGCGCGTTTCAAGATTTAACTTCCCTGCATCAGGCGCCTTGTGACTCGGTCACGAGGCGACCTGCCGCGCTTCCGCCCGTACGACCATCCACACACCGACACCCGACACCGCCATGCCTGACGCCATCTGCCAGGACAGCGGCTCGTTGAACTTCACCCAGGCCCAGAGCATTGTCACCGGTGGGCTGAGGTACAGCACGCTGGCAACGCGGGTGGCTGATGCGCGGCGCAGACACACCCAGTAAAGTCCGTAGCCGCCAAGCGTCGCCAGCCCCACCGTCCAGATCACGCTCAACGCAAACCCGGTACTGGGAATGGGGGCCAGGCTGCCCTGTGTTCCCTGGATGATGGCGAACGCGAAGCTCGATATAAAACATTGCAGCCACAGGTTGGGAAGCAGGTCCATGGGCTGCATGTGGGTCGAATGTTTCTGCCACAGTGTCGCGATGGCTAGCGACAACATGCCCAGCAGTGGCAGGCCGTAAGCCCACAATGGCGCATCTCCCACCGCCAGCGCGCTGTACGTGACCAGCACCACGCCGACCAGACCGACCACCAGCCCCGCCCAGATTTGCCAGACAAGTCGCTGCCCGAGCACGGCGGCAGCCAGCAGTGCCATGCCCATCGGCAACAAGTCGGCAAACAGCGCCGCGAGTCCCGCAGGTACGCCCAGCGCGATGCCCTGCGTAACGCCTGCGACATAGCCCGCCATGGCCAGCAGACCGATGCCCGCATTTTTCAACAGCGTGGCAGGCGGTATCGATCTTAGTTGCCTCGCGACGAAAGGCAGCAGGATCAACGTGACCACCACACAACGCCAGAACACCACCAGCAATGGTGGTGCGTAATTAAGCGAAAACCGCGCGCCGATGAAACCCGAGCTCCAGGTCAGGACAAGGGTTGCTTCCAGCAAGATAAGGGGAATGGCCTGATGCCAGGCAGGCCGCGTTACGCTCGGAGAAATCGATAGGTGCTGATTCATGGACACAGGTTACGAAGTCAGCGTAATCTAATAAATCAAAATTAAGTGCAGTAGTTATTCAGGTTTTATGAATCATGAGCGCAATTCTCGATATCGAACTGATACGTACTTTTCATGCCGTGGCGCGAATAGGGAAGTTTTCTGCGGCTGCCGAGCAACTTCACAAAAGCCCCGCGGCAGTCAGTGTGCATATCCAGCGGCTTGAGGCGGTAGCGGGCGGGCGTTTGCTCAATCGGGACAACCAGGCGGTGTCTCTCACTGCGCTGGGCAAGCGTTTGCTGGTCTCGACGACGGAATTGCTGTCCACCCATGACCGCGTGCTGGCTGATCTGCAAGGGACTCATCTGGCTGGGCGCATCACGCTGGGTGTTCCGGATGAGTACGCCGTTCATGTCATCCGCGACATCCTGCCGGTGTTCGCTGCGGCCTGGCCCAATGTGGTGCTGGAATTGAAAACCGCACCCAGCTACACCCTGCGCGAGCAGGTTGCGCGCGGCAAGTTGCAGACAGCAGTGATCGCGCAACCCAAAGGGCAGCCAAGTGCTGATACGCAGTTTCTGGTATCTACCAAGCCGGTCTGGGTCGGGCCGGCCAGCGTCGCACTGGGATCTGCGGACCCGTTGCCGCTGGCCATTCACGCAGCGCAATGTCCTTATCGTGAAGCCATGATGGCGTCGCTCAAAGACAACGGCCGCAAAATCCGTGTAGTTCTCGAAAGCCCGTCCAATCAGGCGATCAAAGCCTGTGTGGAAGCGGGCCTGGCGATCAGCCTTATTGATCGGAGCGGAGTCACGGAAGCCATGCAGATTCTCGATGACCTGCCTGAAATTCCCGAGCACGAAATCGTCTTCCTGCGCTCGCCGTCGTCACAGAACGACGAGGCGGTGAGCCTGCTGGCGCAGGCGCTGCAGAAGTATTTTCGGCTTTGATAGTGAAGCTGTGTGCACAGTAAACGTGTCTGCGGTTCACCACACGGGGGGCGATTGTCTTCTGGTGTGGAAAATCCTTAGAACCTGTAGCCGGCCGCTACGGATGCGATATGGAATCAGGTAAGGCAGGTCTGGCAGAGGCCATTCTCTGGTTCCGGCAATCCGTCCTTCCCGGCCCATGGCGGGAAAGCTCGCGAGCTGCGTCACGCTTGATTGAATTGCTTTCACGAAAACTGCGGCAGCAGCTGGATTGTCCTGTGCGATATACGCTGCCTCCTCATCCAGATTCTTTAGCGCCGTTTTAAGCCACTCAACCTGCATTGCCAGACCATTTGTCCATGACAGCTTTTACGTCCTCTGTACTGGCGAACTCGCCAGCGTCGGCTTCTTCAATCGCGCGCTGAATTTCGGCAATCTGCCATGCCTCGCGAGTCAGGTATTCGCGGAGCGCGTCGAGGGCCAAAAATGACTTGCTGCGCCCGGTCGCCTTTGCAAGGTGTGCAAGGGTATCCGCCATTTCGTCCGGCAGACGTAGAGACATTGTGGACATATACACCTCACACGTAGTTATTTGTATTACATAAGGGTGCAGTGTAATACATGTGAATACACCTGTGGATGCAGTTTCCGTTTCAGGTCTGTCGGCTTTTTGAGCAGGTGCAAAATGGCCCGCGAATTCGCGGGCCATTCAGGCAACTTTCGGGATGGCTTAACCGTCCTTGAACAGAAAACTGTAGGCATTCAACGCCGGTACGCCGCCCAAATGTGCGTAGAGCACTTTTGAGCCCTCGGGGAATTCACCATTGCGCACCATGTCGATCATGCCGTGCATGGATTTGCCTTCGTAGACCGGGTCGGTCAATACGCCTTCAAGGCGCGCGCAAAGGCGAATGGCTTCAAGGGTGCCCTCGTTCGGCAGGCCGTATTCGGGGTAGGCGTAGCGGGTGTCGAGCACCACGTCTTCGGCGGTGATTTCGCGGCCCAGTTCCACCAGTTTTGCGGTGTTCTGAGCGATGCGCAGAACCTGCGCGCGGGTCTTTTCCGGTTTGGCCGACGCATCGATACCGATCACACGCTGTGCCCGGCCATCGGCCGCGAAGCCGACGAGCATGCCTGCGTGAGTGCTGCCGGTCACCGAGCAGACCACGATGTAGTCGAATTTGAAGCCGAGTTCTTCTTCCTGCTGGCGTACCTCATCGGCAAAACGCACGAATCCCAGGCCGCCATAAGGGTGTTCCGAGCAGCCCGCAGGAATCGGGAACGGCTTGCCACCGCTTTCCTCGACGTCGGACATGGCCTTTTCCCAGCTCGGCCGAATGCCGATATCGAAGCCTGCCGAGTCCAGGCGCACATCGGCCCCCATGATGCGTGACATCTCGATATTGCCCACTCGGTCGTACAGGGCGTCTGAATAGTTGACCCAGTTTTCCTGAACCAGCACGCATTTCATACCCAGATGCGCCGCGACTGCCGCCACCTGGCGGGTCTGGTTGGACTGGATGCCGCCGATCGACACCAGTGTGTCGTAGCCGCCGTCGATGGCTTCCGGCACCAGGTATTCCAGTTTGCGGGTTTTGTTACCGCCAAAGGCCAGACCGCTGTTGCAATCCTCGCGCTTGGCATACAACTCGACCTTGCCACCCAGATGCTCGCTCAAGCGTTTCAGAGGGGTGATGGGCGAGGGGCCGAAGGTCAGAGGGTAGCGCTTGAACTTGCTCAGGTTCATATCGGGGCTCCGTTGATAAGTTGATTCAGGCCTGCAAGGAATGAGTTCGACGTTTGAACGGTGTGCCTGAAGTGGTTCCTATCATAGGAAATAGCTGAATAATCGTGGTTGCAAAGAATTGTCTATTTGCAAAATCAGCGTTAGTGTCATGCCACTAATGCAAACTTTTATTTTGTGAAATTCATCATGAAAGCAATAAATGAACGCACTAAAAAGTCCGCTGGCGATGTAGCACCGCTGCTGGACAGGATTGACCGCGCCATTCTCAAGACCCTGCAACGTGACGCCTCGATTTCCAACGTGGCACTCGCCGAGAAGGTCAAGCTGAGTCCGCCTGCTTGTTTGCGGCGCGTCGAGCGTTTGAAGGAGGCGGGCGTTATCAAGGGCGTGGTAGCGTTGCTCAATGGCGACGTTCTGGACGCGGGCATGGTGGTGCTGATCGGTGTGGTGCTGGACCGCTCGACACCGGACTCATTTGCCCAATTTGAACAAGCCGCGCAGAAGGTGTCCGGCTGCATGGAGTTTCATGTGGTCACCGGCGAGTTCGATTACTTCATGCTGCTGCGCACCAAAGACAGTCAGAGTTTCAACCGCCTGCATGCCGAACAGCTGCTGTACTTGCCCGGTGTCAGACAGATCCGCTCGTTCATGGGACTGCGTCAGGTGGTGTCGACCACGCAATTACCCATTTAACCGGTTGCTCGACGTGGCCTGCCTGTACTACGCAGCGTCAAACGTTCACGTCTGATGAAGGTCAGAGTTGTTGACTGCCACACGATTGACCCTGGCGCATGATTCAATCAGTGCTATTTCCTTTTTTTACTTGCTCAAGGATTTTTATTTTGGCTGCTGGAAGCTTGCTTACCCTGCTCGACGATATTGCCACCCTGCTGGATGACGTGGCACTGGCCACCAAGAAAACCGCGGGTGTGCTGGGGGATGATCTGGCGCTCAATGCCCAGCAGGTCACCGGTGTTTCAGCCGATCGCGAACTGCCCGTTGTCTGGGCCGTGGCCAAGGGCTCGTTGCTCAACAAGGCAATCCTGGTTCCGGCGGCACTGTTGATCAGCGCCTTCGCGCCCTGGGCGATTCTTCCCTTGTTGATGATCGGCGGCGCGTTCCTATGCTTTGAAGGTTTCGAGAAAATCGCCCATAAATGGCTGCATCCCGAAACCGGCGAAGAGCATGATCAGCGCAAGCAGGCGGCCACGGATGCTTCAGTGGACATGGTGGCGTTCGAAAAGGACCGTATCAAAGGCGCGATTCGCACCGACTTCATTCTTTCGGCAGAAATCATCGTGCTGGCGCTGGGCGTAGTGTCGGCCCGACCGTTCATGGATCAGGTCGGTGTACTGGTTATTGTCGCTGTGCTGATTACCGTGGGTGTCTATGGACTGGTGGCAGGTATCGTCAAACTTGACGACCTGGGCCTGTACCTGAAAAAGACTGCAAGCTCTGCGGCGCAGAAAATCGGTGGTGCTTTGCTATGGCTTGCGCCGGTATTGATGAAGGTACTGTCGATTGTCGGTACTGCGGCCATGTTCATGGTCGGCGGCGGGATTCTGGTTCACGGTCTGCCGTTTGCTCACCATTGGGTCGAAGGCGTGACCGAAGCTGCAGCCGGTGCGGTGGGCGGGCTGTCGATGGTCGTCCCGACGCTGATCGATGCGGTCGCCGGGGTTATCGCTGGCGCGTTGCTGGTGTTGGTCGTAACGCTGATTGGCAAGGTCTGGAAAGCGGCTAGGGAGTGAGTGGAGGCGGGCGCCGCGCAGGAGTTGAATATCGTGCCAATGCTCCGCGTTGGCATGCATCCCGTGACGCTCCGCGTCACAGATCTGCGCAGCAACACCCTCTCAAGGTTGGGCGCAGGGGCTTCAGAAATGCGTTCCCGCGCTGAGCGCGGGAACGAGCGTCACAACCGGATCGTGCTTAGAAGAACACCTTCACCAGCAAACTCGCGGTGTTCTGGTCGGTGTCGAACGAGCGGCTGTCCTTGATGCCGTATTTGTTGGTCCAGTAATCGTATTCGATACCGACGTACAGCTGACGCTCAGGGTAATTCAGTGCCTTGCCCAGGTCATATTTGATCTGCGGGTTGAAGTGCAGGTTGGAGTGGTAAGTACCACGCGACGTCTTGTCGTTGTCCACTACCCAGTCCATGAAACCGTCGATCAGCACATCCGATTTGCCCATGGGGATGGTGTAGGACCACACCGGGGTAATCTGCCATACGCCATCGCCCGGACGGTTGCCTTCAGTCTGGCGCTGGTAGAAGTTCAGCTGGAAGTAGTCGAAACCCGGGATCTTCAAATCGAACGCCGGGCCGATCAGGTAAGACTCGTTATCGCCTTCGCCAAATTCGTAAGTTGCCGCAATCAGCACATCGCTGATCGGGCCGAACTCAAACTTCTGGCCAAATATCTTGCCCAGCGACAGGCGGGGCGAGAATTCACCGTAATAGGTGTTATCGCCAGCCGTTGCGTCTCCCTTACCGTTGTAGAAGATCTTGTCGACGAAGAAGAAGTTGTCGCCGTACTTCCAGCTGTCAGCATGTTCAAAGGTGAACGTCTGCTGGTTTGCCGGGTTGACGGCAAAGTCTCGTCCATTGAGATAGGTCAGGCTATTGCTCTGCCACTGGAAGATATCCCCGGCCATGGCTGGCGCAGCGGCCAGCAGACTGCTGGCCAGTAACACGCTGGAAAACGTACGGTTCATGCGGTGAGTCCCTTGAAGTAGATCGTGATTTTTTCAGACTGACGTTCTCTAAGTGACGCCTTGTCTGTGGTTGCAGTAATTTGTCTGTCTGGTCAGCTTTGTGTTGTTAGCAAGAGCTGCGCCAAACAGTGAAAAAAAGTTGAAGTAATCCCCAAACCGGCATCAACGTGTCGGTTTCAAGTCATTTTTTCGGGTCGACAGAGTCCTGACCGTACAGTCAGCTAGTTGGCTGTTCGGTCAAAGTCAGCGTACAAGGAGCGGTTGTCCGGTTTTGCAGCGGCGGCGGAGAATACTGACTTGCGTCGTCTGGCTCAAGTGCTCCAGCGCAGGGCGTCTGGAGCGAAAGTGGGGCGAGTGCGCCCCGTGTCAGGAGCGCTTGGTTAGCGAGGGGCTCAGTTAGTGTGTGCGCCTTGATCGACCCAGGCACCGACCAGTTCGCGTTCCTGCTGAGTCATCTGGGTGATGTTGCCCAATGGCATGATCGGCGATGTGACGGCCTGCGCCTTGATGCGCGGGGCCTGCTGCTGAATCTGTTCTGGTGTATCGAACATCACTCCCGCAGGCGCAACGCTGAACAACTGACTGGTAGGCGTGGCCGAATGGCACACCGTGCAACGATGCTGAATCACTTCATGCACTTTGGCGAAGTCCGCGCCGGTACTGGCAGGCTTGGCCTCGACCGGCGCGGTGACCGGCTCCGGAGGTTTCTCGTCGGCCCGATGACCGCCAACTGCGGTGCCGGGCAGCGGTTGGTAGACGATTTTCGCGGGAGGTTGCGCATGGCCGGTGACGTACGCCAGGCAGAGCATGCCCAGCGCAGCGACCGGCAGGGTCCAGGCGAATCGATGGCTGTCATGTCTTGTATTGAAATAGTGGCGCACCAGGACCGCCAGCAGTGCGATGCCCGCCAGAATCAGCCAGTTGTACTCACTGCCGTATGTGCTCGGAAAGTGGTTGCTGATCATGATGAACAGCACGGGCAGGGTGAAGTAGTTATTGTGACGCGAGCGCAGCAGGCCCTTGGCGGGCAGGCTTGGGTCAGGCGTGCGGTTCTCGGCAATTGCCGCCACCAGGGCGCGCTGGGCTGGCATGATGATGCGGAACACGTTGCCGACCATGATGGTGCCCATGATCGCGCCCACATGCAGATAGGCACCGCGACCGCTGAACACTTTGCTGAACCCGTACGCCGCGGCCACCAGCAGCAGGAACAGAATCAGGCCCAGCAGTGCAGGGCGCTTGCCCAGTGGCGAGTCGCACAAAAAACTGTAGATGAACCAGCCGACAAACAAGGAACCCAAGCCAATGTGCACGCCTTCGGCACCACTGAGGCTGCTGCCCGGCGCCAACAGGTACAACGTCGGATTGGCGTAGAACACCACGCACAACAGGGCCACGCCCGACAGCCAGGTTGAATACGCTTCCCATTTGAACCAGTGCAGATTCTCCGGCATGGTCGGCGGCGCGAGCTTGTACTTCTCCAGGTGATAAATGCCACCGCCGTGGATCGCCCATAAATCACCAGACAACCCTTCACGCGGGTTGCTGCGGTTGAGGTTGTTCTCCAGCCAGACAAAGTAGAACGATGCGCCGATCCAGGCCACGCCCACAATCATGTGAATCCAGCGTACGCCCAGATTCAGCCATTCCATCATATGTGCCAGCACGGTTTTTACCCTTCCAGTGGGTTGGGATCGAGAACCAGCAACTGGCTCTCGGCAAAGTAATGCTCGTCGCAGTTGTTGCCTTCGCCACTGCGATCAACCACCAGGAAGTCATCCCGCTTTTCGATCGTCAGCACCGGATGGTGCCAGACGCCGCGATGGTAATTGACACCCTGCCTGCCGTTCGACACGAAGGCGCGGGTCAGCTCTGATTCAGGCGCATCGCCAACCGGCGCGACCACGATCAGAAAGGGGTTGCCGAGCAGCGGGATGAAGGCCTGGCTGCCCTGCGGGTGACGCTCCAGCATGCCAATGGTCAACGGCATCGGCAGCGCTTCGGCGCGGAATATGCTGATGATCGCCTTGTCATCCGGTTGCGCGGTTTGCACTTCAGCCAGACGATGAAAGCGCATGGTCGAGCCGTTATTGATCATGAAATGATCGCTGCCATCGGTTTCGATCACATCACCGAATGGCGCAAAAGCTTCCTTGGTCAGTGGCTCGATTATCAGTTTGCGCATGCGGATTCTTCTTCAATGGCTTCAGGGTTTATCGCACTTGGCGCGCCTGGAATACGGTTCTCGCCTGCTTCTGCCCGAAGGGCGTGGGAGCGAACTTGTTCGCGAAAGGGCCGGTACACCCTCTGAAGATGTACCGTTTGGAACAACGCCTTCGCGAACAAGTTCGCTCCTACAGCCTTCGGCCAGAATCCAAATCAGGCCTGTGTACGATGCGGAGCGTGGGAACGAGAGTTCACACGTTGTTACCTGGACACCTTGCCCAGCACTCGCAGGCGGCTCACGCCACCGTCAGGGAATACGTTCAGGCGGATGTGGGTGATCGGGCCGATCGCCTTGATCTGCTCGGCGAACTCGTGTTCGGCGTGCATGGTCAGCTTCTGGCTTGGTAGCAGTTCGCGCCAGAACAGGCTCCGGGTTTCGATCTGGCTGTCGGTACCGCCCTTGACGAAAGCACCCTGGATCGAGCAGCTGTCCGGGTAATTGCCCTTGAAGTGCAGGGTGTCGACAATGACTTTCTCGACTTCGCCCTTGTGCCCCAGCGCCACAATGACCCAGTCGTTGCCCGGTGTGCGACGGCGGGCGGTTTCCCAACCGTCGCCCATGTTCACGCCACGGCCGGGGTTGAGGATGTTGCTCATGCTGCCGTAGTGCTCGTCCGAGCAGGCAATCGACCGGCCACCGTTGAGTGCCGCCACCAAATCGATCTGCTCGTCTTCGCTGACTTTCGACCAGTCGCGATGCGGCACGCCGTAGACCCGCAGGCGCGCTACGCCGCCGTCCGGGTAGATATTGAAGCGCAGGTGGCTGAACGCCTGATCGTTGGTGATCTCGTGGTAATGATGGCTGTTGCCTTGCAGCTCCACAGACGGCAGCACTTCGGTCCAGGCGGTGTTTTCATCGGGTTCGCCAGAGGCCAGAAAGCACGCTTCCAGCGAAGCGGAAGGCGGAAAGTTGCCGGTGAAAAACGAGGTATCAATGTCTACACCCTTGATGGTGCCAGCTACACCGAGGCGGATCACTGCGCTGTCGTATCCTTCGAAACGCTTGCGGCGCGACTCCCAGCCGTCCATCCACTTGCCGTTGTCGTCGAACACGCCTTCTTTCCAGACCGCCGGGGTCGGCTGGAACAACCGGTTGGCATCTGCGAACCAGTCATCGGTGACCGAAAGGATTTTGGTGCCCAGGCGCGCGTCGGCCAGGTTCACGAACTTCTCGAACGGTGCGGCGTAAACTTTCATGCTTCTTGTCTGCCTTCTGAACAGGTTGATAACGGCGACGCTCAAAGCGCCTGTAGACGAAACAGTGCGATTTTGTTGATCTCGGCCAGGGCGCAAGCGAACTCGGCCTCGGGCGAGTGATGGATGCGTTGCTCGAACGCCGCCAGGATTTTATGTCTGTCGCTGCCCTTGACCGCCATGATGAACGGAAAGCCGAAACGTGCCTTGTAAGCCTCGTTCAACTCGGTAAAACGCTGAAACTCTTCAGGCGTGCAGTGGTGGATACCGGCGCCTGCCTGTTCATCGGTACTGGCCTGAGTCAGCTCACCCTGGATAGCCGCCTTGCCGGCCAGGTCCGGGTGGGCATTGATCAGCGCCAGCTGTTGCGCGTGAGGGGCACCGAGCAATAGTTTGCTCATGCGGGCGTGCAGGGCCTCGACCTGATCCAGTTCGGGGCCAGCGTCCTCGTCGAAGGCCTGCTGCGCGACCCAAGGCGAGTGTTCGTAGATGTCGGCAAAGGCTGCGATGAATGCGTCCCGGCCCAGGCTTGAAGGTGTCAGTGTTTTAAACGTGCTCATTGCTCGGCCTTGCCGGTAAACGGATGTTCAGTGTGCCAGTGCCTGGCGATATCGACACGTCGGGTAAACCATACCTGCTCATGGCCTTTGACGTACTCAATGAAACGCTTGAGCGCCGCCAGCCGGGCAGGGCGACCGATCAGGCGGCAATGCAGACCGATGGAAAGCATCTTCGGTTCGTCTTCGCCTTCGGCATACAGCACGTCGAACGCGTCCTTGAGGTACTGAAAGAATTGCTCGCCATTGTTGAAGCCCTGCACCTGGGTGAAGCGCATGTCGTTGGTGTCCAGCGTGTAGGGGATGACCAGATGCGGCTTGCCGGTGGGGTTGTTCGGCTCCCAGTACGGCAGGTCGTCGTCGTAGGTGTCGCAATCATAGAGAAAACCGCCTTCCTCCATCACCAGTCGCCGCGTATTGGGCCCGGTGCGCCCGGTGTACCAGCCCAGCGGCCGTTCGCCACTGATCTCGGTGAGGATCTGAATAGCCTGGCGCATGTGTTCACGCTCGTCGGCTTCTTCCATGTTCTGATAGTCGATCCAGCGATAACCGTGGCTGCAGATTTCGTGACCGTCGGCGACCATGGCGCGGATCACCTCGGGATGACGCTGCGCGGCCATGGCTACGGCGAAGATGGTCAGGGGAATATCGAACTGCTTGAACAGCCTGAGAATGCGCCAGACACCTGCGCGGCTGCCATATTCATACAGCGATTCCATGCTCATATTGCGCTGGCCCTGCAATGGCTGCGCAGCAACCATCTCGGACAGAAAGGCTTCTGATTCCTTGTCACCGTGCAGAATATTGCGCTCGCCACCTTCCTCGTAATTCAGCACGAATGACAAGGCAATGCGCGCGTTGCCCGGCCAGCGTGGATGAGGCGGGTTGTTGCCGTAACCGATCAGGTCGCGTGGGTAGTCAGCGCTCACTGCAAGCTTCCTTTTGTGCGTTATGTGCGTTAAGCCAGGTGCGGTGCGAATGGCAGACAAGGCACTGCAATGCGCAGATTGTATACAATTTTATTTTCGGCTTGTAACCCTGTAGGTTTCGTTACCGATTTGTGCCGGTTCAAATAAAGCAAGCAAGAAACCTGCCTGAGTGGTCAGCTAATCGAAAAAAATCTGATATTTTTCCTTTGCTTCCTTTCTTTTCAGGTAATTCGACGATTGGCGAGCAGCACAGGCGTCAGCTGCAATCCACTGAAGATTTTATTGTGTACAGGTTTTTGCGAAAGTGTCTTAATCGGTCGCAATCGCACCATGCAGAGCACTTCATTGGTGCACTGTTTCACCATCGCCGGATGTGAGGAGTGAAGTTTTGGGGAAATTGACCACACACGTGCTGGACGCTGCCCACGGTTGCCCAGGCAGTGCCATCCGCATTGAATTGTATCGGGTCGAAGGCCAGCAGCTTCTGCACGTTGTCAGCGCTGTCACCAACAGCGACGGACGTTGCGATGCGCCCCTGTTGCAGGGAGACACTTATCAGTCCGGGGTTTATCAACTGCACTTTCAGGCTGGCGATTATTACCGTGCGCGAGGCGTGGTATTGAATGAACCGGCCTTTCTCGATGAAGTGGTGCTGCGCTTTGGCATTGATGCAGGTCAGGAACACTTTCATGTACCGCTGTTAATCTCGCCGTACAGCTACTCGACGTATCGGGGCAGCTAAGTGCCTCTTGCCCGCCCCACACTGCGGGCCTTTTTTTGCGCGCGTTTCCGGTTTTGCCCTGTGTACAATGCGCCAGTCCCAACGCCGTAATCCATCTGCGCACGAGTGCCCATGAACGACCAGTCCCTGCCTCTCAAGAAACAGCCGCGCGGCACGACCAGCGCCAGCCGCAGCGTTACTCAGGACGATGTCGTTTACGAGCATATTTTCGATGCCATTCTGGAGCAGCGGCTGGCGCCGGGCACCAAATTGAGTGAAGAGGCGCTGGGCGAGATCTTTGGTGTCAGCCGCACCATCATTCGTCGCGCTCTATCGCGGTTGGGGCATGAAGGTGTGGTGCTGTTACGCCCTAATCGTGGCGCGGTGGTCGCCAGCCCCAGCGTCGAAGAGGCGCGCCAGGTATTTTTTGCCCGGCGCATGGTCGAGAAGGCAATCACTGAACTGGCAGTCGCGCACGCCACTGCCGAGCAACTGGCCGAACTGCGTCAGATGGTCAGCGACGAGCGCGACAGCTTTGCCCGCGGTGATCGAGGTGCAGGCATCCGTCTCTCTGGCGAATTCCATCTGCAACTGGCCGTAGCCGCCAGAAACGCGCCGCTGATCAGCTTCCAGCGCAGCCTGGTATCGCAGACTTCATTGATCATTGCCCAGTACGAAACCGGCAACCGCACACATTGTTCCTATGACGAACACACTCAGCTGATCGACGCTATCGAAGCGCGCGATGCGCCGCTCGCCGTCGAGTTGATGATGCATCACATGGACCACATTGACGGCAAGCTCAACCTCGACCAGGACAGTGCCTCGGACGATTTGCATGCGGTGTTCTCGCACGTCATGGGTCGGAAAAAGACCGGGCGTTGAGGCTGGATGAACAATTATCGTGCGACGCTCTGCGTCGCATGCCGTTCCGGACGCTCCGCGTCCTCTTGCGACGCAGAGCGTCGAGACCCGCATTCCCACGCGGAGCGTAGGGAACGATAACCTCAACTTCGTGCTGAAGCTTTGACCATCGTGCGACGCTCTGCGTCGCATGCCGTTCCGGACGCTCTGCGTCCTCTTGCGACGCAGAGCGTCGAGACCCGCATTCCCACGCGGAGCGTAGGGAACGATAACCTCAACTTCGTGCTGAAGCTTTGACTATCGTACGACGCTCTGCGTCGCATGCCGTTCTGGACGCTCCGCGTCCTCTTGCGACGCAGAGCGTCGAGACCCGCATTCCCACGCGGAGCGTAGGGAACGATAATCTCAACTCCGTGCTGAAGCTTTGACTATCGTGCGACGCTCCGCGTCGCATGCCGTTCCGGACGCTCTGCGTCCTCTCGACGACGCAGAGCGTCGAGACCCGCATTCCCACGCGAGCGTAGGGAACGATAACCTCAACTTCGTGCTGAAGCTTTGACTATCGTGCGACGCTCCGCGTCGCATGCCGTTCTGGACGCTCCGCGTCCTCTTGACGACGCAGAGCCTGCGTGAGCGTGAGGGACGATTTAGCCCCTGTCATGCACCAACCGCCCACCCGACCAAGTCTGCTTCACCGTCCGGTCATCACCAATCGTCATCAGCACAAACAGAATCTCTTCGATGTCTTTAGCCTGTTTCAACCGGTATGACAGCAGCGGGGTGGCGTTGTAGTCCAGCACCAGAAAGTCGGCTTCGTTGCCGGGCTTCAAGCTGCCGACCTTGTCTTCCAGTCGCAATGCGCGTGCGCCGCCCAATGTCGCCAGATAGAGCGACTTGAACGGATTGAGCCGTGCGCCCTGCATTTGCATGACCTTGTAAGCTTCGTTCAAGGTTTGCAGAATCGAAAAACTGGTGCCGCCGCCCACGTCGGTGCCCAGGCCTACATTCACCTTGTGCTTTTCGGCCATCGGCAGGTTGAACAGGCCGCTGCCCAGAAACAGGTTGGAGGTCGGGCAGAAGGCAATCGCCGAACCGGTCTGCGCCAGTCGTGCGCACTGTTCGTCGCACAAGTGCACGCCATGGGCGAACACCGAGCGCTCGCCGAGCAGGTTGAAGTGATCGTATACATCCAGGTAATGCTTGCGCTCGGGGAACAGCGCCTTGACCCACTCGATCTCCTGAAGGTTTTCGCTGATGTGGGTCTGCAGGTACAGGCCGGGATGCTCAGTAAGCAACTGCCCAGCTAGGCTCAATTGCTCCGGGCTGCTGGTCGGCGCGAATCGCGGGGTCACTGCGTAGCTCAAACGCCCTTTACCGTGCCAGCGCTCGATCAGCGCCTTGCTGTCGGCATACCCGGATTCTGGCGTATCAACCAGATAATCCGGCGCATTGCGGTCCATCATCACCTTGCCGGCGATCATGCGCAGATCGAGTGCCTGAGCCGCATTGAAAAACGCCTCGACCGATTCTTTATGCACGCTGCCGAACACCAGCGCTGTGGTCGTACCGTTGCGCAGCAGTTCCTTGATAAAGATGTCCGCCACTTGCGCTGAATGCTCGGGGTCGGCGAACTGGCTTTCGCAGGGGAAAGTGTAGGTGTTGAGCCAGTCCAGTAGTTGCTCGCCGTACGCGCCGATCATGCCGGTTTGCGGCAAGTGGATATGGGTGTCGATGAAGCCCGGAGTGATCAGTGCGTCCGGGTATTCGATAAGCTCGACATCGCTGTCGAGGCTATCGAGCAAATCGGCAGCAGGGCCCACTGAAATGATTTTGCCGTTTTCGACCTGCAACAGGCCATCGGCAAAATACTCATAAGACGCCTCTACTGCCACCTCCGCGGGGTCGGCAATGCTGTGAAGGATGGCGGCGCGGTAGGCTTTACGGCGGGAAACTGAACTCATGGCACTCTCGTTGTGACTCATTGCGACTGACTGCGGCGTGATGCGGGCAGCAGTCTGGCGATTGGTTCGGCATTGGCACTGTGCTGGCCAAAGCTTGCGTTGTAGGTGGCGATTATTTCGGCGGCGATGGACACCGCGATCTCGATAGGCAGCTTGCCTTTGACTTCCGCGAGGCCCATCGGGCAACGCATGCGTTGCAGCAGGCTGGCGTCGAAACCGCGTTCCCGCAAGCGATGTTCGAACTTGACGCGCTTGGTTTTCGAGCCGATCAGCCCGAAGTAAGCAAAGTCGCCGCGCTTGAGGATTGCAGCAGTCAGCTCAAGGTCCAGTTGATGGTTGTGGGTCATGACAATGCAGTAAGTGCCGACTGGCAACTGCGCGACCTCGTCGACCGGCTCTTCACTGACGATCTTCAACACGCCCTCGGGCATCGGCTCGGGGAATTCGTTCTCACGTGCATCGATCCAGCGCACCCGGCAGGGCAGGCTGGCCAGCAGTGGCACCAGCGCACGGCCAACATGACCGGCACCAAACACGGCGATTTGTGCGACTGGTTCGCCCATGGGTTCGAACAGCAGCACATTGACGCCGCCACAGCACTGACCGAGGCTTGCGCCGAGGTTGAAACGTTCCAGACGCGTCTGCCGGCTGCCGCTGGCCAGCATCTCACGGGCGATTTGCATGGCCTTGTACTCCAGGTGCCCGCCGCCGATGGTGTCGTGGATATGCTCGGCACAGACCACCATCTTCGAGCCGGCGTTGCGTGGCGTCGAGCCCAGCTCCTCGATGATGGTCACCAGAATGCCGGGTTCTCCACGGGCCTGTAGCTCGGCCAGGGCGCTGATCCAGTTGTTCATTTCTGCTCCAGGACAGAATGATCCAGGCCAGGCGCCTTCTCGAGCAAGCTCGCTCCCACGGGGGCATCCTGAATAGGTGAAGGCGAGCCTGGCGAAGCTTCACTTACCCGCGAAGGGGCGGAAACAATCGGCTCGGCACCTTCGCCGGATGCGCGACGCGCAGCGCTTTTCTGGCGCATCTGCTCACAGCCCCACAACACTTTTTCCGGAGTTGCAGGCGCGTCAATGTCCGGTTGATGGCGATAATCACCCAGGCTCGCCACAGCGTCCTTGATTGCGCACCAGGCCGCGATGCCGAGCATGAACGGTGGCTCGCCCACTGCCTTGGAGTGGAATACGGTGTCTTCCGGGTTCTTGCGGTTCTCCACCAGCTTGATGCGCAGATCAAGCGGCATGTCCGCCACCGCAGGGATCTTGTAGGACGCCGGGCCGCTGGTCATCAGCCTGCCCTTGTCGTTCCACACCAGTTCCTCGGTGGTCAGCCAGCCTGCGCCTTGAATGTAGCCGCCTTCGACCTGGCCGATATCGATGGCCGGGTTCAGCGAGGCACCGACGTCGTGCAGAATGTCGGTGCGCAACATCTTGTACTCGCCTGTCAGCGTGTCGACGATGACCTCGACGCATGCCGCACCAAACGCGTAGTAATAGAACGGTCGGCCACGCGCCTGGCTGCGGTCATAGAAAATCTTCGGCGTCTTGTAATAGCCGGTGCTGGACAACGAAACCTGGCCCATCCATGCCAACTGTGCCAGCTCGGCGAAGGGCAGGAAAATATCGCCGATCCGCACATGGCCGTTGCGAAACTCGACTTCTGTTTCTGCCACCTGATAGTGCCGGGCTGCGAACTCCACCAGCCGCCGCTTGAGGGTTTCAGCGGCATTCTGCGCGGCCTTGCCGTTCAGGTCGGTGCCGCTTGAGGCCGCAGTGGGCGAGGTGTTCGGCACCTTGTCAGTGTTGGTGGCGGTGATCTGAATACGGTCAATGTCCACCTGAAACACTTCAGCCACGACCTGCGCGACTTTGGTGTTCAAACCCTGGCCCATCTCGGTGCCGCCATGGTTCAGGTGGATGCTGCCGTCGGTGTAGATGTGAATCAGCGCGCCTGCCTGATTGAGGAAGCTGGCGGTAAAGGAAATGCCGAATTTGACCGGCGTCAGCGCCAGCCCTTTTTTCAGGATCGGGCTTCCGGCATTGAACGTGCGAATGGCTTCGCGGCGCTCGGCATACTGGCTGCTCTGTTCGAGGTCGGCGGTCATCTCTTCCAGCAGGTTGTGCTCGACCGTCTGGTAATAGTGCGTGACGTTACGCTCGGTCTTGCCGTAATAGTTGGCCTTGCGCACCGCCAGCGGGTCCTTGCCGAGGAAACGTGCGATGCAGTCCATGACCTCTTCGATGGCGACCATGCCTTGCGGGCCGCCAAAGCCACGGTAGGCCGTGTTGGACGCGGTGTGAGTCTTGCAGCGGTGGCCGTTGACCGTGGCTTCGCCCAGATAGTAGGCGTTGTCGGCGTGAAACATGGCGCGGTCGACAATCGACGCGGACAGGTCCGGCGAGTAGCCGCAGTTGCCTGCCAGATCCAGCTCTATACCCTGCAAACGACCCTCGCCGTCGAAGCCCACGTCGTACTCGATGTAGAACGGGTGGCGCTTGCCGGTCATCTGCATGTCTTCAAAACGTTGCAGGCGCATCTTGGTGGGCTGGCCGGTCAGCCGGGCAATCACGGCGCACAGGCAGGCCGGGCTCGCCGCCTGGATTTCCTTGCCGCCAAAGCCACCGCCCATGCGCCGCATGTCGACCACGATGCGGTTCATCGGCACGCCCAGCACCTCGGCCACCAGCTTCTGGATTTCCGTGGGGTTCTGGGTCGAGCAATAGACAATCATGCCGCCGTCTTCAGTCGGCATCACCGAGGATATCTGGGTTTCCAGATAAAAATGTTCCTGACCGCCGATGTGCAGGTTGCCCTGCAAACGGTGGGTTGCGCCTGCCAGCGCTGCGGCCGAATCGCCACGTTTGTGCGTGTGGCTGTCGAGCACAAAGTGTTTCTGACGCAGCGCTTGAACCACATCCAGCACCGGCTCCAGGTCCTCATATTCGATAATCGCCGCCATTGCCGCCTGCCGGGCAATGTCCAGATCGCGAGCAGCAACGGCAAGCACCGGTTGACCGACAAACTCCACCGTGTCGATGGCCAGCAACGGATCGCCGGGCAGCAACGGCCCGATGTCCTTCAGCCCCGGAATATCCTGATGAGTAATCGCAATGCGTACGCCGTCGAAGGCGTAGCAGGGCGAGGTGTCGATGCTGATGATTCGCGCGTGGGCACGGTCGGAAAGATGTGCATACACATGCAACTGATTGGGAAACTCCAGGCGATCATCGATATACACCGCTTCGCCGGACACATGCTTGTCGGCGCTGTCATGCTTGACGCTGCGACCGACGCCAGTGCTCAAGCCCTGCTGAAACACGGCGAGCATTTCGGCCTGGGTAATGGATGGAGAATGCTCAGACATAGTCAGTCACCCGCGTTGCGACGGCAGGTGTCTGCACTTCGATGAAATACTTGCGCAGCAGGTTCTGCGCGCTCAACAGGCGATATTCCTTGCTGGCACGGAAGTCCGAAAGCGGCGTGAAATCTTCGCTCAGTGCGGCGCAGGCCTGCTCAACGGTTTCATTGCTCCAGAGCTGACCGACCAGGGCTCGCTCGCAGGCCGCTGCGCGCTTCGGAATCGCCGCCATGCCGCCATACGCCACACGTGCCTCGCGGATCACGCCGTCTTCTATGGTCAGGCGGAATGCCGCACAGACCGCCGAAATGTCGTCATCCAGGCGTTTTGAAACTTTATAGGCACGAAAGGTCTGCAGTGGATTGGCGGTCGGCACGATGATCTTTTCGATGAACTCACTTTCCTGGCGAGCCGTGACCTTGTAGTCGATGAAGTAATCCTCCAGCGCCAGCGTGCGTTGGCTGTTGCCTTTGCGCAGCACGATCTGCGCGCCAAGGGCGATCAGCAGGGGCGGGGAGTCGCCAATCGGCGAGGCATTGCCGATATTGCCACCCAGCGTGCCCTGATTGCGGATTTGCAACGAGGCGAAGCGCTGCAGTAACTCGCCAAAGTCCGGGTATTCGGCCTTTAGTGCTGCATAACAATCGGTCAGCGGAGTGGCCGCGCCGATCTCCAGACGGTCGTTGAAACGCTTCACGCCCTTCATCTCGTCGATGTGTCCGACGTAAATCATCACCGGCAACTGTTTGTGAAATTGGGTGACTTCCAGCGCCAGATCAGTGCCGCCCGCCAGCAGACGGGCCTGCGGATGGCTGCCATAAAGGTCGGCCAGGTCTGCCACGGTCAGCGGAATGAAGCAGTTTTTTTCGCCGTCGCTCAGTGCTTCGGTCTGGGCCGGGGTGATTGCCCGCAGGCGCTCGACCGTCTCAGCCTGGCGCTGATCGAACTGATCCGGCTGGCGCTGGCTGCAAGACTGCTCGGCGGCGGCCAGAATAGGGCGATAACCGGTGCAGCGGCACAAATTGCCTGCCAACGCTTCGTGAGCCTGATGCGCGTTGGCGTCGGTGCTGTTCTTTTGCAGGGCAAACAGCGACATCACAAAGCCTGGGGTACAGAAGCCGCATTGCGAGCCGTGACATTCGACCATGGCCTGTTGCACGCTGTGCAACTGACCCTGGTGCTTGAGGTCTTCGACGCTGATCAATTGCTTGCCGTGCAGCGACGCCATGAACGTCAGGCACGAATTGAGACTGCGATAACGCAACGTTTGCTTGCCATCGGCGTCACTGTGCAACTCGCCAACCACGACGGTGCAGGCACCGCAGTCTCCGCTGGCACAACCTTCCTTGGTACCGGGCTTGTGTGCCTGCTCACGCAGGTAGGTCAGCACGGTCATGTTCGGATTCAGGCTGCGCTCGGTTTTTAGCTCTTGGTTCAAAAGGAACTGAATCACGGCGCAAAGCCCTCATATTTATTGTCATCAGACATGTCGATGAATCTATCAGCTCTGCTTATTGGGTCAATTTGTTTCTGACTTAAGAGTCAGGAAATTGAGTTTTTCAGCAATCTGCCGATCAGAGGCACACTGGTTCTTGAGTCGCCCATTGGGTTGTATTCAAGGTTTTGCGTATTTCGTGCCAGTTTCCGCGTCTATGGCCCTGCGCCATCCGTACCGGTTGCGCTACACTTCGCGGCTTGCATGCAGAACTGGTTTTTTTGAAGGATAGTCATGACGTTCAAGGCCCCGGACAGCCTCGCTGAGCAAATTGCTCATCATCTTGCCGAGCGGATCATTCGCGGTGAGCTCAAGCCTGGAGAGCGTATTCAGGAACAGAAAGTCACGCAGGCGTTGAACGTCAGCCGTGGTTCTGTGCGCGAAGCATTATTGATTCTGGAGCGCCGCCATTTGGTGGTGATCCTGCCGCGTCGGGGTGCACAGGTCACGGTGCTCAACGCGCATAACGTGACCAGCCTGTGTGGCCTGATGAGCGAGTTGTACATTCTGCTGGCCAATGCAGTGGTCGAGCGCTGGCGCACCGAGGATGATCTTGCGCCGTTCTTGCAGATACAGCAGCGTCTGCAGGTCAGCTTCGAGCAGCAGGACGTCAAGGCATTTGTCGAAGAGAGCTTCAATGTCATGCGCGCGGCCTATCCGTTCGCCAGCAACCCGTACCTCGAAGAAACGGTCGAGAACCTGCAGCCGTCCATGAGCCGCAGCTATTTCCTCGCGATCGAGCAACGCAAGGCCGATATGGGCGACTACCTGGCGCTGTTCGACGAGTTGCTTGGCGCGGTGATCGCGCGGGATCTGCCGAAAATTCGTGCTGTGCTGATCGCCTACTGTCAGCGCAGCTGTCAGCTGGTGCTGGCCGCCCTGGCAGCGGACTGACGCCATGCGCCTGAAGTGCATCAAGCTGGCAGGGTTCAAGTCGTTCGTCGATCCCACCACGGTGAACTTCCCCAGTAACATGGCGGCCGTTGTCGGCCCCAATGGCTGTGGCAAATCCAACATCATCGACGCCGTGCGCTGGGTCATGGGCGAAAGCTCGGCCAAGAACCTGCGCGGCGAGTCGATGACCGACGTCATCTTCAACGGCTCCACCAGCCGTAAACCGGTCAGCCAGGCCAGCATCGAGCTGGTGTTCGATAACTCCGACGGCACCCTGGTTGGCGAGTACGCGGCGTATGCGGAAATCTCCATTCGCCGCAAAGTGACGCGCGACAGCCAGAACAGCTACTACCTCAACGGCACCAAATGCCGCCGTCGCGACATTACCGACATCTTCCTTGGCACCGGCCTGGGGCCGCGCAGCTATTCGATCATCGAGCAGGGCATGATCTCCAAGCTGATCGAAGCCAAGCCGGAAGACCTGCGCAACTTTATCGAAGAAGCCGCCGGGATCTCCAAATACAAGGAGCGCCGTCGGGAAACCGAAAACCGTATTCGCCGCACCCACGAGAACCTGGCGCGCCTGACTGATCTTCGGGAAGAACTCGAGCGTCAGTTGGAGCGTCTGCACCGGCAGGCCCAGGCCGCCGAGAAGTATCAGGAATACAAGGCCGAAGAACGCCAGTTGAAGGCGCAACTGTCGGCTCTGCGCTGGCAGGCGTTGAATGATCTGGTGGGGCAGCGCGAGGCAGTGATCGGCAATCAGGAGATCGGTTTTGAAGCGCTGGTGGCTGATCAGCGCAGCGCCGATGCCAGCATCGAAAGGCTGCGCGACGGCCATCATGATCTGTCCGAACGCTTCAACCTGGTGCAGGGCCGTTTTTATTCGGTCGGTGGCGACATCGCCCGCGTCGAGCAGAGCATCCAGCACGGTCAGCAGCGGCTGCGTCAATTGCAGGACGACCTGCGCGAAGCAGAGCGCGCCCGCCAGGAAACCGAATCCCATCTCGGCCACGACACCACCTTGCTTGCCACCCTGGGCGAAGAGCTGGAGATGCTTGAGCCCGAGCAGGAAATGACCAGCGCGGCCGCCGAAGAGTCGGCCATTGCCCTGGAAGACGCCGAAGCGGCCATGCAGGGCTGGCAGGAGAAGTGGGACGTCTTCAATCAGCAATCCGCCGAGCCACAGCGCCAGGCGCAGGTCCAGCAGTCGCGCATTCAGCAACTTGAACAAAGCATCGAACGCCTGGCCGAACGCCAGCGGCGTCTGGCCGAAGAGCGTCAGTTGCTGGCCGCCGATCCTGAAGATGCGGCCATTCTGGAACTGAGCGAAGACCTCGCCACCCGTGACATGACCCTTGAAGAGCTGCACGCAGGCGAAGAGCAGGCGGTCGAGCGTCTTGAGCAATTGCGTGAAGCTCTGCAGCAGGCCAGTCAGGCGCAACAGCAGGCGCAGGGCGAGCTGCAACGTCTCAACGGGCGTTTGGCTTCCCTGGAAGCGCTGCAACAGGCGGCACTTGACCCGGACACCGGCACCGCCGAATGGCTGCGCGATCAGCAACTGGCCGAGCGCCCGCGTCTGGCCGAGGGGCTGAGTGTCGAAGCGGGCTGGGAGCTGGCGGTGGAGACCGTGCTCGGCGCGGATTTGCAGGCTGTGCTGGTGGATGACTTCGACGCGCTTGATCTGGCGAACTTCCAGCAGGGCGATCTGCGCTTGCTCAGCGCCGGTGCCGATACAGTGCGGGTGCCTGGCAGCCTGCTGGAGAAAGTGGACAGTACGGTTGATCTGTCCGCCTGGCTGGGCCAGGTGATTCCGGTCGAGGATCTGGACGAAGCGCTGGCGCGACGTGCGCAACTCAGCGCCGGACAAAGCCTGATCAGCCGTGACGGCTATTGGGTCGGGCGGCACTTTTTACGTGTGCGACGTGCCAGCGAGGCGCAGAGTGGCGTGCTGGCGCGGGGGCAGGAGTTGCAAAGGCTGGGCCTGGAGCGTGATGAGCGCGAAGCGACGCTGGCTACGCTTGAAGAGCAATTGCTGGTGCTGCGCGAGCAACAATCGCAGCAGGAAGAAGCCCGCGAGCAACTGCGCCGCCGCGTGCAGGACGAAACCCGTCAGCAAAGCGAGTTGAAGGCGCAACTGTCGGCGGTCAGGGTGAAGGTCGAGCAGTTGACCCTGCGTCGTACTCGTCTGGACGAAGAGCTGGCCGAGCTGGGCGAGCAACGCGCTGTCGAGCACGAGCACCTCGGCGAATCGCGCCTGCAATTGCAGGATGCACTGGACAGCATGGCGCAGGATACCGAACAGCGCGAAGTGCTTCAGGCGCAGCGTGATGCGCTGCGTGAGCGTCTGGATAGGATTCGCCAGGATGCTCGGCAGCACAAGGATCACAGTCATCAACTGGCGGTGCGTCTGGGCTCGCTCAAGGCGCAGTACGATTCGACGCGTCAGGCGCTGGAGCGCCTGCGCATGCAGTCCGAAAGGCTGACCGAAAAACGCGAGCAACTGAGTCTGAATCTGGAGGAGGGCGAGGCACCGCTTGAAGAGCTGCGCCTCAAGCTTGAAGAGCTGCTGGAGCGGCGAATGGTGGTCGATGATGAAATGCGCATCGCCAAGAACGCCCTCGAAGACGCTGACCGCGAATTGCGTGAAGCCGAAAAGCGCCGGACCCAGGCCGAACAGCAGTCGCAACTGCTGCGCGGTCAGCTTGAGCAGCAACGTCTGGAATGGCAGTCGCTGACGGTGCGCCGCACGGCGTTGCAGGACCAATTGCACGAGGACGGCTACGACCTGCACGGCGTGCTCGCCACGTTGACCCCTGATGCCAGCGAGCAGGCGGCCGAGCAGCAACTGGAGAGCATCGCCGGGCGTATTCAGCGTCTGGGGGCGATCAACCTTGCCGCCATTGACGAGTACCAGCAGCAATCCGAACGCAAGCGTTATCTGGATGCGCAGGATGCTGATCTGGTGGAAGCACTCGACACGTTGGAAAACGTCATCCGCAAGATCGATAAAGAAACCCGAAACCGCTTCAAAGATACCTTCGATCAGATAAATAGCGGAATTCAGGCACTTTTCCCAAAAGTTTTCGGTGGTGGCTCCGCTTATTTGGAACTGACGGGCGAAGATTTACTCGATACAGGGGTGACAATCATGGCGCGCCCTCCCGGCAAGAAGAACAGCACCATTCATCTGCTGTCGGGTGGGGAAAAAGCCTTGACTGCACTGGCGCTGGTTTTTGCCATTTTCAAACTCAATCCTGCGCCGTTTTGCATGCTTGATGAGGTGGATGCGCCGCTGGATGACGCCAACGTGGGTCGCTATGCGCGGTTAGTGAAAGAAATGTCACAAACTGTTCAGTTCATCTACATCACCCACAACAAGATCGCCATGGAAATGGCTGACCAATTGATGGGTGTGACGATGCATGAACCAGGCTGTTCGCGGCTGGTAGCGGTGGATGTAGAGCAAGCGATGGCGCTGGTGGACGCCTGAGTTCGGGCCTGATTCAGCGGCGAAATGGCTGCGTAAGCGCCTGAAAATGTGACGGTTGTGTGATAGATGGCACTTTGGGCGGCGAAGAGACGTAACGGACGGTGTAAAGTTGCCTTTGGTCGTGCTAGTTTAGTGACCACTTTTTATTTTCGCGTGGGCAAATTGCCAGTCAGAACATAGACTTGGCACCACGTATTAAAGGGGTTTAGGCCCTTATTTTCAGATTTCTTCATTAGAGGCACTGGATTACATGGAAATCGGTCTGCGCGAGTGGCTGATCGTCATCGGCATAATAGTCATTGCCGGTATTCTCTTTGATGGCTGGCGCCGTATGCGCGGCAGCAAAGGTAAATTGAAATTCAGGCTGGATCGAAGCTTCTCCAATCTTCCGGATGAGGAGGAAACCACGTCGGCCGAAGTGCTCGGGCCGCCCCGTGTGCTGGACACCCACAAGGAACCGCAACTCGATGAGCATGATTTGCCATCGATGAGCGCCAGCCCGCGTGAGGGCAAGCGCAGCAACAGTGACAAGCGTGGCAACAGCGACAAGAAGCGCAAGGATGAACCGCAGCAGGGTGACCTGAATCTGGATCTGGACGGCCCGAGCTTGTTCACGGGGCGTGACGATGACTTCCCGGACGACAAGCCTGCCCAGCGCATCACTGAGGACAAGGACCTGCCTCCGGTTGAGGAAGTGCTGGTCATCAGCGTGATTTCGCGCAGTGAAGGCGGCTTCAAGGGCCCTGCGTTGTTGCAGAACATTCTGGAAAGCGGTCTGCGTTTTGGCGAGATGGATATTTTCCACCGTCACGAAAGCATGGCAGGCAACGGCGAAGTGCTGTTCTCGATGGCCAATGCGGTCAAGCCCGGCGTGTTCGATCTGGACGATATCGACCATTTCAGTACCCGTGCCGTGAGCTTCTTCCTTGGTTTGCCAGGCCCGCGTCATCCCAAGCAGGCCTTCGACGTCATGGTTGCCGCAGCCCGCAAGCTGGCCCATGAACTGGATGGCGAACTGAAAGATGACCAGCGCAGCGTCATGACCGCGCAAACCATCGAGCATTACCGTCAGCGCATCGTGGAATTCGAGCGCCGTGCGTTGACCCAGCGTCGCGGTTAAGCGAATCCTTGTCCACTTCCCGATCAAGAGCATGCTCCGGCGCGCTTTTTCGGGGATTGGGCTTGAACAGATCAGAGCCAACAGATTGAGCAGCCTCGGCTGCTCTTTTGCTTTTTGAGAGAACACCGTATGAAGGCCGTCGAAACCCGAATCCTGGAACTGCGTGCAGAGCTGGATGAGCACAACTACCGCTATCACGTGCTGGATGAGCCCAGCATCCCGGATGTCGAGTACGACCGCCTGTTTCACGAACTCAAGGCCCTTGAGGCAGAAAACCCGCATCTGGTCACGCCGGATTCGCCGACGCAACGGGTCGGCAGTGCCGCTTTGTCGGCGTTCACCCAGGTGCGGCACGAAATGCCGATGCTCAGCCTGGGTAACGCTTTCGAAGAAAGCGACATGCTCGAGTTTGACCGGCGGGTAACCGAAGGGCTGGATTTGCCTGCCGGGGACCTGTTTGGTGCGGGCAGCAAGGTGCAGTACAGCTGCGAGCCCAAGCTGGACGGTCTGGCAGTCAGCCTGCTGTATCGCGATGGTGCGCTGGTACGCGGTGCGACGCGTGGGGACGGGACCACCGGCGAGGACATCAGCGTCAATGTACGCACCGTGCGCAACATCCCGCTCAAGCTGAAAGGCAAGGGCTGGCCGGATGTGCTGGAAGTGCGCGGCGAAGTATTCATGTCCAAGGCAGGTTTCGAGCGGCTCAACGCCAGCCAGCTGGAAATCGGCGGCAAAACCTTCGCCAACCCGCGCAATGCAGCGGCGGGCAGCCTGCGCCAACTGGACTCGAAAATAACTGCCAATCGTCCGCTGGAATTCTGCTGCTATGGCCTGGGGCAGACTTCGGCGGAAATCGCCGACACTCACATCGGCGTGCTTGAAACGTTGAAAAAATGGGGGATGCCGGTCAGTCGCGAGCTGAAGCTGGCGAATGGCGTCGAGGAGTGTCTGGACTATTACCGCGATATCGGTGAGCGGCGCCTGACGCTGAGCTACGAGATCGACGGTGTGGTGTTCAAGGTCAACAACCTGGCTGCGCAGCGCGAACTGGGCTTTCGCGCCCGCGAGCCACGCTGGGCGATCGCCCATAAATTCCCGGCCATGGAAGAGCTGACCGAGTTGCTGGATGTCGAGTTCCAGGTAGGCCGTACCGGTGCGGTAACGCCGGTCGCGCGCCTCAAGCCAGTCAAGGTGGCTGGTGTCATGGTCGCCAACGCCACGCTGCACAACATGGATGAAGTGGCGCGGCTCGGCTTGATGATTGGCGACACGTTGATCATCCGTCGTGCCGGTGACGTGATTCCGCAGGTGGTGCAGGTTGTCGTCGAGCGCCGTCCTGAAAGCGCAAGGCCGGTCCAGGTACCACAGACCTGTCCGGTATGCGGCTCGCATGTCGAGCGCACGCAGTTGATCAAACGCAGCAAGGGCAAGGAAACCATCACCGAAGGTGCGGTGTATCGCTGCGTCGGGCGTTTGGCCTGCGGTGCGCAACTCAAACAGGCGATCATCCACTATGTGTCACGTCGTGCGATGGACATTGAAGGGTTGGGAGACAAGACCATCGAGCAACTGGTCGATGAAAAACTCATTGGCTCGCCCGCCGACCTGTACAAGTTGAAATACGAACAAATCATCGACCTGGAAGGCTTTGCCGAAATTTCCAGCAACAAGCTGCTCAAGGCGATTGCCGACAGCCGACAGCCGACCCTGGCGCGCTTCATCTATGCCCTGGGCATTCCCGATGTGGGCGAGGAGACGGCCAAGGTGCTGGCGCGTTCGCTGGCGTCCCTGGACCGAGTCAAACAGGCATTGCCGGAAGTCCTGACGTACCTGCCCGATGTCGGTCTGGAAGTCGCCTACGAAATTCACAGCTTCTTCGAAGACGAGCACAACCGTAACGTCATTGATGCGCTGTTGGGCGAATGTGGACTGAAATTGCAGGACCAGGGCGAGTTGGGTGCCGAGTTTGCGGCCAGCACTACGCTCGAAGGGCTGATCGACAAATTACATATCCCGTCGGTAGGGCCGGGCGCTGCACAGAAACTGGCTGACAGGTTCGGCACGCTGGAGGCCATCATCAGCGCCGATTGGCTGGACATGCGCCAGACGCTGCCGGAGAAGCAGGCCAAATCGGTCCGTGATTTCTTCGACGACAGCGCACATGCCGAGCGTGCCCGCGCCATAGAAGCCCAGCTCAAAGACTTCGGCATGCACTGGCGCAGCGAGAAAAAAACCGTCGAAGGCTTGCCGCTGGCCGGGCAGACCTGGGTACTGACGGGGTCGCTGGAACGCATGAGTCGCGACGTCGCCAAGGAAAAACTCGAAAGCCTTGGTGCCAAAGTCTCCGGCTCGGTCTCGGCCAAGACCCACACCGTGGTTGCAGGCCCCGGTGCAGGCTCGAAACTGACCAAGGCCAACGAGCTGGGGCTGACCGTACTGGACGAAGATGCGCTGCTCAAACGCCTGACCGAACTGGGCGTGACGGTTGACTGAGGCAGGCCGACGCTCCACTTGATTATCGTGCGCTCCGCCTCGCATGCCGTTCTGGACGCTCTGCGTCCGATCTTGAATGTGATGGTGCGGCGTAGATCTGTGACGCAGAGCGTCACGCACGGCATTCCCACGCTGGAGCGTGCGGAACGATAATCCCAACTACCGTGCGATGCTCTGCTTAGGCATGTCTTGATTATCGTGCGACGCTCCGCGTCGCATGCCGTTCTGGACGCTCTGCGTCCGGTCTTGAATGTGTGGTGCGGCGTAGATCTGTGACGCAGAGCGTCACGCACGGCAT
>NZ_JAWHPL010000035.1:0-685 GCF_032587875.1 Pseudomonas syringae group sp. 243L2
CTCACGCACTACTCGATCACCCTGCGCCCGCATCTGGCCCGGCTCGGGCATCGCACCAATCAGCGTATTTTCCAGAATCGCACAGTGTCGCAGATCATCGCGCAGATACTGGAAGAACATCACTTGCTGGCCAATGCCTACCGCTTCGAACTCAGCACGACATACGCCGAGCGGGAATACTGCGTGCAGTACAACGAGTCGGATCTGCACTTCGTCCAGAGACTGTGCGAAGAGGAAGGTCTGCACTATCACTTTGAGCACAGCCCCACAGCGCATCAACTGGTGTTTGGCGATGACCAGACGGTGTTTGCGAAACTCGATTCGGTGTTTTATCGCCGGGACAATGGTCTGGTGGCCGATGAGCCGGTCATCAAGCGTTTCAAGCTGCGCCTGGAAACCCGCGCCAACCGCACCGCTCGCCGTGATTATCACTTTGAAAAGCCCCTTCTGAAGATGGAAGGTTCGGCGGATATCAAGACGCAGCCTGATCTTGAGGACTATGACTACCCCGGCGGTTTCACCCACCGTGATCAGGGTCTGCAACGGGCGAATCGAGCCCTTGAACGCCACCGCCATGATTACCGGCTGGGCGAAGGTCAAAGCTATCAGCCTCGGCTGGTCAGCGGTCATTTTCTGCCATTGGATGGACACCCCAACAAGGAGTGGAATGCTCTGTGGTTGCTCA
>NZ_JAWHPL010000036.1:0-40890 GCF_032587875.1 Pseudomonas syringae group sp. 243L2
CGCGTCGCATGCCGTTTCTGGACGCTCCGCGTCCTCTTGACGACGCAGAGCGTCGAGAACTGCACTCCCACGCTGGAGCGTGTGGAACGAGAATCCCGACGATCGTGCCAACGCTCCGTGCAGTAGAGCCCGTCACTAAAAGTTGACAGTGGCCGACAATCTCGCCGTTCTGGGTGCGCCCATGAATAGGTAGTCGTCACCCAGATACTCCCCGGCATCACGCCAGTAGCGTTTGTCGAAAAGGTTGTCGACGGTCAGGCGCAGGACAGTGTCGTAGCCGCTGATTCGGGTGCTGTAACGGCTGCCGATATTGAACAGTGTGTAGCCATTGACCTGCACGGAGCCTTCACGGTCAGCGTACTTGCTGGCGCTATACTGCATCCCGCCGAGTAAGGCGAGCCCGGTCACCGGCAGGCTATAGTCAGCTTGCAGGGTGCCACGGTATTTGGGCACATTGAGGGCCTGGTGATCGTCGTAGGCGTCGGTGCCGCTGCCCTCGACTCGCGCCCGGATGGCCGCCGCACTGGCGGATATCTGCAGGCGGTCGGTCACCCAGCCACTCGCGCCCAGTTCAAGCCCGGTGTTTTTCTGCTCGCCTTGCTGCACATAGGTAAACGTGCCGTCATCGTTGGGCCTGGAATACTGGTAAGCCTGACGGGCTTGAAACACTGCGGCCGTCAGGCTCATACGCTGCCAGTCATACTTGATACCCGCTTCCAGTTGTCGAGACACGGTGGGCGCAAGAATTTCACTGGCGTTGGTAGTAAACCAGGCAGCTGTCCCGCCCAGCGAGAGGCCTTTGCTGTAGCTGGTGTAGAGCGAAACGTTGTCCACCGGTTTGTAGATCAATGCCGCCTGCGGCAGGAACACGTAACGCTCGGTGTGTCTTGCGTCGCTGCCGTCTTCGGTAAACGCCTGCTCGTCGAGCCGCACTTGTCGCCCGCCCAGCACGGTCTGCCAGTGCTCGTTGAAACTGATCCGGTCGGTGATAAACAGCCCGTACTGGCGGCTGTCCAGACGGCGCTCGGTATGTGGCAGTGTCAAAGGCGACGGTGCCACCGATTCAGGCGACTCGTTGATCGTGCCTGAGCCGACGAATTCATTGAAGGTCCCGCGCGTGTCCACGGTGCGGCGGTAGGCGCTGGTGCCGAAGGTCAGCTCGTGCCCCAGTGATCCGGTATTGAACGTACCGGACATTGCCGCTTCGACCTCGTCGTTACGGCGCGTGTCGTCCGGGCTGCGGAAGTCGTAGATGTCGTAGCCACCCTCGGCGCTGAAGTGGTTGGGTACCGCTTCGGCTGCGCAGCTGGCCGAGCCGTAACAGCCCCACGCGAAGGCGCTGTAGTCATCAATGACCACGCGACTGCGCGACGCACTCAGGCTGCCCTTCCAGCTGTCGTTGAACCGGTATTCGAAACGCCCGTTCATGTTCAGCGAGTCGATGCCCACCGGGTTGGACCAGTGTTGATAGCCCAGCAGCTTGCGTGGCGAGGCGTCGTGAGGCAGCACCGTGCCGCCGAGCAATTGATAACCGGGCACCGAGCGCTGCTCTTTGCTCTGATACTCGATGTCGAGTTGCAGCAAGGCGCGCTCGCTGATGTTCCAGTCGAAGGCCAGCGAGGCGAAATCACGCTGGCCATCGGCGTGCTCGACGTACGAGCGAATGTCTTCATGGGCCAGGTTGGCGCGCAGCCCGAACTGCTGTTCGCTGCCGAACCAGCCGCCGACATCGGTCGCGAGGTAGCGCTCGCCGTGTTCGTTGGTAGAGACCGTTACCGAGCGGACATCCTGCGCGCGCTTGGTCTGGTAGTTGATGACACCACCGGGCTCTGAAACGCCGCTCTGCAAGCCGGACAGCCCCTTGAGCAACTCGACCTGCTGCTTGTTCTCCAGCGCCACGTTCTGCTCGCCGGCAATGCTGCGGCCGTTGATGCGATAACTGTTGGCCGCGTTCAACGAGAAGCCGCGCACCACAAAGTTTTCGTAATAGCCTACCGGCGCATAGCCGTCGCCGACCGAGGCATCGTTGCGCAGCACGTCACTCAGCAGTTTTGCCTGACGGTCCTTGATCAGCGCTTCGCTGAACACTGAAACCGAGGCAGGCGTGTCCAGCAGCGAAGCCTGATCAAACCCGTAAATCGACGCCCGACCAGCTTTATAGTCGCTGGCACCTTCCTGTTCGCTGAACCCGGTCACGTTGACCGCGTCCAGAGTGAGCGGATCCGCAGCCATTAGCGGCGAGGCAACAGCCATGCCCAACGGTAACAATCGCCAGGCATGACGCATGGCAGGTCGGTAGGGCGTACTCATCGATCAGACTCCGCAAGGACAGGTGCCTGGACAGACGCGATGCACCTTCCGGCAGGGGGCCAACCTTTTACGTTCACTGCCGGTTTTTTTCAACCTTTACGTGACGGTCTGCCGGTAAACGAATGACGCGGAAAAACTCTACTTACGTATCAGGGGAAAGAAGCCACCGCAAAACACGTTGCGCACCGGAATAATTAAGCGTGAATTAAGTAAGTGTGGCTAATCTGAATTCAACAAAACCGCTGAACCAATCAGCGTGTCACGAATCCATTGAAACAGATCAATCAGAAAGGAATACCCTATGAAACTTATGCCTGCCGTCTTCGCCGCTGTTGCCCTCACTGCTGTTGCAGGTGCCGCCCAGGCCGACGTTGGTCCCGATGAAGTGATCCGCCTTTACAAGTCTCAGGCATTGGGTGACTTTGAACAGTTCAACAAGCAGGCCGTTGCCAAGCACACAGGCTTCACGGTCCACGATACCGAGCTGGAAAAAGAACGCGACGGCCGCCTGGTCTATAAGATCGAACTGAAAGACGCCAAGGGTGTGGAATGGAACTACGACGTCGATGCCAAGACGGGCGAAGTAGTACGTGACGCAAAGGATAACTGATCCGACTGCCCCAACAGTTATCGCTCCGAGAAACAATAAGAAAACTCCCACTACATTGTGGGAGTTTTCTTTTTCAAAGGTTTAACAGGCTATTACTGAGCCAACCCGACTTTCAGTAACTTCCCCTTGTCTTCATCCGTCAACAAATACAAGTAACCGTCAGGCCCCTGACGCACATCGCGTATCCGCTGTTTCATGCCTTTCAACAGCCGTTCTTCATGAACGATCTTGTCGCCATCAAATTGCAGCCTGATCAATTCCTCAGTGGCCAGCGCGCCGATGAACAGATTGTGATCCCACGCCTTGAACAGGCTGTGGTCATAGAACGCCATACCGCTGATGCCCGGTGACACTTCCCAGACCTGAAACGGTACTTTTGTGCCTTCGACAAACTTGCCTTTGGCTTCCGGAATCGGCTCGCCCGAATAATTGATACCGTGGGTCGCAATCGGCCAGCCGTAATTCTGGCCACGCTCGATGATGTTCAATTCATCGCCGCCCTTGGGCCCATGCTCGTTGGTCCACAACGTACCGGTCCACGGGTTGAGCGCTGCGCCCTGCTGGTTGCGATGGCCGTAGGACCAGATCTCGGGCCGGACGTTTTTCTGCCCGACAAAAGGGTTGTCTTTCGGCACACTACCATCCGGGTAGATACGTACGATCTTGCCTTGCAGCTTGTCCAGGTCTTGCGCAGTAGGACGATCATTGTTTTCGCCCAGCGCGATAAACAGATAACCGTCGCGATCGAATACCATCCGCGCGCCGAAGTGGTTGCCCACCGAGAGTTTCGGTTCCTGGCGGAAGATAACCTCGAAGTCTTCCAAACGGGTCATGTCTTTGGACAGACGACCACGCCCTGCCGCAGTACCCGCAGTATCTCCCTCGGCAGCGGTTTTGCCACTGCCTTCGGAGTAGGTCAGATAGACCATGCGGTCCTTGGCGAAGTCCGGGGAAAGCACAACGTCGAGCAGACCACCCTGCTTTCTTGCCCAGACTTGCGGCACACCGGAAAGCGGCTCGGATAATTTGCCGTCCGCCGACACGATACGCAGGTTGCCGGAGCGCTCCGTCACCAGAATGCCCTGCTTGTCAGGCAGAAATGCCAGTGCCCATGGGTGATCCAGACCTTCGGCAACCGGGGTGACCGTGACGGTGCCTTGTTCGCTTTTGTAGGTTTCCGGGGCGGCGCTTGCCGTCAGCGGCAGGCTCAGAATGGCAGCAGCACACCAAGTGGCGATCAGGGTTTTTCTAAGCATGAGCGTTTCCTTATGCATTGAGTCGACGTCCCGCGGTGAAACGGGCTCGCTTGGTTGAAGATTCAGTTGGCGCGGCTGGGGTCGGTTGTCGGCGTAGAGGGACGCGGAGCATTCTGGCGCGTGGGGTAGCCGTTGCCGATACCGCCGTTCTCCAGCGTAGGCCTGCGCACAGGCGGCGCAATATTGGAGCCGGGCGCGCGGGGCGTGATTGACTCGGTGCCCTGACGGCTGTTGGGGTTGGAGCGCTTGATCGGGCTGTTATAGGGGTTGCTGCTGGCGCCGTTGTTGAGTGTGCTGTTTGGCAGTGTCTGCGCCTGAACAGCACCGATGCCACATGACGCAACCAGCACGCCCCCTACAAGATTGCGCAAAAAACTGTTCATCACTACCTCTTGACAAAGGTGAAACTGCGGGGTAACCGTGAAGACTCAGGCCTTTGACGGCAGCCCAGGCCTCAGGTTCGACCCGACAGTGTCGATGAGCAAGCATAGCGGTGTGAGAGTTTGTAACAAGGATGGTCAAAGCGCATACCTTCAGCCATGCGCGACGCCACGCAGGCTTGGCCCTGGCGCAGGGCAAGGAAGCGCCACGCACAGATCACACATCGTGGTTTGCGGGCGTATCTACGCCGACTTCAAAGGCATCCTGAACGTGAAGACAGTGCCCTGCTCTTGTGTCGAGCACACTTCAAGCGTACCGCCATGCGCCACGGCTATCTCGCTGGCGATATAGAGCCCCAGGCCTAGCCCGGCTTGCGGCGCGTCGGTGATTGGCCGTGAGTAAGGGAGGAACAACTGCGAACGAACGGACTCGGGTATCGGCTCGCCCTGATTGGTAACGCTGAGTAGAAACAGATCACCGCGCACGCCCGCTGTCACCTCGACCGGGCTTTGGGGATCGCCGTGACTGATCGCGTTGGACACCAGATTGGACAGCAATTGTGCGATCCGCTCGTGGTCGCAGCGAATACGCTCCAGCATCTTTATATCCGACTTGATCAGCCGGGACGGGTGAACGCGGCGTATCTCTGACACAACATGCTCAAGCGTTTCATCCAGCCCGTGTGCATCGTGCATGCTCAGCGGAATACCATGTCCCATGCGGCCACGGGCAAAGTCGAGCACGTCGTCGACCAGTTGCGAGGCGCGTTTGCCAGACGTCAGGATGTGTTGCACGACTTGCAGGGCCTTTTCATCCAGTGGCCGACGCAGCAGCAATTCGGCACTGGCATTGATCGCAAACAAAGGGTTGCGCAGGTCGTGCCCCAGAACGGCGATGAACTGCTCGCGCAGCTCTGCCACCTCACGCTCGGCCAGAAGGTCTTCACGCACTTGCTGCAGGTTTTCCTCGGCCTCGATCTGCAGTGCCAGAAGACGCGCAAAAGACGCCATCATCGACTCGATGGGGGTACCCGTCAGCTTGGCGGGTTTGGGGTCCAGCGCACAGATAGTGCCGAAAAAGGTGCCATTGGAGAGGAAGATCGGCACCGATATGTAACTCTGGAAGTTGTATAACCGCGGCGTATGGTGCTCACAAAACAGCGGATCCTCAGCGACATGATCAATCACCACAGCCTTCTGGGAGCTGCGAATCTCGTGGCAGATTGTGCTGCTGAGTTCCAGCTCGCCGCCGGGTTTCAAACCAAAATCCAGCTTGTCCAGAACCGCGCAGGCCATCCAGGTACTTTCGGTGACACGCGCCACGGCGGCAAAGCCCAGGCCGGTTGATTCGGTGATGACTTGCAGGATGGCCGGAACCGCGCTGATCCGGCTTATTTTGGCTACATCATTTGAAATGGATTGCCGCATGGAGAACCTGTATCAGCCTTGAGGTAATAGCGCAGCGTTTAGTTTAGGTCTGTAACGATCATTGTGCACCCGTGAATACGCCACGTTGACCGAAAAAAACCTGGCCGCACGTTCACTCATGCAGGAGGACGCGGGAAGGCCACGGTGAACGTTGTACCCTCCTCAACCGACGAGCGAACCGTCACCTCACCCAGATGGGCTCGAACGATCTCACGAACAATGAACAGGCCAAGCCCGACTGTGCGGGTTTCGTCACTGTCACTGACCACCCGTACGACGGGTTCGTACAGGTCGTCCACCTTCTCCATCGGTATCGGTTCGCCGACGTTGTGCACCGACAGCTTGATCAGCCAGGTATCGAAGGACGACGTGATCAAAACCTCGCTGCCGTCCGTGCCATAGTTGATGGCGTTGCTCACCAGATTGCCGAGCATTTGCAGGAGACGATCCGGATCCGCCAAGCACGCACCCTGTCCTTCGCTGCGATGCGTCAGCACCCTGTGCGGGAAAACCTGGCGCAGCTCTTCGACGCCTCGAGCAACAACCGCGTGCAGATCGATAGCCTGAGGGACCACGGCAATACCGCTGCCGACGCGGGCATGAGTAAAATCCAGCAGATCCACAATCATGCGGTCGGCCCGATCAGTGGAGTGGTGGATGTGCCCGAGGATTCGTTCTTGTCGCGACTCGAGTTGCGTGCGCTCCAGCAGCCCGGCCGCCATCTTGATTGCCGCCAGCGGGTTACGCAGGTCGTGGCTGACGATGCCAATCATCTGCTCGGCAAAAATGGCCCGTATTTCAGCCTCGGCGTGAGCCAGACGCAGGCGATTGCGTGCCGAGGTAAGTTCTGTCTGAACAGTCATCTGTTGCTGCAACAGCTCTTCGGCGATCTTGCGCGCAGCAAGCAGTTCACGTTCGTACTTGTTGCGCTCCTCGGCCATGAACACCGCCACTTCATGCAAAACCCCGGTCGGATGCTCGCGGCGTACGGCATTGAGCATCATGGGAATGGCGCGGCCATCGGCATGGATCAATTCAACCTTGACCTCGGCAATCGACCCTTGGGTCTGTAACAGCGGCGCCCAGTGGGTTTGCAGGAAGACTTTGCCTGCCAGACTCAGCAGGTCTTGAAAGCGGCGACCCAGAACAGTTTCACGCTCAAGGCCCAGCCAGCGGCAGAACGTCAGATTGGCACGCTCAATGGTGCCATTGGGCAAGGTAACCAACAGACCGCAGGCCGCATGTTCGTACAGGTCTTCTGGGACTGGCAGACTCACCTGTTCAACCGTCATGTGCAGCGCTCTCGTAAGACGCCAGAAACTGATTCATGGCGGTTATGCATTCCTGCGGCGCGCTCATGTGCGGGTAATGCCCCACGTTGTCGATCATGTGCAAGGTGCTGTCGGCAATGACACGGTGCAGGTACTCGCCAACCTGCACCGGCACCACCAGATCGTCACTGCTTTGCATGATCAGCGTCTTGCTTTTGAGTTTCGCGACATCGGCACGATGGTCGGAAAGAAAGGTTACGCGGGCAAACTGCCTGGCAATCTCGGCATTGGTACGACGGAAGCTGCTGGCAAGCTCTTCACCCAGTTCAGGCCGGTCAGAGGCGCCCATGAGTGTCGGCGCCATGGTGCTGGACCAGCCCAGGTAATTGCTTTCCAGCGTCTCAAGCAACGAGTCGATATCAGCGCGAGTGAAGCCGCCGACGTAATCACCGTCGTTGAGGTAATGAGGCGATGGACCCACCATGATATGGCCGTCGAACCGGCCGGGTGACTGAAGTTCAGCAAGCACCGCAATCATGCAACTGACCGAGTGCCCGACATGCACAATCGGCCCGTCTCCGGCGAACTCGTCGACCAGTTCCAGTAAGTCGCTTGCATAGCCCTTGAGTGACGCATATTTGTGCGGGTACCAGGCCGACACGTCGGAATCTCCGCTGCCTACCAGGTCGAACAGAATAACCTTGAAGCGTTCGGCGAAGTGCGGAGCCATGAAGCGCCACATGTGCTGATCACAGCCGAATCCATGAGCAAAAATCAGAGTGGCCGGTCCGTCGCCCACGATATTGACGTTATTGCGCTGTTGGACCGACATATCGGGCTCCGAAAATAACCAGGCAATCGGCCTGTTGTGTATACCGTAATGATGATGAGAGGAGATTATCACCGTTAAAGGCACACTAGTGGCACAAACAGCACTTTAAGTCCGGAGCGGAAGAAGATTATTGATCGATGATCAGGGTCGGGCCATTGAGGCCTGAGCGTCGGTTATGCACGCTGCCTCGCCAGGCTGAGGATGTGTGACGCAGAATCTCACCAAAGGCATGCCAACGCAGAGCATTGGCACGGCAGGCAAGTATCGCGATGACTATTGTGGCAATTGCGCTGGTCCGAGCCCGTTCTCGGACTCATGACCTGGAGGTTTCACCCCCCTTACTCGCCGATATCTTCGTTCCACAACTCAGGCTTGCTGGCGATGAAGCCCTGCATCATGTGCTTGCACTCCTGGTTATCAAGCACCTCGATCTGCACGCCACGCGAGCGTAGCAATTCTTCCTCGCCCATGAACGACTGGTTCTCGCCGACGATCACCTTGCGAATGCCGTAGAGCAGGATCGCCCCGCTGCACATCGCACAAGGAGACAGCGTGGTATAGAGCACCGCGTCACGGTACACGCGGGCCGGTTGGCGACCGGCGTTTTCGAGGGCATCCATTTCGCCGTGCCTGGTTGCACTGCCCTCTTGCACACGGCGGTTATGCCCCCGACCAATGATCTTGCCCTCGTGAACAATGACCGAGCCGATGGGGATTCCACCTTCCTTCAGCCCTAGTTGTGCCTCATCGATTGCAGCCTGCATGAATGCGTCCATGGTTTTGCCTCATATCATCGAATGGATGTCAGCGTTGCAGTGCTGCCTGAGCGTTGCCCAGCGCACGACTTACGAATTGTCCCAGCAGCTCCGAGGACCGGGCTTTCATGTCGGCACTGACCTGGGTGTTTCTGGCTCTGAATCTGCTCACCAGGGAAGGCGAGTCCTCGCCCTGATTGAGCGAACGCAATTCCTCGGCCGTAAATGAATGGGCATAGGCCGCTGCCAGATTGCGGTCCCATTGCGATTGATACTCAGGTTTCAGGCGCTGCAACTCTTTTTGCACCAGTTCCTGAGCTTCGGTCTTGCCAATTGCTTGCACGATACCGGCAAACGTCGCTGTGCGCGAGGCGACCTGATAACCCAGCCACGCCAGACCTTCGCCCAGATTTCGCTGTTCCACCAACGCCAGCGCCATGTCATCCGCTTCTTCAGCATTGACCGGGTGCATCGCGTCCAGGCACAGGCAGGCCATGAGTGCCAGACAGGTCTGCCACGCACCTCGCGAGCCCTGGATGTAATCAGCCATGGCTCCTCCTGAGCATGAATTGACTGAGTCTTGAACTTAACAGCTCGGCAGGGCTTTACCACCCGACACGTCGTATACCGGCCATTGATGACGTTATCAGCTATGCCCCTTCCATGATCCTTGCAGCGCAACAGTCACAGACTGTGACTGACTTTGGCGGCAACATCGGCTGGTAACCAGGCTTTCCAGACCTCGGGGTGCTGCTTGAGGAACCTGGCGGAGGCCACGCCGGGGTCCTCATGTTTGTCACTCATTTCACCCAATGTCCGGTTGAGCAGATCAATCGGGAAATCGACGTTTTTGAAAACACTCACCAGCTCAGGGTATTGCTTGCTGAATTCTGCCGACACACCAATAGACAGCGTCGCCGCCAGCGAAGAGGTGCCACGCGGGTTGGGATTACTGGCGTCGGTCAGGGTTTTCCAGGCTTCTGCATCGAAAGCGGGCTCTTCCAGCTTGATCAGCTTGTACTTGCCCAGCAGGGGTGTGGGTGACCAGTAATAGAACAGCACTGGTTTGCCACGGCGGATGGCCGATGCGACTTCGGCGTCCAGCGCCGCGCCCGAGCCGGTGCGAAAGTTGACGAAGCTGTCTGTCAAGCCATAAGCCTTGAGCTTCTGGGTGTTGACGATCTCCGAAGTCCAACCGCTCGGGCTGTTCAGAAAACGGCCCTTGTCGGGCGATTCAGGGTCTTTGAAAACGTCCTTGTAACGCGCCAGGTCAGCAACAGACTTCAAATCGGGCGCTACAGGTTTGATACCTTTGGCGGCATCGCCCTTGATCACGTACTCAGGCACCCACCAGCCTTCGGTCGCGCCTTTGACGATGTTGCCCAGGCCGAGCACCTTGCCGTCAGCTTCAGCCTTGACCCACACCGGGCTGCGTCCGGTCCACTCTTCAGCGATCACCTGAATGTCGTTTTTCGCCAGCGCGGTTTCCAGGCTGACGGTGCTGCCGGGCAAGGTATCAGTACGGTAGCCATAGCCTTTCTCGACAAGGGTACGCAGCACCTCGGTGATCAGGCTGCCACTTTCCCAGGTAAGCGCACCGAACTGGATAGGCGCGTTTTTTTCAGCCGCCCCTGCTGTCTGCCCAAGCAGCCCCAGCGCCAGAAGTGAACAGCCCAACAGTCGTGTTATCGATTTCATGCTCACCTCAAATGGCGCGAAAAAAAACGGGTCTGAAACTATCGACAGCAGCCGTTGGCGATTAGTTGTGACGGCTTTAGCCTCTGTATGATGCGCAGCCCACGTACCGAGCCTGTCCGCGATGTCTGAAATCCGCTTTTACCCGTTACCCGATGCGTGCCGCCCGCTGTTGGGCAAGTTTTACCGCGAGCACCAGTCATCGATGCGTGCGGCCAGCAAGGGGCAGGCGTGGGTGGCGAAGCAGGCAGAAATCATCGGTGCCTTGTGCCTGACGCCCGTCGCTGAGGGACATTGGCTGACCGGGCTGTTCGTAGCGCCCCCCATGCGCGGGAAGACAGTGGCGCGAAGCTTGATCGATGCCGCGCTGCAACCGCTGGCCGGGCCGGTGTGGCTGTTCTGCCATCCTGATTTGCTGGGGTTTTACCAGCTCGCCGGGTTTGAGACAGCACAACGTCTACCACACACCCTCGGCGAGAAATTCATGCGCTACAGCCGCAGCAAACCGCTGATTGCGCTCTGTCGGGAAGCCTGACGGTTTTGCAGAGCCGTCGGGTGATCACTCATCGGCATTGGGGTCCATGTCCGGGAACATTACGTCCATGAAGCCGAACTTGCTGAAATCGGTAATGCGCGACGGGTAGAGACGACCAATCAGGTGGTCGCATTCATGCTGCACGACCCGCGCATGAAACCCATGGGCAACACGCTCGACAGGCTGGCCTTCAGGGTCAAAACCTTCATAGCGAATGCTCTGGTAACGATTCACCATACCCCGTAACCCGGGCACCGACAGGCACCCTTCCCAACCCTCTTCCAGGCTCGGGCTCAATGGGGTAATCAGTGGGTTAAGCAGGATCGTCTGCGGGACCGCCTCGGCCTGGGGATAGCGCTCGCTGCGCTCGAAACCGAAAATGACCAGTTGCAGATCAATGCCGATCTGCGGTGCGGCAAGGCCCACACCGCCCACGCTGTGCATGGTCTCGAACATATCGGCAATCAGCGTGTTGAGTTTGCTGCTGCCGAACATGTCTGCGGGCACCGGAGGGGCGATGCGCAACAGGCGCTCATCGCCCATTTTCAGGATGCTACGGATCATGGCTGCGTGTTCCTTGCCTAAAAAGCAATCTTGCCACAGAACGCGATCAGGTTTCGTCAGCCTTCTGCAGTGGCACCGAGTGATCGCGGCCCAGGCCGGAAACGTGCTGTTTGCCTGTTTCGCTGCTTTCCTCGCCCAGCCCGTCACCGGCTTCCTTCTCGCCTGCGTCCTTGCCTTCGGCGGACATATGCTCGATCACCGCATTCATTTCAGCCCCCAGCAACAGCACGGCAGCCGAAATATAGAAGTACAGCAACAGGACAATGATCGCGCCGATACTGCCGTACATCGCGTTGTAATCGGCAAAGGTCTTGACGTAAAAACCAAACGCCAGTGAAGCAACGATCCATACCACCACCGCCAGCACCGAGCCTGGGGTAATAAAGCGAAACTCCTGTTTGACGTCAGGCATCACGTAATAGATCAGCGCCACCGCAACCATCAGCAGAATGATGATCGCCGGCCAGCGCAGGATGGTCCACAGCGTCACGATGAAGTCTTCCATGCCGATCTGGGCTGCAATCCAGTTCATCACTTGCGGCCCCAGCACCATGAAAGCTGCGGCCGCGAGCAACATGCCGGCAATGCCTACGGTATACAGGATCGACAGCGGGAGGCGCTTCCAGATAGGCCGCCCTTCGACCACGTCGTAGGCAGCGTTCATGGCACTCATCATCAGGCGCACACCTGCTGAAGCAGTCCACAGCGCGATCACGATACCGATGGACAGCAGGCCACCCTTGGACTGTTGCAACTGGTCGATGACCGGGTTGACCTGCTCGAGCGCCTGGGGCGGCAAGAGGAATTCCGATTGCAGCCGCAACCAGGAAAAAAAGTCCGGCAGGTGCAGAAAGCCGATCAATGCGATCAGAAACAGCAGAAACGGAAACAGAGAGAACAGCATCTGATAAGCCAGTGCCGAGGCGTAGGTGGACATCTCGTCGTCGAGGAACTCGTTGACGGTTCTCACCAGCACCTTGCTGACTTTCAATTTACGCAAATGGGGGAAAATCATGGCGCTTCCTCTCGCTCCCTTACTGGAAAACCTCACATCCTGAAAACCGGTACTTCATGCATGCAGTGTCCCGTATGTGGCGCAGAGATGCGAATACCGATGGCACATTGACTGGACAGGTCGTGAAAGGTTTCAGTCCCGCAGAGCAGAAAGCATAACGGCCATCCGCGGATGGCCGTTATCGGTCTTGCCTGATCCCGAAATGAAAGCCCCGGGACCACTCGACTCAAGCCTTGTCCACGCCCTTCTTGATCGCGTCCTTGGCTTTGCCTTTGGCTTGCTGGCCTTCGCCTTTCAGCTCTTGCGCCTTGCCTTCAGCCCGCAGTTTGGTGTTGTCGGTAGCCTTGCCAACAGCCTGCTTGACGTTACCAACGGCTTCGTTGGCCATACCTTTGGCTTTATCGCTGGTGCTGCTCATCGTGAATCTCCTGGGTCTGAAGACCGCGCTGGAATCGGATGTCGTACTCGACAAAATGGTTGACCTGCGGCTGTCGCGAAGAGTTTCAACTATTTTCTGGCCGGCTGATGCCACTCGTCTGCCATGTGCAATGGCGCGTTTTTAGCGCCGCCGACGGCGAGTTTGCATCGAAGTTTGTGCGAGAATGCGCGCCACTGTTGTCCGGCAGGGCCGACACGCTGAACAAACCGATGCACAGGAACGTTATGAAACTCGATAAAAAGCTGGCCATTGCACGCAGAAACCAGGACTTGGGCGGCGCGGTGCTCGGCGTCAATAACACGCACTTCGCCGTGCTGGACCCAAAAAGAAACATCTGGTGGTTCGACCTGCCTGTGCCGCGCCTGCAAGTGGGTCAGTACGAATGGCTGCACTTGCTGCTGCACACACCTGAAACCGACCAGTTGCTGCACCTGAAAGTGACCACGGTGTTCATGCGCGATCACATGGAAGGCCTTGAAGTGCGCAATGCGGACAAACGCAAGCCGACCGTCAGCCTGGAGCTGAGCGCCGACAAGGATTCATTCCTCAAGGACATGCGCCCCAAGGGCAGCAACCTGGGTTTTGCCGCCTTCTTGCAAAAATAGCTCCACCAGCAGTCGTCACGTTCCCGCACGGCTCGGGATGAAAGTTGCCAATCGGCAACCTCATCCCGGCCTGCCGCTTCACGTAAACCGACGCACCGCCAGATACCCCGCCGTCCCGGCCAATGCCGACACCACCGTGCCCCACGCAAGGTCTATCAGCGCCAGTTGCGCAGGCCAGCCCTGCAAGGTGGCCCAGTTGGTCAGGTCATAAGTACCGTAGGCAACCAGCCCCAGCAGCCCGCTGAACAAGGTCGCACGGCTCAGTCGCTGCTCTCTGACCGCGGGCATTACGCCGAAAACCACGACGCCTGCCCCGTAGAGCAGATAGAACGCTATTGCAGGCCCAGCCACGGGCGTGGCAAGCATCAGCGGTCCGAGCCATTCACGGTAGGTCGGCCCCATGAGGACGCCCAGCCACAACCCGTCGAGGATCAGAAACGCCAGTAACGTGCCGAGGTAAGCCGTGAGTATTCTTTTCATGGGACGTCCTTGATGAAATTCCGGGCCCGGGCGATCTATCAGACCAGGTCGATACGGTCAGCGTGAATCACGATCTGCCCCTGTTTGTACAACGCACCGATAGCTTTCTTGAAGTTACCTTTGCTGACCCCGAACAGGCCGCTGATGACCTGCGGATCGCTTTTGTCGCTGACTGGCAATGTACCGTTGTTCTCACGCAGCTTTGAGAGAATTTTCGAATTCAGGCTGCTCGCTGCTTCTGCGCCCACCGGCTGCAGGCTCAGGCTGATATTGCCGTCGGCACGGATTTCCTTGATGTAGCCCTTTTCCTGCTTGCCGGCGCGCATGAACTTGAACACTTCGTTCTTGTGAATCAAGCCCCAATGCTTGTTGTTGATAATCGCCTTGAAACCCATATCGGTCGCTTCGGCGACCAGCAGGTCAACCTCCTGGCCGACGCTGTAACTGGCCGGGGTTTTGTCCAGATAGCGATCCAGGCGCGCGGTGGCGGTAATGCGCCGCGTGTGCTTATCGAGGTAAACATGAACCACGCAGTATTCACCGGCCTGCAAGGTACGCTTCTCTTCGGAGTACGGCAGCAACAGGTCCTTGGGCAGGCCCCAGTCGAGGAACACGCCGATGCTGTTGACTTCAACCACCTTGAGGCTGGCAAACTCACCGACCTGCACTTTGGGTTTTTCAGTGGTGGCGATCAGCTTGTCTTCGCTGTCCAGATAGATGAACACATTGAGCCAGTCTTCATCTTCAGTAGGAATATCCTTGGGGATGTACCGATTGGGCAGAAGGATTTCACCATCCTGCGCACCGTCCAGATACAGACCGAAGTTCGTGTGCTTGACGATTTGCAAGCTGTTGTAGCGCCCGATTAAAGCCATTTCCAGATACCCTCATTGCGTGGGCGGCATTCTACCCGACTTTACCGCCGGGTTCGCGCCGCGTGGCAGAAGGTGCCGACATAGCCTCCACTCGTCAGTTTCCCCGATCGAAACGGCTTGACTCGCTCGGGCAGCACAAAGGCTACCAGTCATAAACTTGTCTTTTAAAACAGAGTGTTAGATTTAAATCGCGCAGAGCCCAGGCAGCTCCGCCAAACGGCCGACCTCGGGCGAATGCCATATTTGCCAAGCAATAATCAAGCGTTTCCTGTACTCTGGCTGGCCGTATTACGTTTATGAAGGTAAATGGCAGCCATGCGTATCAAAGCATCCCACTCGAAAGCCAAACCCGCCCCAGCCGTTGAAACGAGCGATTCGATCAACGCGCAGATTGCAGCTTTCCTGAAGTCCGGCGGTGAAATCCAGCAAATTGCCAAAGGCGTGAGTGGCCAGACCTTCGCACCTTCCAAGCAGATCAATCTCGGTAAAAAGTAAAACCGCGCCCTGCCTGTCGATCTCTATGCGCCTTGACGCTCAAGGCGCTAGATTGACGATCCTTCGCTGGATATTCTTCCGGTCACGCTGCTACTCTCTCCTCTGATATCACTATGACCACGAGCTGGATCACGCTCTGGACGTTATCTCCTTTGTGGAATGCTCGAATGAAGAACTGGATGCTTTTCGGCGCACTTGTCTACCTTGGCGGCTGCGCATCGCACCACTGCGAAAACGGTCCCAATGACAGTCAGCTCACCGACAGCCCATGCCGGGCGGGGCATCTGCTTTATCAGAACGACATGCTCCAGGCCAAGTTGCTGATCAGCGAAGATGACCGCGAAAACTACGAGCTGGCCGAAGCCATGCTGCGCCGTGCCGCACTCGACGACGCATCGGGCGAAGCCGAGTTCTACCAGGCCGTACTGTTGATCCGCCAGCAGGCCGATCAAAAACAGATTATCGAACTGCTGCAGACTGCGGCAAAGCACAAGCATCCACTGGCCATCGCCCTGCTCTCGCAACAGCTGAGCGTCAGCGACCCGAAGCTTGCTGAACGTTACCAGGCCGAGTACTCCCAACTGGACGTTGCCAAGAGCGGCTACCCGTCATTTCAACAGGCGCTGGTAGTGATTCGCGGCCTGGTCATCCCCTCGGCGCGCACCACTGCGGCTAACTGACACACAACGGATCGACGAACGGTGCGCCCGCGGTCCATTTCAACGGTATCCTTGCGAGGCTCTAGCTCGCGGCTTGTGTCGGCTCCTGAGCCATTTTTGATACGCCATCCCTGACCACACTCCTCGCAGATCAAGGAGTGAGCCATGCTCAGCCATCGCTTACATGTGCTGTCTTTCAGCGCCATGCTTGTCTGTCAGTCTGTCTCTGCCCAGGTTCTGGAGCGGGATTTGGGCGACTTCGACCTGAAACTGGCAACTACGCCCACGCGCAGCATGGCGCAAGGCCTTGTGACGCCCAGCGGCGGCTCGGGCTCTTTTCATGGCGGACTGGACCTGACCCACGAGAGCGGCTTCTACTTCGGCCAATGGGCACCGAACATGGGTTTTGCTTCCGATTCAGGGATGGAACTTGACTCCTACATGGGCTTCAAGAAACCCTTCGATAATACCTTGGGCTATGAACTGGGGATGATTCGTTACAGCTACCCCGATACCAGCCAGATCGACAGTCACGAGTTCTACGCCGGACTGCGCATGCGAAACAGCCGCATCGGCGCAGCATTCAGTAACGATGTTGGCACACGCGACAGCACGGTATTTGTCGACCTTGGGGCTATCGAGCAACTGGGTGTGGGCGTGCGCATGCAATACGCCAATCATCAGTTCGACACCCCGCAGTCTTCCGCCGACGGCGGGTTGATCAACGGTTTCAACGACTGGTCGCTTAACCTGTCACGCCCCTGGCTGGGCATTGACATGAACCTCATCTACAGCGGCTCAAGCCTGAGCGGCGGCGATTGCAGTGTCTACAGCGGCCACAACGCGCGCTGTGAAGGGACGTTTACGCTCAAAGCGGTGCGCTCGTTCTTTTAAAGGCTCAAACCGGTTGAACTGCCAGACGCTACACTCCTCTACTGCACGTCAGTACGCCAAGGAGTTGTCATGCAGTCTTTATTCAAAGCCCTCATCACCCTGTTGATGACCGTTGCGCTGCTTGCAGGATGCAATCAGGTTGGACTGGCGTATCGCAATCTCGACGTCATCATCCCGTGGACGCTCAGCGACTACCTGGACATGAATTCGGAACAGAAAAGCTGGCTGGATGTGCGCCTCAAGCAACACTTGAGCTGGCATTGCAGTACCCAGTTGCCGGAATACCTGACCTGGCTGGACAAGCTTGAAGACATGGTCAAGACCGACCAGGTGACTTACGAAGGGCTGCAAGCCCGTACCAGCGAAGCCAAAGAGGCGATAGCCAAGATCTCGAAGGAAATCACCCCGTCTGCCGTGGAGTTGCTGTCGCGCTTTGACGACAAGCAAGTGCAGGAGATGCAGGAGTCGTTCGCCAAGGACCAGCGCAAGCGCGAAAACAAGTACCTCGACCAGCCACTGGAGCGCCAGATTGCAGAGCGTGCCGACCGGATGGAGAAACGCGTGACACCGTGGGTCGGCAAGCTTAATCAGGCGCAGAAGGATCGCATTCAGGTATGGTCTGCATCACTGGGCGAGCAGAACAAGGCGTGGATTGAAAACCGTACGCGCTGGCAGAACCTGTTCCTGTCCACGGTCCAGCAGCGTCAGGCCAGTGACTTCCCGCAACGCATCGCCGCGCTGCTGCAGGACCGCGAGACGTTCTGGACCCCTGAATACCGCAAGGCCTACGACCAGACCGAGAAGGCCGCGATATCGCTGATCGTCGACATCACCGTCCTGAGCACCCCGGAACAGCGCGCCAAACTGCTGAGCCGCATCGCCGACATGCGCAAGGACTTCACTGACCTGGATTGCCTGAAGTCGCAGAAGTAGTCCGCTAGCCCTATCACCATGACTATCGTGCCCATGCTCTGAAGTGGGCATGCCGTTCCGGACGCTCTGCGTTCTGCCTTGAGTGCGCGGCGCAGGATCGTGACGCAGAGCGTCACCCAATGCATTCCCACGCTGGAGCGTGAGGAACGATGGTCATTTCAGCACAACTATGACTATCGTACCCATGCTCCGCGTGGGTATGCCGTTCTGGACGCTCTGCGTCCTCAGAATCGGCATGTGCAGTGTCAGCGGTTTCAGGCGATCTGCGGCTTTTTAGCGATGGTGTCGAAGAGCGCGGGGTCAAGCGGGTCGCCTGCCTGCTCATTCAGCACCTGACGAGGGTGATCATTTCCCGGAATGCTGCTGTCGATCAAAGAAAGCAGGCTTGCGCCGCGCTTTGTCAGCATGTAGCTCGAGCCATCACCGCCCTCCTCGCCAGGACGAGGTTCGATGTAACCGCGATTAAGCAGTGTCTCAAATTCAGTGGCTGTCGATTTGGCGCCGTCGTTCTGCACTTCGTGCAACAAACGCTCGATAAGGTCCCAGTTGTAAGTCATTTTTCTAAACCTCCGTCCAGCATGGATTGATCGCCCATGACATCCAGCCACAGGCATACGACTCAGAAAATGTGACCTGCGGGGTTTGTCGCGGTTCAGAGAAGCTGCTGGAGGGTATAACGGGGGGGGTTGTTCTGCGCAGGTGGCAGACAGAGGAGAAGCTGACCGCTCCCGCCTGCGCGGGAGCGATCATGGCAATCACTCGGCAGCCGGGGCCGGGGTGCTGCGTTTTTTCAGCGGCGCCATACCGTCCTGGCTGACCAGATCGGACTTGGGACGGTTGACCGTCTTGCGCTTGGTCGGCCCCTTGGCCGCTGTCTTTTTCTTGTCGCCCTTGGCGTCAGTCTTTTTCTTCTTCACGCCTACAGCCTTGCCCGATGCCTTGACCTTCTTCGGCCCGCCGTAGGTGCCTTTGACTTCCTTGATGACACGACGCTCAAAGCTCTGCTTGAGGTAGCGCTCGACGCTCGACATCAGGTTCCAGTCGCCATGACAGATCAGCGAGATCGCCAGACCGTCGCTACCCGCACGGCCGGTACGACCGACGCGGTGGACGTAATCGTCACCGCTGCGCGGCATGTCGAAGTTGATCACCATGTCCAGACCTTCAACATCAAGACCGCGAGCCGCCACATCGGTCGCGACCATGATCTTGGCGCCGCCCTGCTTAAGACGGTCGATGGCCGCCTTACGGTCCTTCTGGTCCTTGTCGCCGTGCAGCACGAACGCCTTGTATTCCAGCGCAACCAGACGGCCGTACAAACGGTCGGCCATAGCCTTGGTATTGGTGAAGATAATGGCTTTCTGGTAAGTCTCGTTGGCCAGCAGCCAGTTGAGGACCTGCTCTTTGTGCACGTTGTGATCGGCGGTGATGATCTGGTGGCGTGTGCCGGAAGCCAGCTCACTGACGCTGTTCACTTGCAGGTGCTGTGGATCCTTGAGCACCTTGCCGATCATTTCCCGCAGGCCAGCGCCGCCGGTGGTCGCCGAGAACAGCATGGTCTGCTCACGACCGGCACATTCGCCGGCCAGACGCTCGACGTCTTCGGAGAAGCCCATGTCCAGCATGCGGTCGGCTTCGTCCAGTACCAGCACTTCAACGTGCTTGAGGTCCAGATTGCCTGCGTTCAACTGCTCCAGCAGACGACCCGGCGTGCCGATCAGAATGTCCGGCACCTTGCGCAGCATCGCGGCCTGAACCTTGAAGTCCTCGCCACCGGTGATCAAACCGGCCTTGACGAATGTGAACTGCGAGAAGCGCTCGACTTCCTTGAGGGTTTGCTGAGCCAGCTCACGGGTCGGCAGCAGGATCACCGCACGGATGTCGACGCGAACCTTGGCCGGGCCGATCAGACGGTTGAGGATCGGCAGCACAAATGCGGCGGTCTTACCGCTACCGGTTTGCGCTGTCACCCGCAGGTCACGCCCTTGCAGTGCGAGCGGAATGGCGGCCGCCTGCACAGGCGTAGGCTCGACAAATTTAAGCTCGGCCACAGCTTTAAGCAGGCGTTCGTGCAGGGCGAATTCGGAAAACACGGGTGCTACCTCGACGAAAAACAAAAATACAGCTGCATAGCGTAACGGTTTCGAGCGCCGGGGCCGAGTTTCTTTACCACCAAAGGTCGATTTTGTTTATGAATTGCCCGGTGAAGCACCGCCGCAAGCAGCACAATCGAACCGCTGAAGGTGATCAACCAGCACGCCTCAGCACACCGGCAGCACAATATCCACAACCAACCCACCGCCCGGCCGATTGCGCGCAGCAATCTGGCCACCGTGCATTTCAACGGCACGCTGCGCGATGGCCAGGCCCAGACCGAAGCCTTGCGCGGTATTGTCGGGGCCACGCTCAAAGGGCTGAAAAATACGTTGCAGGCAATCGTCATCCACGCCCGGCCCCTGATCAATGACATTGACCGTCAAGCACGGCGGCTGCGCCTGAACATTGGCAACCACCACTACATCAGTGCCCACCGCCGTGTGGCGAACCGCGTTGCGGATCACGTTTTCGAATGCCCGGTAAAGCAATTCGCTGTCGACCTGTGCCACAAAAGGTTCGGGGGCCTGCAGCCTGACCCGACACTGTTTCAGGCCAGCCTCGAACGCGGCATCCTCGACGATGGCGGCCAGCAGGCTGATGACATCGACCGTCTCTCGCTCCAGGCTTTCGGCATCGCTCTGCATGCGCGCCAGGGTCAGCAGCTCCTCGATGAGTGCGTCCATCCGTTCCGACTCGCGCTCGATCCGCTCGAGCATGTCCAGTTGCGTCGGCGCCTGGCGCAGCAGGCCAATGGCGGCGCTCATGCGGGTCAGCGGTGAACGCAGCTCATGGGAAATGTCATGCAATAGTTGCTGCTGAGAGTCGGCCATGACTTTGAGCTGATTGGCCATACGGTCGCAGTCCTCGGCCAGATCGACTATTTCATCGCGCCGGCCGCCCATGTCGGGTTTCACCCTGGTGTCGAAACGACCTCTGGCGACCTTGCCCATCGCCTCACGCAACTTAATCAGCGGTGCCACCAGATAGGCGCTGAGGAACCAGCTGAACAGCGCACTCATGAAGGTGCCGGTGATCAGTGGGTTAAGGTGGGAAGGCCGATCTTCGTGGTTGGGCCGTTGGGTGGCCCTGATGTTTACAACTGTGCCTTCCCTAGTGTGCACGGCCATTTCGAAACGCGGATTATCTACCGGCTCGCCCGCCAGCAACCGGGCCTTTTCATCGTACAGCCCGACCCGGTCCTGCCCGTCAGGCTGCCAGGCATCGAGCAACGCCTGCCCTGCGGGAATGCCCGACTGTTGAAGCATGCGCACTTCGTTGTCGAACACGGTGCTGAACGAGGGATCGCCTGGTCCTGACCGTGACAGCATGAACAAGCCCGCACCGACCATGAAGGTCAGGCTGGTCGCCAGCCAGAACGCCAGAAAAAGCTTCCAGAACAACCGGCTCGGTCTCATGGCGTAATCAACAGGTAGCCCAGATTGCGTACGCTCTGTATCCAGCTCTGGTTATCGTTGCGCGGCCCGAGTTTGTGGCGAATGCTGCTGATGTGCACATCGATGCTGCGGTCATAGCGGGCCAGCGGCCGCCCCAGTGCGTTCATCGACAGGTTCTGCTTACTGACCAGTTGCCCGGCATGACGCGCCAGCTCCTCCAGCAGGCAGAACTCGTTGCCGGTCAGCTCCAGCGTGACGCCCTGCCAGCGTGCTTCACGTTTGCCCGGCCAGAGCGTCAGGTCACCGGCCTGAATCACCTCCCTGACCGTCTCGACCACCGGCACCGCCCTCACCCGGCGCATGATCGCCCGCAGACGCGCCACCAGCTCACCCGGCGAGCTGGGCTTGGGCACGTAATCGTCGGCGCCCAGTTCCAGACCGGAAATACGGTCGATATTGTCGCCACGGGCCGTCAGCAGAATCACCGGCACCTGGCTTTGCGCGCGGATGCGCCGAAGCACTTCGATTCCGGACATGCGCGGCATCATGATGTCGAGCACAACAATGTCGTGACGACCGGACAGCGCCTCGATTTCCCCTTCTTCCGCACTGTTGGTGCAGGTCACAGTGAAGCTTTCACGGGTCAGGTACTGGCTGAGCATTTCGGTCAGTTCCCGATCATCGTCGACAAGCAATACGCGAGTCATGGCAGGCCCTTGATTGGTGGTTGCCGATTATCCCGGCGCCGCTGCAGCATGTCAGCCAGGCCTGATGATCTTTACCTAACCTTACACCGCGTTAACCGTCCCCAACATGCCCTCCCCCTATGCTGCGCAGCCAACAGCGCCTGCCGGACCGGCCCTTTCTGGCGTGTCATCGGCAGCGCTCAAATGCCTTTGTCGCCGCTTTCTGGAAAGGGTTTGATGATTTCTTCGCGTCTGCTTCTATCGTTCTGCCTGTTATTCAGCGTCCCGCTGGTACATGCCGACACTTTTTCCATCTCGGACATCCGCGTCAACGGCCTGCAACGGGTGTCTGCCGGCAGCGTATTCGCTGCACTGCCGCTCAATGTCGGCGATCAGGCCGATGAACAGCGTCTGGCCGACGCGTCGCGCTCACTGTTCAAGACCGGTTTCTTTCAAGACATCAACGTTGCCCGCGATGGCAATGTGCTGGTGATCAATGTCGTCGAACGCCCTTCTATCGCCAGCATCGAGATTATCGGCAACAAGGCAATCAGCACCGACGACCTGATGAAAGGGCTGAAGCAGTCGGGCCTCAGTGAAGGTGAAATCTTCCAGCGCGCTACCCTGGAAGGCGTGCGCAATGAACTGCAACGTCAATACGTCTCTCAAGGCCGCTACAGTGCCTCAGTCGATACCGAAGCGTTACCTGCGCCGCGCAACCGCATCGCGCTGAAAATAACCATTGATGAAGGCACCGTGGCGTCTATCCAGCACATCAATGTGGTCGGCAATACGGTGTTTTCAGATGAGGAGCTGGCCGACCAGTTTCAGCTCAAGACCAGTAACTGGCTGTCGTTTTTCAAGAACGATGACAAGTACGCCCGCGAAAAACTCTCCGGTGACCTTGAGCGGTTGCGTTCCTGGTATCTGGACCGCGGCTACATCAACATGGACATCAACTCGACGCAGGTATCACTGACGCCTGACAAGAAAAGCGTGTTCATTACCGTCAATATCACCGAAGGCCAACGGTACACCGTGGGCAGCGTCAAGCTGGGCGGTGACCTGAAAGTGCCGCAGGAGCAGCTCGAACAACTGATTCTGGTCAAACCGGGCCAGGTGTTTTCACGCAAGGTCATGACCGATACCACCAATCTGATCACCCGCCGCCTGGGCAACGATGGCTATACCTTCGCCAACGTCAACGGTGTGCCGAAAGCCAACGATGCCGACCATACCGTAGACATCAGCTTTATGGTCGACCCCGGTAAGCGGGCCTACGCAAACCGCATCAACTTTCGCGGCAACACCAAGACTGCCGATGAAGTGCTGCGCCGCGAGATGCGCCAGATGGAAGGCGGCTGGGCGTCGACCTACCTGATCGACCAGTCGAAGGTGCGTCTGGAGCGTCTGGGTTTCTTCAAGGAAGTAAACGTCGAAACGCCTGCTGTCCCCGGTACCGACGACCAAGTGGACATCAACTACGCCGTGGAAGAACAGGCCTCGGGCAATATCACCGCCAGCGTAGGCTTTGCCCAAAGCGCCGGGCTGATACTCGGGGGCTCGATCTCGCAGAACAACATCCTCGGCACCGGTAACTTCGCCAGCCTCGGCATGACGCGCTCCGAGTACCAGACCAAGTACAACTTTGCATTCACCAACCCATACTTCACGCCTGACGGTGTAAGCCTGGGCTACAACGTTTTCTACAACGCCACTGATTACAGCAAGTATTACGACGATGATGACGAGGTGTCCTACTACTCGCTCAACAGCGTCGGTGCGGGGGTCAACCTCGGCTACCCGATCAGCGAAACCTCGCGCCTGACCTACGGTTTGTCGATCCAGCACGACACCCTCGACCCCGGCAGCTACAGCGCCGACGAGATTTACGACTTCATCGAGCGTGAGGGCTCGTCATTCACCAACCTCAAGGCCAGTGTCGGCTGGTCGGAATCGACCCTCAACAAAGGCGTGCTGGCCACTCGCGGTCATTCACAAAGCCTGACCCTGACCAGCACCGTGCCGGGCAGTGACCTGCAGTTCTACAAACTCGACTACAACGGCCAGACCTTCCTGCCGCTCAGCGACGCCACATCGCTGCGCCTGCATACCAAACTCGGCTACGGCAACGGTTACGGCGAAACCGACGGCCTGCCGTTCTACGAAAACTATACGGCGGGCGGCCAGGCCACCGTGCGCGGCTTCAAGGACGGCACGCTGGGACCACGCAATACCCCGTCGACCGGCACCTACGCCAGTCAGGGGCAGATTTACTACTCGGACCGCGACACAGAAGCGCTGGGCGGCAACATCCTGATCACCGGTGGCATGGAATACCTGTTCCCGATGCCTTTCGTCAAAGACCAGAAATCCCTGCGCACCTCGCTGTTCTGGGACTTCGGCACGGTCTACGCCGACAAGTGCTACCTGAGCACCACGCAGAACTGCGGCAACATCAATATCGACCAGATGGCCAGTTCGGTCGGCGTCGGCGTGACCTGGTACTCGCCGCTCGGCCCCCTGAGCTTCGACCTCGCCGTGCCGATCAAAAAGCCCGAAGACGCCGAGACCCAAGTGTTCCAGTTCTCGCTGGGCCAGACCTTCTGAAACACTGACCTTTTAAGCATGAATCAGGCGGTCTTTACCCAGCATTACCTGGCCCGGACCGCGCTTTACATCCCGTCGTTGAATACTGCCTGCACTACTCATCAGGTCAGGAGTCGTTACATGAGCCGCGAAGTCAGACAGATCACCCCCGATGTGCAGGAAATCATCCAGCACGCCCTGCGCTCACTGCTGGGCAAAGGCTTCGTCATCGCGCTGTTCGGCAGCGAGGATGCAACCGGGGCCATGCACTACCACCTGCGTATCGACCACGACGCCACGGGGCTTGGCATCGAGCATCACGACAACGTCGAAGACGGTTTCATCGACGACATCTTCCTGCTGGCCACACGCATGAAAGCCATGCTCAAACAACGTGAAACCCTGAATCGCATGCACGGCGGTAGCCAGGCTACGGGTCAGGTGCGGGTGCTGACCTGGATCACCGAGGACAACAGCCAGGCAGTCATGCAAACCGCCGAGGCTGCGGGACGCGAGTGTTTGAGTGCGTTACGCGAACGCAGGCTGCGGGCTTGAATCATGAGCGCCGCACGGCTCAATCAATGGCCGAAGCCATCAGTTCTCGCAGCCACATATGAGCCGGATCACGGTGCAAACGCTCAGGCCACAGCATGAGCATTTCAAACCCGGAAATCGAAAGCGGCGGTTCCTGAACCACAAGCGTCGGCTGGGCGCGCACCAGCCGTTCGGGTACTACAGCAACCAGATCGCTGCAGACCAGTGCAGATACCAGCGAGCCGAAATGCGGCGCCGACAACACGACCCGTCTGCTTAACCCCTGCGCCGCCAGGGCCTGATCGGTGCTTCCAGCGAACCCGCCGCCGTTGGGAGACATGACCGCATGCTCCAGCTCACAGAAACGTGTCAGCGATACGGGCTGCACAAAATCCGGATGATCATGCCGGGCAGCAAGCACATAACGTTCATGGATCAACGACCGCTGACGCAGCTTGGGCGGCGCCTCATCGCGGGTGTGCAACGCCAGATCCAGTCGACCGCTTTCGAGATCCGCGGCAAGGCTGACCGGGTGCTTGTTCAACAGGGCCAGGCGCGTGCCCGGTGCACTGCTGCGCAACCTGCCGAGCGACGGCCATATCAACGCGATGGTCGCGTAGTCGCTGGCGGCCACGCGCCAGGTGTGATCGGCCTTTGCCGGATCGAAATCCCGGCCGGGCAGCAAAGCGGACTCCAGCGCTGCAAGCGCCTGCCTGAGCGGTTCGCGCAGTTGTTCAGCCCGCGCAGTCGGGGTCATGCCCCGCGGTCCCGGCAACAGCAATGGATCATCCAGTACCTGCCTCAGCCTGCCCAATTGCAGGCTGACCGTCGGCTGAGTCAGGTTCAGCAGATGCGCCGCGCGGGTCACGTTCTGCTCCGAGAGCAATGCATCCAGCGTGATCAGCAAATTGAGGTCGATACGCCGCAAGGTATTGTTCATGCACATACCCAGTGTTTGTGAGATTGATTTCCAGCATACCCGATCGAGTCTGTAGCGTTGCCTCATTACAGACAAACCGGAGCCCCTCATGAACGTACTTATTGTCTACGCCCACCCCGAACCGCGCTCGCTGAATGGGTCGTTGAAAGACTTCGCAGTCGATCATCTGCAGAGCAAAGGCCATCAGGTGCAGGTGTCCGACCTTTACCAGATGGGCTGGAAGGCGACAATCGACGCCAACGATGCACCTGGCCTTGAGAGCAGCAGCCGCTTTGACCCTGCCCTTGAGTCGCAACGCGTATTTGCCGCCGGTATTCAACCCCCGGACATCGAGGCCGAACAGGCCAGATTGCTCTGGGCAGACGCCGTCATATTTCAGTTTCCGCTCTGGTGGTTTTCGATGCCGGCGATCATGAAAGGCTGGATAGAGCGGGTGTACGCCTGTGGCTTCGCCTACGGCGTGGGCGAGCACAGCGACCATCACTGGGGTGATCGATACGGTGAGGGAACGCTGGCAGGCAAGCGCGCCATGCTGACGGTGACCATGGGCGGCTGGGAGTCCCACTACAGCGAGCGTGGCGTAAACGGAGCGCTGAACGACGTGCTCTTTCCTATCCAGCACGGCATCCTGTTCTATCCAGGCTTCGAGGTGCTCGCGCCCTTCCCCGTGTACCGGGCAGGCAAAGTGGACAGCGCAACATTTGCCCGTATTTGCGCCGATTACGGCAACCGCCTGGATACCCTGTTCACCCTTGAGCCCTTGCCGTTTCGCAGGCAGAACGACGGTGACTACGAGATCCCGGCACTGACATTGCGTCCTCATCTTGCAGCGGGTCGGCAGGGGCTGGACATTCACCTTCGCGATGAGGATGAGCCTGCGGATCTTTAGGCAGATTTGAAACCACCAGTGACCGATCACAAAAAAGCCCTGCTTGTGCAGGGCCTTTTCATGCGTAGCGCTTTCAGGCGGATTACTTCAGGTTGTTCTTGAAAAACTCGCCCAGCTTGTCGAACGGGATGAGATCGACCCGATCGTAAAGATCCACATGCCCGGCCTCTGGCACGATGATCAATTGCTTGGGCTGGCCGGCCAGTTTGTACGCTTCCTCGCTGAACTCCAGCGAGTGCGCCTTTGAACCGGCGATGAACAACATCGGGCGTGGCGAGATGGTCGCGATGTCGTTGAACGGATAGAAGTTCATGAACTTGATGTTGCTGGTCAGCGTCGGGTGAGTGGTCAGTTCGGGGGACTGGCCTTCAGGCGTGAACTCGCCCCGTGGCGTGCGATAGAAATCATAGAACTCGCGTTCGATCGGGCCGGATTTGTCAGTCAGTTTGTGTACAGTGCCGCTGGTGTAGGCCGTATCGCCACCGCTGTATTCCACGTCGCGTTGCAGTGCCGCCTGCTCGATGATCTTCTTGCGCTGAGCCAGGGTTTGCGAATGTTTCAGGCCGTTGCGGTTGGCGGCGCCCATGTCGTACATGCTCACCGTGGCGATGGCTTTCATGCGCGGATCGATCTTCGCGGCACTGATGACAAAGCTGCCACTGCCGCAGATGCCTAGGACCCCGATGCGATTCTTGTCCACAAAGGACTGGGTGCCGAGAAAGTCCACTGCGGCGCTGAAGTCTTCGGCGTAGATATCCGGTGAAACGGCATTACGCGGCAGGCCTTCGCTCTCGCCCCAGAACGACAGGTCCAGCGACAAGGTGACAAACCCCTGCTCGGCCAGTTTCTGCGCGTAGAGATTGGCGCTTTGCTCCTTCACCGCCCCCATCGGATGGCCGACGATGATTGCCGGAGCTCTAACGTTCGGGTTCGAGCCTTTGGGTACAAACAGGTTGCCCGCGACTTTCATCTTGTACTGGTTATTGAACAGCACTTTTTGCGCAACGACCTTGTCGCTTGTGTAGAAATTATCGGCACCGTGAGACATGTCTGCTCCTGTCGCAGCATATGAGCTGATTAAAAGCCCAAGCATCAAAAGAATCTTTTTCATGGCGTGTTACCTCGTTGAGAAATTGACCCGCGTTTATCTGCCCGGCCCTGACCGGTGTTGCTTTCCTGCAGAGACGCGTTGTCTCGCGCCGTCCAGGCCAGCGCGGCCGAACACGCCAGTAACACGCCACCGAATGCGAACGGGCTCCACCAACCGAGGCTGTCGAACAGCGCGCCACCGATGCCGGCACCGGCGGTGATCGCCAATTGAATGGTCGCCACCATCAGGCCGCCGCCTGCCTCGGCATCGTCGGGCAGCGTGCGGCTCAACCAGAGGCCCCAGGCGACCGGCGCAGGTGTGGCAATCAGCCCCCAGACGGCAAGCACAATGGCGACGGACTGAGGTGAATGGCCCAGGCCGGTCAGCGCCACGGCCAGCACCGCCATCAGCAGCGGAATGCCGATCAGGCAGGCATACAGGCCTTTGTGCAGCAGCCTGCCGATCAGGTAGGTGCCGGCCAGCCCACTGGCCCCCAGCGCCAAAAGCATCAGGGACAGCGAGTTGACGCTGACACCGGTGATCTCTTCCAGAAACGGGCGCAAATAGGTGAAGACGGCGAACTGGCCCATGAACAGCAACAGGATCGCGCTCATGCCCACAGCCACTTGCGGGTTGCGCAGCAGGCGAAAAGGATTGCGTGCCCGGTTGTTCGGCTGGCTGCGCATGGCCGGCAGGCTCAGCCACTGCCAGGCAAACGCCAGCGCCGCGAGCGGGATGACCAGGAAAAACGCCCCGCGCCAACCGATGTACTGGCCCATGAAGCTGCCCAATGGCGCGGCGACCGTCGCCGCCAGCGCATTGCCGCCGTTGATCAGTGCCAGGCCCTTGGCGACCGATTGCTTCGGCACCAGCTTCATCACGGTGGCGGTCGACATCGACCAGAAACCGCCAATGGCAATCCCGAGCAATGCACGGCCCGTCATGAACAACCAGCCGTTGGACGCCAGCGTGACGATCACGCCAGATACCAGCAACAACAGGCTGAAGCCCAGCAGGACAGGCTTGCGATCCAGATGTCCGGTCAGCGGCGTGTTCAGCAGGCTGGTCAATACTGCAAAGAAACCCGAGATCGATATTGCCTGCCCTGCCTGGCCCTGGCTGATGCCAAGATCCTGCGCGATCGGCGTCAGCAGGCTGACTGGCATGAACTCCGAAGCAATCAGCACCACCACACACAGCGCCATCGAAAACACGGCGCCCCAGGCTGGCGGATGAGTGGTTATTTCGAACTGCTTCAGGGTTGAATCAAATACTTGCATGCGTCCTGACCTGGCGACGTTAAAAATTAGTCGGCACAGGTTAGGGCAAAGGTATTAGGATTATTAGACGCCGTAATTTCCACGCCCTTGTGAGAGATACTCAGCAATGAGCACACCCAAACTCAATGACCTGCAAGCCTTCCTGCAGGTGGCACGCGATCAGAGCTTTACCAAGGCCGCGACCAGACTGGGCGTTACGCCTTCAGCCCTGAGCCACACCATGAGGGGCCTTGAAGAGCGCATGGGCCTGCGCCTGCTGGCGAGAACCACCCGCAACGTGGCCCCGACCGAGGCTGGCGAACGCCTGATGCGCTCGATCGGGCCGCTGCTGGATCAGATTGCCGCAGAAGTCGAAGTGCTGGGCGAACTGCGCGACAAACCCGCCGGCACCATTCGCATTACCTGCTCCGATGACGCCGCAGAAGGCATCATCCGCCCGATGCTTGCAGGGTTTCTGGCGCAGTACCCGGATATTCAGATCGAGATCTGCATCGACTACGGCTTCACCAATATTGTCAGCGAACGTTTCGATGCCGGCATCCGTCTGGGTGAATCCATCAGCAAGGACATGATTGCCGTGCGCCTGGGGCCTGACTGGCGCTTGTCAGTGGTCGGCTCGCCGGCCTACTTCGAGCGACATCCCGTCCCGCTGCAGCCTCAGGACCTGACTCAACACACCTGCATCAACATCCGCCACTCGCCAAACGGCAGTTGCTACGCCTGGGAGTTCGAGAAGGACAGCCGCAAGCTCAACCTTCGAGTCAACGGGCAATTCACGTCGAACAGCATGATCCATGTGCTCAACGCCGCACTGGACGGCGTGGGCCTGGCCTACGTGCCGGACTCCATGGCCGAGCCGCACATCGCCAGCGGCCGCCTGAAAGAAGTGCTGGTCGACTGGAGCCCGTATTTCGAAGGCTTTCACTTGTACTACCCGAACCGGCGACAGGCGTCGCCGGCATTCAGCGCGTTTGTTGAGGCGGTGAGGTATCGGGGATAATCAGGAGGCGACATTCAGATCCACCCATTGCGTTTGCAACCGACGTCAGCGGCGCATCAAAAGATGAGGTTGCTTCACAATGCGGGTAAATCAATATAAATAAAATGCGGGTGCTTCACCACCAATTCGGACTGACTGGCACCAGCGTTATATTTAAAAGAGCCATAACAAAACAGATAGACTTTTTGGGCCAAATCAAACGTATTCAGCTGGTTCAGCAATGCGCGCCCGGCTGCTCCCACCTCAAAGACTTCTGACTTTAGCACGACAACCTTCGGAGCTTGCCCAAGGGCTTTCTCTTGTAGACCTAGATAAAAATCTCCCCCGACCTTATCTACGGAAATAACTGGAGCAGTAAATATCTTGGTACCCACTTTCCCAAGAAATTTGGTGCTATTGAGCTCAAACGAGTAAAAAGCAGAATCATAGGTGCCTTCAGGGTTCCATGGTGCTTTCAAGAGATTGCTTTTTCTGGACTGCACCGTCATTTTCAGCCATGCCCTCGCAAACTTTCCCACCACCCCAGAATGACCTTCGCTGGTACCAAAACCCTCTCTGGAGCGCCCGCCAACCCCGGATCCTGACCGCAATTCACCGTTGTTCGCAGGCTCAAGCAGCCGTCCAGATGAGTTCACTGCTGCAGTGAGTGGATCTATCCATACCTGTGGAAACTCTTTTTTCACCGGGTTCGCTTTGAGCTGCGAGGATGCGCTGGTAGTTGTTGTAGATGAGGTTTGGGGCTTCCTATCGCACCCCTCAGGGTGATGCCCCCGGAAGTGAGCAGAGGGTGAAGTTTTTCTGCCTGCTTTTTCCTTGTCTGGTATGACGATGCTTACCTTGACGCCACATGAGGAATTAGCACATTTCACTTTGACAGCATTATTGGCTGATACCGATGTCTTGTATAACTCTTCGATTTGGTCTATTCCGACTAACGCACCGGCATTTCCAAGACTTGGATGATCTTCTGTCAACAACGCTTGTTCATGCATATTTGAAATCCCTATAGAAATTTACTATATCTTCCATGATAGCCAGCATGGAATTCAACCCTTAGCAATATTGGAACAGGCCTCTCTGCCTGTTTCCTTTTTAAATTTGAATTCTAACGTATCGGCGGAGCACGAGACAGAATGGCGGGGGATCAAAGAGTTCGACCGACCATCATGACAGCGATTATTGTGTGTCATGTCATAAGGGGCTCGCTCCTTCTGATCCGTAAGTGCTTTAATCGCGCTCCCCTCTTCGCTCAACGAGCCCGATGCTTTTATGGATATTCACTCGCTTTGGCTCAAGACCCAGGAACTCTGGGACATGCTCGACCAGCACCCGTGGGTACGCACCGGGCTGGCACTGGTCCTGTTGCTGACCGCCGCGCTGGTACTTGGTCGTGTCGCGCGCTTTGTGGTCCTGTACGCGGTGAAGATGCTCGGCCGTCAGCCGTCCCTGCACTGGGTCAACGACTTCCGCCACAACAAGGTCTTCCATCGACTGGCGCAGATGGTACCGTCGCTGGTCATCCAGTTCGGACTGACCCTGGTCCCGGGCCTGAGTGCAGCAGGCAGAAACGTCATTGGCAATATAGCCATGGCCTTCACCATCCTGTTCATGACCCTGGCCATCGGTGCCCTGCTCAACGCCCTGCTGGATATCTACGCCCGCACCGAACACGCCCGCACGCGCTCCATCAAGGGTTACGTGCAACTGTCGAAGATGATCCTTTACGTCTTCGCCGGGATCATCATCGTCGCCACCCTGATCGACCGTTCGCCCCTGCTACTGCTGTCCGGCCTTGGCGCCATGTCGGCGGTTATCCTGTTGGTCTACAAGGACACCCTGCTCTCCTTCGTCGCCAGTGTGCAGCTGACCAGCAACGACATGCTACGCGTCGGCGACTGGATCGAAATGCCGCAAGTGGGCGCAGACGGCGACGTAGTGGACATCACCCTGCACACCGTCAAGGTGCAGAACTACGCGTGAGTGAAAGACAAATTTAACGATTTGTGAGTTCCTACTGATAGACAGACATCCACAACAGCTTCCTTGACAGCCACGACACTGCGCGCCCTTATGCTGTATACCACCACCGAAAAGGCACAACGAACTGGGCTGTAGCAAGTGCTTCAATAGGCTCCTCACACTGGCAAGGCACCTCCTCAAAGACACTTAGACACCGATCAGGCCTTAAAACGGTCCTCACCCGACAGCGAGACTACAACATCGACATAACATAGCGGCTATAAAGGAATGCGGAATAGGGCGAGTAGCTAAGAACCATAGGTTGAGCCACATCGAAAGTGGAGGTAAATGCCAAGACCTAGACAATGAAGTATTGGCATGCACCGTTATGACTTCAGTCCCAGTCGTGCAAGTTACGCTTCCGGGGCCTGGTGAAGATCACCGCACAGATGGTGACGCTGTTCGCCCTGTCAAACTTGTGGATGGCACGCCGACTTTTGCTCACCAGTGCAAGAGAGGTGCGTCCGTAATAAGGGAAATGGCTGAAAAGAGCTGCACGCGGCAGCAACAACGTGAAATAGACGGTAGACTTGATCGGATTTTGATCAACCGTCCCTTTTCAAAGCGCCGATGGCGAAGTAGGTGGAAAACAAGGGGGCTGCTTCAGACCAACCCTCGCTGGAATTGGAATTCGCTTACATCGCTTATCATAAGGCGGCGTAGACCTGACTAGCCCGGTAGGCAAGATGGCAATGCAGGTTTTGAACGCCGCAGCTAGTTTGAACGTGACCTGCTGATAGAACGTACTCACAAAAGGGTTGATACGTGCCAAAGCTGAAGCAAAGCAGGTTGCTCGCCCTCTGGCAGTGAATACTACAATTAAAGTGCAACGATTAAAAAAGCAGGGGTTATCAGATACGGGTTGCCAGCGAACTAGGCATTGGAATTGCCACAGTGAAGCGCCGTCGGAACGCAAAAACCGCAGCTAACAGTAGAATATAAAAACGAAAAAACTGCGCTTTAAATAAGAAGATTAGTGCAAGGTGCCCGATAAGTATAGTGTGTGCGAACTATTAACATTCGCCACTTCAAAAAATGCAAGCGAGACTTTAACATAGCTTTCCAAGGGGCCTTCCTAGCCCCCTCAATAAAACTTTGAAAAAGTATTCTGACAGCTCTGATGCTGCTGCCATAAAGCTTATCGGTACACCTTGCATGACAATGCTATAACATCAATAGCTTTTCAGCAATTCTTTTTTCTCAAGCAGAGTCAAAAGTTCCGCTCCATTCCATGAAACGAACCATGGAAATTTGCTTATCTTACAGCGCGCATCAATTGTCTCAGCCTGAGATGGTACTTTGTGTGTTACTTGCTTTAAAAGCTTTTCAACCAATGAGTTTTTCAACTGATTGTCTATATTCGGGCAGGTAAGGACATCCATTAGCAAATACGTTTTTTCAGCGTCCTGTTTTATATCGGTCAAATCTAAAAGTTTGCGCTTAACACTCTTCATAACCAGTGTCCTTATCTGTGGGTATAGATTGGACGAGCCAATATAATACAGAAGCGTTATTGTCTCAAAATAGGAAAGATCACGTTCATTTTTCATATCTATTATTGAGGAAAGAGTTTCTCTGGGCAGACTAAACTCATCACCCAAATTCTTTAAAGAAATTAGCAAGTTCAATGCTTCAAGCAAAGTGTAATCTTTATTTCGCTGGAGTTTTATAAAGTCACTGCTTTGAAAGAATTCTGAACCTAGGATATAGATTAAACTTTTGATTGCGTTTACGTCGTCAACCATATGCGCTTCGAAGAATGAACACGCTAAGGTAGAAGCCGTATAGATTCTTACTGAACCTTTATGGCTGGGACTTACGGTATAGAAATGAAACATTAGCTCAATTATTATGTGAAAGAAATCGGAGTACTTGCTCTTGTTTTCAGCCTCATCAAAAACTCGTCCAATATTTGCTTCAGTTACTTTAGTCAGAAGATTGCACAATGCCGAAATAACATATCCGCAAGCCAGTTCATATGCACCATGCTCACCTATGCATGCAGATTTTACGTCATTAAGAAAGCTCACCTTTAACTTATTCCGGTTAATAATTCTTCTTGGAACAAAAATTCTACTTCCCTCTTGATCGCCACGCCCTGTCAAACTATCGGTCAATCGAGCCAACGTTGCCTTGACAAGTGTCAGCGACTTGGTTTTTTGGGTTACAAAAGGCCTAGAAGCCTTAACTGTTTTGTTGGAGTTAAGATTTAACTTGTATTCCTTAAAGCATGTTGCAACGACCTTTGATATTTTTAACGTATCAGATTCACTGGTAGTAAATATGAAAATATCATCTACATATCGTCTAATGACATATGAATCACCATAGGTCAGCCCTTCGTCAAACAACTTTTTTTCTACAACTTGATCAATCTCTTGAAATATCAACTCGGCAAAAATTCGACTTGTCTCTGGACCAATGACTATCCCCGCGGTTTCGTTATAGTTGCAAGCCTGCATCACTCTATCAAAAACACTACCTAGAGAGTTCTTAACATTGGAGTGCTGCTTTGAATAGACCTTTGTCTTTAATGCCCAAGTAATTGAATGGGTATATATACTATCGAAGCACTTTGATATATCAAGCGACCAGAACGAAGAAAAACGCTGTTCCAGCCTGAGAAATTCTTGCGAGTCAAAAAACTTATAAAGGCGCGTATAACCGCCATATGAAAAGTATGAAGACAAAAACTTATGCCTTGATTCATCTCCAGTATTTGCGATATTTTTTGTGCGGTATTTACTAATATTTTGTTTCGCGTTTTTTATATAATACTTGCTGGCAATCTTTTCCGGAAAACGAATACTGAACAGACTTTTTCGACACTCCATCAATATCTGCTGATCGAATACCTGATATAGATCAACAAACTTCATCTGCGCACCAGGATGTAGCAACGCAAGCGTACGAAACGAATCATCATCCTTTCGGATTTTATACATCAAAGGTATAGAATATTCTGAATGCTCATGACCCGCGAAAAGGTATTCAATCACATTGGATATGTCACTTCTACCATCTCTGTATTTTTTGATATGCCAATAGAAACCCAGATTGCTAAAAAGAACTGGAACTTCATAGGGGCACGTCTCGGTTAAAAGGATACGACTATAGTCTTCTTTATGAACGCGACGCATATTACCTATCATTATATCCAACACTCCTTTACTGACTTCAGGATTTGGTAGGTAAACGAATGAAACCGCGCTTTTTTAAAGCCTGAAGAAAAGCTATAACCTGCCAACTCTCTTCGCCGAGAAAGTGTTAAACACTGAATTATACGAAAAGACAGAGGGTGAGACGTCGAGAAAAGCATTCCATGCAAAAAACCATCAAGCGTTTTCAATGCACATCGGTGATTATTGTTCTTATGGATGTAATTATAATATATACCCGTCTTTATGTTTATGCCTGATATCGGGTCAGTAATATGATAATTTCCTGTCAATGCTTTAATTCGGCACTTCAACAATTGGTACTCGGTATAACCTTGCGCTCCAGAAATATAGCTACAGAATGAAGATATGAGTCGTGCTTTGATTTTTTGAACTTTCGACGAGGAAATATCAATAAGAACCTTTCTTTGCTTATACTTGGATTGATTAATTGAGTTATTGCGATTAAAAACTTTGAACTCATACCCCAAAAACTCAAAACTGTTAAAGACTTCTAAACTAGCGTCATCTTTTGACTTTGGCACGGCTATGTAAGTACGTTTGTTACCCTCATGAAACTCAAGCCCATCAAACAAAATTGCATCAAGTTCGCCCTCGAAATTTTTCCTTGAAGTGTGGCCTGACGTAATTATTAAAATATCATCTACAAAACGACCATAGTAAAAGACTTCCGGCATATGTTTGATCTTTGAATCAAAATTATGCAATGCCAATTCAGATAGAGCAGAACTAATACCCAATCCTCTAGGCAAGCCATCAATTCCTAGCGCACTCAACACATCAAATAACTCTGAAAGCAATGTTAGTGTTTGCCATGAGCACTTTGCATCAAGCATTAACTTGGTGAAAATCAACTTTCGATCAATATTCTCATAAAAACTTTTAATGTCAAAACGATATACATGGTATGCCCCACCTTCTTTCAGCAGCGATATAGCATTTCCAATTACTGTTTGGCGATTGGCTTGCTTTATTTTGTAGTTGATTTTTATGTTGTTAGCAACCAATCGCGATATTAGCTCGGATTGTAAGTTTGTAAAAACGTATCCTTGCTTTCCTGCGATACTAATAGGCCGAAGCGCATTTTGAAATGCATTTTTTTTTGAAATTTTTACAAGTGCGGCTGTTGCTTTTTGTCTGCACTCATCCGAATTAAATAAAGACTTATCGGAAAGTTTATCTTTATAGCCGATACAGTTGAAAAGATTTTTTTGAGTATAGGGAATTTCAATCATTTGTCATCCTTTGACAACAGCTCGCAGCCAAGTCACATGTGTGCCTCTCTTTATGTCAAAACAATATCACAGTGTTCAAGAGTCGCACACCGTCCAGCCAGTCTGAGCATGCCTGATCAGACGCACAGATTCACCTTCAGGATGCAAGACACCGAGGCTGGCCGTCACTTCAGAACCTACTCACCACATTGAGTTGCTTTCCGGTTCGGCATTGACCGTTGAAGCTTTGTCAGTGGGCTAATTTGAGGTCTTCTGCTTGAAGCAGGCACAACTGTCTCTTGGCGGGCGGCCCTTGAGTTGTAAATTTGGCCAGTCGCTCCAGGTTCTGCGCAGCTGCCGCCAGCGTGAATTCATCGATTGCCCCGCTCATCCCATGTAGTCTCAAGCTATCCATTTCCAGGATGTGCTTGAGGTGGGCGAACAATATTTCGACCTTCTTGCGTTCGTGCCGAGCGCGCACTCCGGCGTCGCTGCGATTCGACGTGCCACCTCACGAGCGGCTTCATGAACGCTGCGGACGATCTTACGAAACGTAGTGGTCAGGCAAATCCGATGTGGCCGTCGGTCAGAATGGATGCAAGGGACTGGTCATGTCGAATACAAGGGGTGGACAAATGAGCGCAATTTCGCACCATGATGTGTCATTCGCCTTATACGGCGGTTCAGACACTCGCTGAGACAAGGAGCGTCGACGATTCGGTCAGATCGAGGCGCATTGCGATTTGGTCTGCAATGTGCTGTGCTACGCTTACTGGGTTCCACGTTGATTCTAAAAGACCGTTTTCACGCGGGAGATACGTGCGACAAGGGCTGATGAGCACTTAGGTGATCAAGCACAATGCGTTGTTCATGCCAGCGGCCTGTCCCGCTGGTGCGGCACTGGATTGTTTCCCCAGTTCAGGTCACGTTACGCTTCGCAATGAACGTTTCCTGGGCGATGGATTGAGAGCGTTTGAAAAAAACCTTTATTCCATATTCCTTTTACCCAACCATAGAACGGTGCATTATGACTGTCGTAATTCGAGGTATCGCATTTGAAATGGACTCCACAGATGAAGCGCTCATAAAAAAATTAGAATCTGAAATCGAATTCATCGAGCAGATGCCGTTAGAAGCAAAGCTTAATGCTGTTTACGTTTTAGAAGACGATTTGGTTAACGCTTTAGTTTCATCGACCGTGTATGGTGCATATAACTATAGCGAAGATTGGCTAATCGACGAATTCATACGTTACCAAAATCGCTTAAAACTTTTTAAAGATATGGTTTTGCATTCCAATCAAACGATGCCGAAGTACTCGGCGCGATACGCGGAGCTGGAAACGTTAAGTTTGATTGAACTTGTATGTCGCCGAGTTGCGCAGCTTCGAGCTGTGGTAGGAGGAATTCAGCAAGGTATATATCCGGTAATCGAACCCGAAGTTATGGGTAAAATTATTGCAACAAATGAAATTCAGATGAACGCGGTGCTGGAAGTTTTAACAGGCCGGATAGGTGAAGGTGCTTGTGTAGAATACAAAAAAGCTCTAGCCGAGATTCCTTTGATAATGGCGGCAATTATTGAAGCCGATCAGACGACAAAGCATTGATAATTGCGGGAATTTTTGCTTTCCCCAGTTACGATAGGCAGCCGGTTCGCTGCCTTAGCTACCGTCGGCTAGTTTCTGCATCTTATCGCTTACGAGCCGGACCGAATGGAATGACATTGGTTTGATTTCTGAGTGACCGTTCTTTGTCATCAAGCTGTGCCAAAAGCATAAGCTCTCTTGACAATGCCTCCTCATATAAAACTTTGTAATTCTGAGCCTTAGCTTTGGTTTCTCGATGACGTTCGTTCGCGTCAGATAATTTTCTTACGCCAGGAGATATTTTTTCAGCCTGTTCCTTTGCTGCAATATCGATTGCAGCAATTAATCTTGTGAATACTGCGCGGCTCTTTTTGATAGCGCTTTCGCTTTTTCCGGCTTCAATCGCTACAGTTTTAGCCGAAATACGCGTCCCTGGTGAAAGTATGAGTGTTTCGTCTTTTATCATCCGCTGTAGTGCATCATAGTATCCACGTAATGTGGGCGTGTCTTGGTAGTTATACATAGTGCTCGCTCGGTATGTGAGGATGACAAGCATGCAATCAGCTCACGTGCTGGAACTTTATTCTCGACCACTCCATTTTTCAAAAGAAAAATTAGTTTATAAAAACTCGCTGAGTCGAAAATCGTGCTCAGGCTAGGAGGTGTCTGTTCGTTAAATTCAACTTAAGTTAAGCTTTGGAAATTAGTCTGTACCGCATTAACTCGTAGTCTCTAAGATTTTGCTCTTCTGCTCTGTATTCTACGGTTCCTGGCTTCAAGTGCTTAAGATCCCATGCTAACTCAGTAATAGTCGCGTCGATCTTAGAAGGAATCACTGTGCACCATTCGCAACCAGAACATGAGGTGATATCAGAATGTGCTCGTTTGTCGCATTTATGGGGGCAAGAGCATCCGCCAAAGCACGTTAACTCAAAGGGCTGGAGGCCCTGTTTTACGCTACGGTTGAATTGATTCTCGTCCTGAAGAATCCAAACGTTCTCTAATCTTTGTTGTGTGGCTCTCTTTCCGTGAAGGCCACCTAATATTTCTTTGGACGTAATGACGCTGCGGAGATAGAGCGCGTTATCTGCCTCAGCTTTAGCTTTAATCATTTCCTCCACTAATGCAGGATTTGCGAGGCCCATAATGTAATTCTCCGCAGCGCAACCTTTTTGATAATGAATTGACATGGTTTCCGTGAGGTGCTGAAGTAATCTCTTCAATGACTGTATAGTGATTAATCCTGACTGGCCTGCGAATACTGAGATAGAGCGGCGAAATTGATGAGACTTGATGATCCAAGGTTGGCCTATTCGATATTTTTTGTCGGCGCGCCAGTTTCTAGTAGGGTCGATGCTTTCTAACTCAATGATGTCTCTTTCAGTAATATAGACTGGTGGTAACATATCTCTTTCAAAGTTAAGCTGAATTCGCTCGTCGTTTGCGTCAATCCCAGAACTTGGCAAAAAGCTTGGAGAAACCATAAGCCATTGTTTCATTTCCTCGTTTTTGATATAGGGAGCGATAAAGCTATGAATAGACTCGAGTGCTTTAAGCGGGGCTTGTACCGCACTTATCGTTATCCACTCAAGAGTCTCCGGTTTTCCTGTCAGCTTAGTTGTTGTGGATATAATATAAAGAGCTTCGCCGTTCCACCCCGTTATATTTTTTATACTGCCTGATTTTAAGTTAAGTGCTTCATGGTCGCGCATAAGTGTGTATAGATGGATAAGGTTTTTAGCACAGCACTGAACTCTTCGGAGGTGCTTGGTTAAGCTTCGAACGTTATGCCAAGAATATTTTTGGGCTAATAAGGTGAGCCCGTGAGCCTCTACCGCTTGGGCGAAATCTACCTGCGATTTTCGTGCGGGTGTTCCTTTAGGGCCTCGCCCATAATATCTGTCATTGCAGCAAGCTATAATTAGGTCTTGAAGTCTCCCCTTATAGCGCTCGTATTCTTTTAAGCAAGTCTTATATTGTGTATACTTAATAGCCAATATGCGACTTGGTATAATAGGTGTCTGCTCAGATTCGTTTAAGCTACGAGCGGTACGTGCAACTTCCTCTATAAGCGAAAAGACATGTGAATGAATAGTGATGTTATGCATCGAAATATCATTGTGAGATATCGTGCGAGCGATAATTTTGAGAATTCTGAATTCAGATGGTGCACATTGAGAAATATACTTCGCCATAAGATCTTTGGAGTTGAAAAGGTCTTGGGCGGGAATATTTATTTTTTCAGCATAATCTACCAGATTTCTGAGTGATAAATTTAATGCATGCATCGAAGTGAGACGCCTAAGGAAGGTCTGAAGTAGCCGGATGTTTTCCGGCTACCGAGTCCTCAGCACTTTCAA
>NZ_JAWHPL010000037.1:0-40691 GCF_032587875.1 Pseudomonas syringae group sp. 243L2
TGCGATGCCCGAGCCGGGCCAGATGCGGGCGCAGGGTGATCGAGTAGTGCGTGAGACGTCTGCCGGAGTCGCCTTGAGATACCTGATCGATCAAGCCATGAATGCCCCCTTCGTCAGGTGCGAACTGCAGAAACGCAGGACGATTCAGCAGGTCTTCAAGGTCGAGCGACATGCGCTCGCTGACCAGCTCAAGCGTAAAGCAGAAGGGCTTGTTGATGGCCTCATGGCCGGTAAACGCCATTACCTGAAAACCATGATCAATGCCGTTGTGGCTATCGATGTTCAGGCTGAAACGAGGCTGACTGGCAGGTGCGAACATCCGAAACTCTCCGCGGTAACGGACGAATGCGCCCGCTGAATAGCGTGAGAGATAACAAGAAAGGTGCCAGATAATATTTTTATATATGAATCAGTAGGTTGGCGACGTTAGGGATGGGTTTTAGGTGCGTGGAGCAAAAAAAGCAGCAAAATCTGCGCATCATCTTGCGCGCTTTTTCGCGATGTTGCGCAGCGCCTCGAAACGTACGTGAAGCTTGCTCCTCAGCTATCCAGTGCCTCTATTACACAGCATGACAAGGCAACTTCTTGCGCATCATCTTGCAAAGCGTAATTCCGGCTTATCCCCCAACAAAAAACCCTTGTTCAACTCTGTCACCTCCCGGATGTACTCCCACAACAATGTAATCCGCTTGAGCTTCCTGAGGTCCTCCCGACAGTACATCCAGAATTGACGAGTGATGTTCACTTCTTCTGCCAGCACCGGCAACAGCCGCGGGTCTTGAGCGGCCAGAAAGCATGGCAGGATCGCCAGTGCGCGGCCTTGTAGCGCGGCGGTGTATTGGGCGATGACGCTGGTGCTGCGCATTTGTGCCTGGGCGTTGGGCAGCAGGTTGCTCAGGTACAGCAGCTCGGAGCTGAACGCCAGATCGTCGACGTAGCTGATGAAGACGTGTTCGCTCAGGTCAGCTTTTTGCTCGATGGCCGGGTGGCTATCCAGATACGCCTGGGTCGCATACAGGCGCAGGCTGTAGTCGCAGAGTTTGCAACACACGTAGGGGCCGTGTTCCGGGCGCTCCAGGGCGATGACGATATCCGCCTCGCGCTTAGACAGGCTGATGAAGTGCGGCAGCGGCAGGATGTCCAGCGAAATGCTCGGGTAGCTGTCGAGAAAGTGGCTCAGTTGCGGGGTGATGAAGAAGCTGCCGAAGCCTTCGGTGCAGCCCATGCGCACATGCCCTGATAGCGCGACGCTGGACCCGGAAACCTGTTCGCAAGCCATGTGCAGTGTGCTTTCGATGGACTCGGCATAACCCAGCAGGCGCTGACCTTCGGCGGTCATGATGAAGCCGTTGTTGCGCGATTTCTCGAAGAGCAGTGTGCCCAGTGAGGTTTCCAGCGAGTTGATGCGCCGCGACACGGTGGTGTAGTCAACGCCCAGACGCCGGGCCGCGCTGCTGACTTTTCGGGTGCGTGCCACTTCGAGGAAAAACTTCAGGTCATCCCAGTTCAACAGCCCCAGGGAGGTGATGTTTTTTTGCATGTTGACCCTGCTTTTATCTGCATTCTTGTTAGAAGTTTGCACATCTATACTCCAAAGCACGCCCCCTGACCAACTCAAAAACAAGACTGCCGGGAGACCACGGCGATCCATCTGCACATGCGCTGGATGCGTGGTTTGCTGGAGGGAGAACCGCTGAAATGAACGCCTCGTTGAACGACACCACAACCACCGTTGCTCGCGTAAAACTGCTGATCAACGGCGAGTGGATAGACTCGCAAAGCAGTGAATGGCAAGACATCGTCAACCCTGCGACTCAGGAAGTCCTCGCCCGGGTGCCATTTGCCACGGCCAGTGAAGTGGACGCTGCTGTCGCTGCGGCTCACGCGGCCTATCGCACCTGGCGCGAAACGCCTGTCGGTGTGCGTATGCGCATCATGCTCAAATTGCAGGCGCTGATCCGCGAACACTCCAAACGCATTGCGGCAGTATTGAGTGCCGAGCAAGGCAAGACCCTGGCCGATGCCGAGGGCGATATTTTTCGCGGCCTTGAGGTGGTCGAGCACGCGTGTTCGATCGGCACGCTGCAAATGGGCGAGTTTGCCGAAAACGTTGCCAATGGCGTGGATACCTACACCTTGCGCCAGCCCATCGGCGTCTGCGCGGGCATCACGCCGTTCAACTTCCCGGCGATGATTCCGCTGTGGATGTTTCCGATGGCGATTGCCTGTGGCAATACCTTTGTCCTCAAACCTTCTGAGCAGGACCCGCTGTCGACGCTGTTGCTGGTTGAGTTGGCGATTGAGGCCGGAGTGCCGGCCGGCGTGCTGAATGTGGTGCATGGCGGCAAGGAGGTGGTGGACGCGATCTGCACTCACAAGGACATCAAGGCTGTTTCCTTTGTCGGTTCGACCGCTGTCGGCACGCATGTCTACGATCTGGCCGGTCGGCACGGCAAGCGTGTGCAGGCGATGATGGGCGCGAAAAATCACGCGGTCGTGCTGCCTGATGCCAACCGTGAGCAAACGCTGAATGCATTGGTGGGCGCAGGTTTTGGTGCAGCGGGCCAGCGTTGCATGGCGACCTCAGTAGTGGTGCTGGTCGGTGCGTCGAAACAGTGGCTGCCGGACCTCAAGGCGCGGGCGCAGAAACTCAAGGTCAATGCCGGCCAGGAGGCAGGGACGGACATCGGGCCGGTGATTTCCAGAAAGGCAAAGCAGCGCATTCTGGACCTCATCGAGAGCGGTGTGCGTGAAGGCGCGACGCTTGAACTGGATGGTCGGGAGGTTTCGGTGCCGGGTTACGAGCGCGGCAACTTCGTAGGGCCGACGCTGTTCTCGGGTGTCACCACCGACATGCAGATCTACACCCAGGAGATTTTCGGTCCGGTGCTGGTGGTGCTTGAGGTCGACACCCTTGATGAGGCTATCGCGCTGGTTAACGCCAACCCGTTCGGCAACGGCACTGGCTTGTTCACCCAGAGCGGGGCGGCGGCGCGCAAGTTTCAAAGCGAGATTGATGTCGGGCAGGTCGGGATCAATATTCCGATTCCCGTGCCGGTGCCGTTTTTCAGTTTTACCGGCTCGCGAGGTTCCAAACTGGGCGATCTGGGCCCGTATGGCAAACAGGTGGTGCAGTTCTACACTCAGACCAAGACCGTTACCAGCCGCTGGTTCGATGACGACAGCGTGAACGACGGCGTGAACACCACGATCAATTTGCGTTGAGCACAGCCTGTCAGTCGGGCCAGGAGAACAATAATGAACATCGCATTTATCGGTCTGGGCAACATGGGCGCGCCCATGGCCCGCAACCTGATCAAGGCCGGACACACCTTGCAGGTGTTCGATCTCAACAAGAGCGTGCTGGCTGAATTCGCCGGTCTGGGCGCACAGGTCAGCGACTCACCCCGGCAGGCCGCCGAAGGCAGCGAGCTGCTCATCACCATGCTGCCTGCTGCGGCGCATGTGCGTAGCGTGTACCTGAACGACGACGGCGTGCTGAAAGGCATCTCACCCGGCGTTCCGGCGGTTGATTGCAGCACCATCGACCCGCAGACCATCCGTGACATCGCCGCTGTCGCCGCACAGCAAGGCGTGGTGTTGGGCGACGCGCCGGTGTCAGGCGGCACCGGTGGCGCGCAGGCCGGGACGTTGACGTTCATGGTCGGCGGATCTGCCGAGCATTTTGCCGTGCTCAAACCGGTACTGGAGCAGATGGGCCGTAACATCGTGCATTGTGGCGACGTGGGCACCGGCCAGATTGCCAAGATCTGCAACAACATGCTGCTGGCGATTTCCATGATCGGCGTGTCCGAGTCCATGGCATTGGGCAATGCGCTGGGCATCGATACTCATGTGCTGGCCGGCATCATCAATACCTCGACTGGCCGTTGCTGGAGTTCCGAGGCGTACAACCCGTGGCCCGGCATTGTCGAAACCGCTCCAGCGTCACGCGGTTACAGCGGCGGCTTTGGCGCTGAGTTGATGCTAAAGGATCTTGGCCTGGCAACCGAGGCTGCGCGCGCTGCGCATCAACCGGTCATCCTCGGCGCAGTGGCGCAACAGCTGTACCAGGCCATGGGCCTGCGCGGTGATGGCGGCAAGGATTTCTCGGCGATCATTGAGGGGTATCGCCCGAAAGCCTAGGCGTCACCCGTGTCGGGAATCAGTGGGGCGTAGCTTTGTATCCGGTTTTTACATTAGGAAAACGTGGCAGAACCGGCTACTTTGGACCTCGTCAGATCAGCGCAGGGATGCTCGGTACGCTTCGACGAGAAGCGCCGCATCCTCGCCTGGAGGCTGGCGCTCCACTCATCAAACGTCCCTGACTCAGAAAAAGAAGAGATCGACCATGAAGTTCGAACCCCTCGCCAGATCGCTGATAGCGACGGCATTGATCGTCGCTTATTCCCCCTCATTTGCTGCATCACAAGCCCCGGTTGCCGCCGAAAACGGCATGGTTGTGACGGCTCAGCACCTGGCTACCCATGTGGGTGTCGATGTGCTCAAGGCTGGCGGCAACGCCGTCGATGCGGCTGTAGCGGTCGGTTACGCGCTGGCGGTGGTCTACCCTGCGGCCGGTAACCTCGGTGGCGGCGGCTTCATGACCGTCCAGTTGGCGGACGGGCGCAAGACTTTCCTCGACTTCCGCGAAAAGGCACCTCTGGCCGCGACGGCCAACATGTACCTGGACAAGGACGGCAAGGTCATTCCTGATCTCAGTGCCAAAGGTCATCTGGCCGTTGGCGTGCCGGGCACCGTGTCCGGCATGGAAATGGCCCTGAGCAAGTACGGCACCCGCAAACGCGAAGAAGTTATCGCCCCGGCGATCAAGCTGGCCGAGGAGGGCTTTGTGCTGGGTCAGGGCGATGTCGACATGCTGTCGAGCGCCACGGAGGTGTTCAAGGCAGATATGGCTGATTCCGGGTCGATCTTCCTCGACAAGGGCGAGCCGATGCAGGTTGGTCAGAAGCTGGTGCAGAAAGACCTGGCCAAGACTCTTAAAGAAATCTCCGATAAGGGCAGCGACGGTTTCTACAAGGGCTGGGTCGCCAAGGCGCTGGTCGATTCAAGCCAGGCTGGCAAGGGCATCATCACCCAGGCCGACCTCGATCATTACAAGACCCGCGAGCTGGCTCCGGTCGAATGCGACTACCGTGGCTACCACGTCGTGTCAGCGCCACCTCCAAGTTCCGGTGGCGTGGTCATCTGCCAGATTCTGAACATCCTCGAGGGCTACCCGATGAAAGAGCTGGGCTTCCGCTCGGCGCAGGGTATGCATTATCAGATCGAAGCCATGCGTCATGCCTACGTAGACCGCAACAGCTATCTGGGCGACCCCGATTTCGTCAAGAACCCGGTCGAGCACCTGCTGGACGTGAAGTACGCGGCCAAGCTGCGTGAGGCCATCGAGCCGCAAAAAGCCGGCGACTCGAACAAGATCAAACCGGGCGTCGCGCCCCATGAAGGCAGCAACACCACCCACTATTCGATTGTCGATAAATGGGGCAATGCGGTCTCGGTGACCTACACTCTGAACAACTGGTTCGGCGCGGGCGTCATGGCCAGCAAGACCGGTGTGATTCTCAACGACGAAATGGATGACTTCACCGTCAAGGTCGGCGTGCCCAACATGTACGGTCTGGTGCAGGGCGAAGCCAACGCCATCGCGCCGGGCAAGACGCCGCTGTCTTCGATGAGCCCGACCATCGTCACCAAGGACGGCAAGGCCGTGATGGTTGTCGGCACGCCAGGTGGCAGTCGCATCATTACCGCGACGTTGCTGACCATGCTCAACGTCATCGACTACGGTATGAACATTCAGGAAGCTGTGGACGCGCCGCGTTTCCATCAGCAATGGCAGCCTGAGGCGACCAACATCGATACCTTCGCGGTCAGCCCCGACACGCTGAAGATTCTTGAGAGCTGGGGCCACAAGTTTGCCGGTCCGCAGCCACTCAATCATGTGGCAGCGATTCTGGTAGGCGCGCCTTCGCTGGGCGGCAAACCGGTCGGTAACAACCGCTTCTACGGTGCCAACGACCCGCGTCGCAACACCGGGTTGTCACTGGGCTACTGAGTCACTCTGTGATCACGCCACGGTTCCGAGCTTCAGGACCGTGGCGTTTTCGTTTCTGGTGCCGGGTCAGTTGCTTACCCAACGCTGTCTGCTCCAGCCGCTCAACGCGTCAACGGCGAACACCAGGATCAGCATCGCCAGAATCACGGTGCTGGCCTGCGCTTCCTGAAACAGGCTGAGACTTATGTAAAGCATCTGGCCCAACCCACCCGCGCCAACAAAACCCAGCACGCTGGCCATGCGAATGTTGTTCTCCCAGCGGTACAGCGTGTAGGCCAGCAACTGCGGCCACAGGTTGGGCAGGGTGCCATAGCCGAATGCCTGCCAGGCACTACCGCCTTGCATGCGAATGGCAGCGGCGGGCTCGGGTGCAGTGTTTTCCAGTGCCTCGGCAAACAATCTGCCGAGTACGCCAGTGGTGTGCAGTGCAAGCGCCAGAGTGCCCGCGTTGGGTCCAAGACCTGCGGCGAGCACCATCAACACGGCCCACACCAGTTCCGGAATGGCACGCAGTGCATTGAGCAGCAGACGACTCACGCTGCGCAACGGCCAGCCCAGGCGACCGGCAGCGGGCAATGCCAGCAACAAACCTGCGATGGCCGCCAGCAATGTGCCCAGTGCAGACATTGCCAGAGTTTCCAGAGCGCCCTGGCCGATTGCCTGCAAATGCTCACTGCTGAGGTCCGGGCTCATGAAGCGCAATGCGTAACGGCCCATCTGCGTCAGGTTGTCGTGACTGCCCAGGGTGAAGAGGTCGAGGCCGAGGTACATAAACGATGCGATCACTGCCTTAATCATCGCCAGCACCAGCAGCAGATTGCCTGCGCGCTTCATGTGAACTGCCTGCGCAGCAGGCGGCTGAGCTGGTCGGCGAGCAGCACCAGCAGCAGGAAGGTCAGCAGCATGCTCGCCACTTCGTCACCGGCGAACATGCGCATCGACAGGTCGATCTGCTGACCCAGTCCGCCTGCGCCGACGAAACCCATGACCACCGAAGCGCGCACGGCGCACTCCCAGCGGTACACAGTGTAGGACGTCAATTCGGCTGCCGCACTGGGCAGGATGCCGTAAGCCAGCGCGGCGAGGCGTCCGCTGCCCGATTGAAGCAGGGCGTGGGCCGGGCGTTGGTCCACCGATTCGAAAATCTCGGCGTATACCTTACCGAGCATGCCTGCGTAAGTGATGGCGATTGCCAGCACGCCCGCGGTCGGACCCAAGCCGACCGCGCGCACGAACAATAGCGCCCAGACGATTTCCGGCACGCTGCGCAGGAAGATCAACATGCCGCGCACCGGCCAGCGCAGGCATTGGCCGAGCCAACCGGGACGCCCGCCGCGTGAGGCGGCCGACAGGGACAGCGCCTTGCTGGCGAGCAGGCTTGCCGGTACAGCCAGCAGCAGAGCAAGGGCGATGCCAGCCGTGGCGATAGCCAGCGTTTGCAATGTCGCCTCCAACAACAGCCCGAGGAATTCTGCAGAGTGCGCCACAGGCCAGAACCCAGCGAGAAAGCTGCCCATCGTCCGCGCATTATCGGCTTGCAGCAGTACCAGCGGATTCAGTTCGGCCAGACGAATGCCCGGCCAGAGCAGGGCGACCGCCAGCAGCGTCAGCAACAGGCGTGGCGTTGCCGCCGGGTCGCGCTGATCCTGAGTCAGCATCGCGGCGTCCAGGGTGTTTCAGACACATCCGGGGCAGGCTGAGGGCTCAGTTGTTCATTGGCATACAGGGTGTCGAGATGCTGCCGGTCGACCTCGTTTGCGGCGAGGTCGAAGTGAACTTGCCCGTCGCGCACCCCGATGATTCGCGGAAAGTGCGCCAGCGCCAGCTCCACCGCATGCAGGCTGGCGACCAGCGTCACGTGGTGCTCGATGGCGTGCTGGCATAACAGCGCAAGGGTGTGATCGGCCAGACGCGGGTCCATCGCCGAAACCGGCTCGTCGGCCAGCAGCAGTTCAGGTGCCTGATACAAGGCGCGGGCGATGCCAACGCGTTGCAGCTGCCCGCCAGACAACTGCTGGCAGCGCTCGAACAGTTTGTCCGCGAGGTCCAGACGTGCCAGCACTTCGCGGGTGCCAGAAACGTCCAGTGGGTGCAGCAGGTTCAGCAGACTTTTGCCCAGCCCCCATTGACCAAGTTTGCCCGCCGACACCGCAGTGATGACCCGTTGGCGCGCGGGTAACGGCGGTGCCTGATGAATCAGCGCAATGCGGCTGCGCAGGCGCTGGCGGCGTTTGCTGGAAAGCTGCCAGGGATCAGCCCCCAGCACTTCCAGTTGTCCGGCACTGGGCGGCAACGCGCTGGCCAGCAGGTTGAGCAGCGTTGTCTTGCCCGCACCCGACGGCCCGATGATCGCGACCCGCTCGCCACGAGCGATGTTCAGATCAAGGCCGCGCAACGCCAGTGTGCCGTCGCTGTGGCGCAGTTCGATGCCGGACAGACGCAGGGTCATTTCAGCAGGTCGGCAGCGCGAGCGGCTTCTTCGATGCCTTTGTAGTTCTCTGGTTTGGTCTCGATGAAGCGGCTGGCAGCCTGAAGATCAAGGATTGCCTTCTGCTCCGGGTTAGCCGGGTCAAGGTCAAGGAAGGCCTGTTTGATCTTCGCCGCCAGCGCCGGGTCGATGCTGCCGCGTACAGTCCAGTTGTAGTCGAAATACGTTGGCGTGGTTTCGAAGACGTGAACCTTGCTGGTGTCGACCTTGCCGCTGGCGACCAGTTTGTCCCAGACGCTGGCGTTGAGCACGCCCGCATCGACCTTGCCCGCCTGAACCCATGCGGCAGTTGCGTCATGCGCGCCGGAATAGGCGACGCGGCTGAAGAACGTTTCCGGCTTGATGTTTTCCTTGAGCATGAAATAACGCGGCATCAGGCTGCCGGATGTCGACGACACCGAGCCGAAAGCAAACGTCTTGCCCTTGAGGTCCGCCAGGGTTTTCACGTTCGGGTCGGAGGTGATGAATTTGCTGGTGAATTTCGCATCCTGCTCACGCTGTACCAGTGGCACCGCATTACCGGTCTTGAGGTTGACCTGAACGAAGGTGAAGCCGCCCAGCCAGGCCATGTCGAGCCGGTCAGTGGCCAGTGCTTCGACCACTGCCGGGTAGTCGGCGACCGGAACGAACTCGACTTTCATGCCCAGTCGTTGTTCCAGATAGGCACCCAGCGGCTTGAACTTGCGCAGCAGTTCGGTGGGCGCTTCATCGGGAATGGCCGAGACGCGCAGGGTGTCGGCAGCGTGGCTGGTCAGGGCGGAGAAGGACAGGGCAAGGCCGGCGGCGAGCGCCAGGGTACGCTTGAGCATGGAGGTTCTCCGGTTCAATAGCGGAAAAAGGATAACGTGACGCCCGCCAGCACGAGCAGGCGGCGCTTCACAGGATTCGGTGGTGATGCGCGGGGATTATAAGATGCATGGCGAGAAAGGCCAGTTCGGCAGATTCATCGCCCGAGTGCACGATCGGCGCACGACGCGGTTTGCGCTGATAAGGGAACAGCCCCTAGACTCCACAGCCTGTTTCCCAGTAACCGAGAGTGTCGCAATGAATGAGCCAATCCGCCTGACCCAGTACAGTCATGGAGCAGGGTGTGGCTGCAAGATTTCCCCCAAGGTGCTGGACGTGATCCTCGCTGGCAGCGGCGCTCAGAACCTCGACCCCAGGCTCTGGGTTGGCAATGCTTCGCGTGATGACGCAGCGGTCTATGCGCTGGATGACGAGCGCGGCGTGGTCTCGACCACTGACTTCTTTATGCCTATCGTCGATGACCCGTTCGACTTCGGCCGTATCGCCGCGACCAATGCCATTAGTGATATCTATGCGATGGGCGGCGATCCGCTGATGGCCATCGCCATCCTCGGCTGGCCGGTCAATATCCTCCCGCCAGAAGTGGCGCGTGAAGTCATTCGCGGTGGTCGTGCCGTCTGCGACGCTGCCGGTATTCCTCTGGCGGGCGGGCACTCCATCGACGCGCCGGAGCCGATCTTCGGTCTGGCTGTAACTGGCGTGGTGCAGAAAAAGCACATGAAACGCAACGACACCGCCCAGGCGGGGTGCACGCTGTACCTGACCAAGCCGTTGGGCATTGGCATTCTCACTACTGCCGAGAAAAAGTCGAAATTGCGCGATGAAGACATCGGTCTGGCGCGGGACTGGATGTGCACCTTGAACAAGCCGGGCAGTCGCTTCGGCAAGCTGGCCGGGGTGCTGGCAATGACCGATGTCACCGGCTTCGGTCTGCTCGGGCATCTGGTTGAAATGGCTGATGGTGCAGGCCTGACCGCTCGTCTGGATTACGCCGCTGTACCGCGCCTGCCCGGCGTCGAGCATTACATTGCCGAGGGCTGTGTGCCGGGCGGCACGTTGCGCAATTTTGAAAGCTATGGCGACAGGATCGCTGCGCTGAGCGATGCCCAGCGCGACCTGCTGTGCGACCCACAGACCAGCGGCGGTCTGCTGGTCGCGGTCAGCCCTGAAGGTGAGGCGGAGTTTCTGACGGTGGCTGCCGAACTGGGCCTGCTGCTCAACCCTATTGGCACCCTGCGTGAGCGACAGACCCACGCCGTCGAGGTGTTCTGATGGCCGACAACAGCAGCGACTACCGCACACTTTTTCTCAATGACGTGCCGATGATGGACGCTCGCGCTCCGGTCGAGTTTTCCAAGGGCGCGTTTCCGGGCGTGATCAACCTGCCGCTGATGAATGACATCGAGCGGCAGAAGGTCGGTACCTGCTACAAGCAACATGGTCAGGACGCCGCTATCCAGCTCGGGCATCAATTGGTCTGCGGTCAGGTCAAGGACGAACGTGTCAGCGCGTGGATCGAGTTCGCCAGGGCGAATCCGGATGGCTACCTGTATTGCTTTCGCGGCGGGCTGCGCTCGCAGACGGTACAGCGCTGGCTGAAGGATGCCGGGGTCGACTACCCGCGCGTTCTTGGCGGCTACAAGGCGATGCGCACGTTTCTGCTGGATACCCTGCACGAGGCGGTGAGCGAGTGCGATATCGTCGTGCTCGGCGGAATGACCGGCACGGGCAAGACCGAAGTGTTGACGCAGCTGCGCAACAGCCTGGACCTGGAAGGCATCGCCAACCACCGCGGCTCCAGCTTCGGCAAGCGTGCCACCGGGCAACCGGCGCAGATCGACTTCGAGAACCGGCTGGCCATCGACCTGCTCAAGAAGCGCGCAGCCGGTATCGAACAATTCGTTGTGGAAGATGAAAGCCGTCTGGTCGGTAGTTGCAACGTGCCGCTGGAGCTGCACCAGGCGATGCAGGGCTGCGCGATGGTCTGGCTGGAAGACAGCTTCGAGAATCGCGTCGAGCGGATTCTCGATGATTACGTGATCAACCTCTGCGCAGAGTTCATCAGCGTCAAAGGCGAATCGCAGGGCTTTGGCCTGTTCGCCGAGCGTCTGTTGCAGAGCCTGAACAACATTCACAAACGCCTGGGCGGCGAGCGTCATCAACGCTTGTCCGGCCTTATGCAGGCAGCGCTGGACGAGCAACAGCGCAGCGGTAAGGTTGATCTGCACAGGGGCTGGATCGAGGGCCTGCTCGGCGAATATTACGACCCGATGTACGCTTATCAGCGCGAACATAAAGCTGCGCGTATCGAATTCGCCGGCAACCAAATGGACGTGCTGGCCTATTTGCGCGAGCGGTCTGACAAACGTTAGGCCCCACCCTTTATCAACGTGGCCAGGGATGCCATGCATTCGATCTTCGACTTCTATCAAACCCTCGGCTGGGGCTTTTCGGCGCTGGTGATCGGCACTTTTCTGCTGGCCGGCACGGTCAAAGGTGTCATTGGCCTCGGCCTGCCCACTGTAGCGATGGGCTTACTGGGGCTGGCCATGCTGCCGGCGCAGGCTGCGGCGCTGCTGATCATTCCATCGACCTTCACCAACGTCTGGCAATTGGCGACGGGCGGAAACCTGCGACCGCTGCTGAAGCGGCTATGGCCGATGCTGGGCATGATTCTCATTGGTACTCTGGCCGGGGCTTTCTGGCTTGGCATGAGCGGCAGTCATTCGATGACGCGAGCGTTGGGTGGCGCATTGTTTCTCTACGCACTGAGCGGGCTGTTTTTGCCGACCTTCAAGGTTGCTGCCGCTGCCGAGCGCTGGCTGGGCCCGCTGTGCGGCCTTATTACCGGGGTTATCGCTTCGGCCACCGGCGTGTTCGTGATTCCCGTGGTGCCTTATTTGCAGACCTTGGGGCTTGAACGCAATCAACTGGTGCAGGCGCTGGGGTTGTCCTTCACTGTTTCCACGCTGGCGTTGGCAGCGGGCTTGTCGTGGAACGGTGCGCTGGGCGGCGCAGAACTGGGCGCATCCACATTGGCGCTGATGCCAGCCCTGTTGGGCATGCTGCTGGGGCAATGGCTGCGCCAGCGAATCAGTGCGGTGCTGTTCAAGCGCGTGTTCTTCATCGGCATGGGCCTTTTGGGGCTGCACCTGCTGATAAAAGGTTGAGCCTGATGAGGTAAACCTGTCTTCATCCGCTCACGCATTTCGCTCAATAGTCTTCGCGCCATTCGTGACTGTGAGGCAAGAGTATTTTGCCCTTCGCTGTCTTACTCACAGGCGCGCATCTCTTTACTCTCTGCTCATCCATTAATCACCTCCACCTCAGCCTCAAGACGGCCGGGGTCGGGTTGCGAGAGATCAGCCATGAAAAAAGTATTGTTCCTCAACGGCGGCAAGCAGTTCGCGCACTCCGATGGTCGCTACAACGCGACCCTGCACGAGGCGGGCGTAGCGTTCATGGACCGCGCCGGTTTTGATGTGAAGGAAACCTTCATTGACGGCGGTTACAACGTGGCCGAGGAAGTGCAGAAGTTTCTCTGGGCCGATGTCATCGTCTGGCAAATGCCTGGCTGGTGGATGGGGGCGCCGTGGACAGTGAAAAAATACATTGATGAAGTGTTCACCGAAGGGCACGGCAGCCTATACGCCAATGACGGCCGCACCCGTTCGGATGCGTCGCAGACGTATGGCAGCGGTGGCTTGCTGCAGGGCAAGCAATACATGATTTCCGCGACCTGGAATGCGCCACAGAAAGCCTTCGATGACGCTTCTGATTTCTTCGAGGCCAAGGGTGTCGACGCGGTGTACTTCCCGTTTCACAAGGCCAACGAGTTTCTGGGTATGACCGGGCTGCCGACGTTTCTGGCAGTGGACGTGATGAAAATGCCGAATATCGAAGCGGATGTGCAGCGTTACGAGGCTCACCTGGGCAAAGTGTTTGGTGCGCAGTAAGCACAACCTTTGCACTGAACAGCGCTAATATCCTCTGAGCGTTGAGCAGGGGACAACAGTGAAAGCCAGATCTGATGAATTGCAGGTGTTTGTCTCGGTCATCGAAAGCGGTTCGATTTCCGCGGCGGCAGAGAAAATGGGCCAGACGCCCTCCGGTGTCAGCCGTACCCTGTCGCGTCTGGAAGCCAAGCTTGAAACCACGCTGATCAACCGCACGACGCGGCGCATGGACCTGACCGAGGAGGGCAAGTTCTTTCTGGAACGGGCCCGCCATATTCTTGAGCAGATGGAAAGCCTGGAAGAAAGGCTCTCTTCCTCCCGGCAGACGCCCGCCGGCCGCTTGCGTATCAATGCCGCATCACCGTTCATGCTGCATTGCATCGTGCCGTATGTGGCGGAGTTTCGTCAGCGTTACCCGGATATCGAACTGGAACTCAACAGTGATGACTGGTTCATCGACCTGCTTGAGCAGAGCACCGATATTGCCATTCGAATCGGCGTGCTGCCTGACTCGACCCTGCATGCCCGCTCGCTGGGCAGTTGCCTGCTGAATATCGTCGCCAGCCCGGCTTACCTGCAACGCCACGGCACCCCGAAAACCGCAGAAGATCTGGCGCAACACGTATTGGTGGGTTTCACACACGTGGAATCTCTCAATCAATGGCCGTTGCGCCACGCTGAGGGCGATCGCCTGTCTATCAAGCCTGCCATCTCGGCATCCAGCGGTGACACCTTGCGCCATCTGGTGCTGGAGGGCGTGGGAATCGCCTGTCTTTCCGACTTCATGACCAATGATGACCTGCGCGAGGGGCGGCTGGTCTGTCTGTTGAAGGGCGCCAACAGTGGCTATCGTCAGCCGATTCATGCCGTGTACTACCGCAATTCGCGACTGGCGTTGAGGATTCAGTGTTTTCTGGATTTCATGCAGGAGAAACTTGCTGGCTACACACACTGAAGGTGCTTGAGCGCGATGGGCGTTGTGCGCAGGTAATAAAAAGCCCGTCACGCTGGACGGGCTTTTCGGCTGCGATGGCTGTCAGTGTGTGCGGGCGACCGCAAACTCGCTCAGCTCGACCAGTGCATCCCGGTACTCGCTGGGCGGCAGGGCGTCCAGACAGGCAATCGCGCGGGCGGCATAGTCACGGGCCAGTTGTGCGGTGTAGTCCAGCGCTCCAGCGCTTTCCACAGCATTGCGGATGCTTTCCAGATCTTCCAGACCACCTTTCTGGATCGCCTGACGAACCAGCGCGGCCTGCTCCGGGCTGCCTTCACGCATGGTGTAGATCAGCGGCAGGGTCGGCTTGCCTTCGGCGAGGTCGTCACCGACGTTCTTGCCCAGTGTCTCGGCATCGCCACGGTAGTCCAGCAGGTCATCCACCAACTGGAAGGCCACACCCAGATGATCGCCGAAGGTGCGCAGTGCTTCGCTCTGTTCCTGGGGGGCGTTGCACAGGGCCGCGGCGCTGTGGGTCGAGGCTTCGAACAGCATGGCTGTCTTGCCGCGAATCACTTCCATGTAGGTTTCTTCAGTGGTGCTGGCGTCGCGAATCTTCGACAACTGCAGCACTTCGCCTTCGGCAATGATACGGGTCGCCTTAGACAGGATTCTCATGACTTCCATCGAGCCCAGTTCGACCATCATTTCGAACGAGCGCGAATACAGGAAGTCACCCACCAGCACGCTGGGCGCATTGCCCCACAGCGCGTTGGCGGTGGATCGACCACGACGCATGCCGGACATGTCGACGACGTCGTCATGCAGCAGGGTTGCGGTGTGGAGGAATTCGATTGTGGCGGCCAGCAGGCGAAGGTCATCGCCTTCGCGGCCCAGCGCCTTGCCACACAGCAGTACCAGCAACGGACGCAGACGCTTGCCGCCTGCCGACGTAATGTAATCACCGATTTTCGAGACCAGCGGTACGCGCGACGTCAGTTGCTTTTTGATGATAAGGTCAACGGCACTAAAGTCGTCCGCCACCGCGCGATAGAAGGCTTGGGGTTGCATCAGCGACACGTGCTCCGGATAGGTTGCGCCGCATGCTAGGTCGCGGGGTAGAGCGTGTCAAGGTATGACGACCCGCCTCTTGCAACACACGAATGCCTTGCGTACAATCGCGCACCCTAACTTTCCTGGGCAGCACCTGCCTTACGCAATGCAAACGGGCCGTTCCAGCCCCATGCAGCCATGCCAGCCGATACTCTTCTTATAAAGAGCTGGGTGAGCAGGATTTTCGGAGAAATACCATGTACGCAGTAATTGTTACCGGTGGCAAGCAGTACAAAGTCGCCCCAGGTGAATACCTGAAAATTGAAAAACTGGAAATCGCTACTGGCGAATCCGTCACTTTCGACCGCGTTCTGCTGGTTGGCAATGGCGACGACGTCAACATCGGTGCTCCAGTTGTTGCTGGCGCTACCGTTGTGGCTGAAGTGGTTTCGCAAGGTCGTCACGATAAGGTTCGTATCATCAAGTTCCGTCGTCGTAAGCACCACATGAAGCGTATGGGCCACCGCCAGTGGTACACCGAGATCAAAATCACAGGTATTCAGGCTTAATTCAGCCTAATCCTCATTTGGAGAATTGACTCATGGCACACAAAAAAGCTGGTGGTAGTACCCGTAACGGGCGCGACTCAGAAGCCAAACGCCTTGGCGTGAAGATGTATGGCGGCCAGGCTATCATTCCTGGCAACATCATCGTGCGTCAGCGCGGTACCCAATTCCACGCTGGCTACGGCGTTGGCATGGGTAAGGATCACACCCTGTTCGCGAAAGTGGAAGGCGTGATCAAGTTTCAGGTCAAGGGCGCCTTCGGTCGCCGCTACGTGAGCATCGTTCCGAAGACTGAAGTCTCCGCAGCGTAATCACGCAGTTGCTTAAAAGCCCTGTCTTGCGACGGGGCTTTTTTGTTTGTAGAGGTAGAGAGGCAGGTGAGTCTCTTGCAAAACTGTTTGTGCGGGCTGTTGTGATGTTGACCCCTGGGGTCGCTGGTTTCTGATCGGTATCGCAACGCTCATTTTTGCAAGAGTCTTATGTAATTTATGTGGTTCTGCTCGTCCCTGTGGCGGGAGGCGTGCGTTATGAAATTTGTAGATGAAGTATCCATTCGAGTAAAAGCCGGTGACGGTGGCAACGGTTGCATGAGCTTCCGTCGCGAAAAATTCATTGAAAACGGTGGTCCGAACGGTGGTGATGGTGGTGATGGTGGCTCGATCTTCATGGTCGCCGACGTCAACCTGAATACGCTGGTCGACTACCGTTATACCCGTCACTTCGATGCCGAGCGCGGCTCCAATGGCGGCAGCGCAGACTGCACGGGTCGCAAGGGTGAGGAGCTGGTACTGCGTGTGCCGGTCGGGACCACCATCATTGACGCCACTACCCAGGAAATCATCGGTGACCTGACTAAAGACGGTCAGCGTCTGATGGTCGCCCAGGGCGGCTGGCATGGTCTGGGTAACACTCGATTCAAATCCAGTACCAACCGTGCTCCGCGTCAGACCACGCCGGGCAAGCCGGGTGATCAGCGTGATCTCAAGCTTGAGCTGAAAGTGCTGGCCGATGTTGGTTTGCTGGGCTTGCCAAACGCTGGCAAGAGCACCTTCATTCGCTCGGTATCCGCTGCCAAGCCAAAAGTCGCCGACTATCCATTCACCACGCTGGTGCCAAACCTGGGCGTTGTCAGTGTCGATCGCTGGAAGAGCTTTGTGGTGGCCGACATTCCAGGTCTGATCGAAGGTGCATCCGATGGTGCCGGTCTGGGGATTCGCTTCCTCAAGCATCTGGCGCGTACCCGCCTGCTGTTGCACCTCGTCGATATGGCGCCGCTGGATGAAAGCAGTGCTCCTGATGCCGCTGAAGTGATCGTCAACGAGCTGGAAAAATTCAGCCCGTCGCTGGCCGAGCGTGATCGCTGGCTGGTGCTGAACAAGTGTGACCAGATCCTCGAAGAGGAGCAGGAAGCGCGCAAGCAGGAGATCGTTGATCGTCTGGAGTGGACCGGCCCTGTTTACGTGATCTCTGCGATTGCCAAAGAAGGTACCGAGCAGTTGACCCGCGACATCATGCGTTACCTCGAAGAGCGCAGCCAGCGTATCGCCGAGGAGCCTGGTTATGCTGAAGAGCTGGCCGAGCTGGATCAGCGCATCGAAGACGAAGCCCGTGCTCAGTTGCAGGCCCTGGATGATCAGCGTGCACTGCGTCGCAGCGGCGTGAAGAGCGTGCATGACATCGGTGACGATGACTGGGACGAAGAAGATGTGGACGATGAAGACGGTCCGGAAATCATTTACGTCCGTGACTGATCGCTTGAAGTAAACTTGAACGCCGCTACGATTGTCAGCGGCGTTTTTGTATCCCGAATTTGAAAATCTCTGGCTAAGGTTGGAAGAAGATGCGCAGCAAAGTGACGGGCGCCCAGCGCTGGGTTGTGAAGATTGGCAGTGCCTTGCTGACCGCGGATGGCAAGGGCCTGGATCGCAACGCCATGGGTGTTTGGGTGGAGCAGATGGTGGCGCTGCATGAGGCGGGTGTCGAGCTGGTGCTGGTGTCTTCCGGGGCAGTGGCTGCCGGTATGAGCCGTCTTGGCTGGACGGCTCGACCCAGCGCCATGCATGAGCTCCAGGCTGCTGCGGCCATCGGTCAGATGGGCTTGGTGCAGGCGTGGGAATCGAGTTTTGCCGAGCACGGCCGGCATACCGCGCAAATTCTGCTGACCCATGACGACCTGTCGGACCGCAAGCGCTACCTCAATGCCCGCAGTACCCTGCGCACGCTGGTCGAGCTTGGGGTTGTGCCGGTCATCAACGAAAACGATACAGTGGTCACCGACGAAATCCGTTTTGGCGATAACGACACGCTGGCGGCGCTGGTTGCCAATCTGGTCGAGGCCGATCTGCTGGTCATCCTTACTGACCGCGACGGCATGTTCGACGCTGATCCGCGCAACAACCCGGATGCACAACTCATTTACGAAGCGCGCGCCGATGATCCGGCGCTTGATGCTGTGGCCGGTGGTACAGGCGGCGCACTGGGGCGCGGTGGTATGCAGACCAAGTTGCGCGCTGCGCGTCTGGCGGCGCGTTCCGGTGCGCATACCGTCATTGTCGGCGGGCGTATCGAGCGTGTGCTGGCGCGGCTCAAGGGTGGCGAGCGTTTGGGTACATTGCTGTCTCCCGAGCGCGGCATGCTCGCGGCGCGCAAGCAGTGGCTGGCAGGGCACCTGCAGACTCGCGGCACGCTGGTGCTGGACGATGGCGCTGTTGCGGCGCTGGCCAAGGATCAGAAAAGTCTGCTGCCGGTGGGTGTCAAGCTGGTGCAGGGCAGTTTCCGGCGTGGCGAGATGGTGGTATGCGTCGCCCCGGACGGTCGCGAGATCGCTCGTGGGCTGAGCAACTACAGTGCCATCGAAGCCCAGAAAATCATTGGTCACTCTTCCGAATCCATCGTGCGCGAGCTGGGCTACATGGCCGAGCCTGAGCTGATTCATCGGGATAACCTGATCCTCGTCTGACTCGAGGCTGCAAAAAAGGACTATTTGATGCGCTTCATGAAAAGTTTGTTGGCGGCCGCGTTGCTGATGCCGGTGTTGGTCTCGGCTGAAGAGATCGGTCAGGTGTCTACGGTGTTCAAGATGGTCGGGCCGAACGATCGCATCGTGGTCGAGGCGTTTGACGATCCCAAGGTCGACGGTGTGACGTGCTATCTGTCGCGCGCCAAGACCGGTGGCGTGAGGGGTGGTCTGGGGTTGGCCGAAGACCGTGCCGAGGCGTCCATTGCCTGTCGTCAGGTCGGGCCTATCCGCTTCAAGGAAACCCTCAAGGATGGCGATGAGGTCTTCAAGGAGCGTACGTCGCTGGTCTTCAAGACCATGCAGGTGGTGCGCTTCTTCGACAAGAAGCGCAATGCGCTGGTGTACCTGGTCTATAGCGACCGGGTCATTGAAGGCAGCCCGCAGAATGCCGTGACCGCAATCCCGATCCTGCCATGGACAACCGCGCCAGCGCCTTGATGTGGCTCAGGGGTGGACGCAGAGCGTCCAGAAAGGCATGCCGACGCGGAGCGTCGCACGATAGTTGAATTATCGTTCCCCACGCTCCAGCGTGGGAATGCCTGTCGTGACGCTCTGCGTCACAAGTTCCGTTGCACCGGCTACTTTCCAGCAGGCAATAAAAAACCGACCCTGAGGTCGGTTTTTTAACAAGCTGGTCGCTTAGGCTGCAGCAGCAAGGCTCAGAGCCTTGATGTGACCGTTCAGACGACCTTTATGGCGAGCAGCCTTGTTCTTGTGGATGATGCCTTTATCGGCCATACGGTCGATAACAGGAACAGCCAGAACATAAGCGGCTTGCGCTTTTTCTGCGTCTTTTGCGTCGATGGCTTTAACTACATTCTTGATGTAGGTACGAACCATGGAACGCAGGCTGGCGTTGTGGCTGCGACGCTTCTCAGCCTGTTTTGCACGTTTTTTGGCGGAAGGTGTGTTGGCCACCGTCGAGCTCCTCGAAAGACTTTGTGAAATAGCAAACAAAATAGGCCGCGAATCATGCCGATGAGTTGAAGTCTTGTCAAGGGCAGTTAAGGTGTTCCGCTGAGTGGTTGCTACATTTGACCGGAGGATTTATTTCCGGCCTGTGACCTGTAAACTCGCGGCCTTTGCTTCGGGCGTTTTTGCGGCGCGAAGTATCGCATAAATGGCGGGCTTAATCGCCCATCCTTTGCCAAGGCGCACAACTCTTTCAATGAATCTACTCAAGTCACTCGCCGCCGTAAGCTCTATCACCATGGTTTCCCGGGTTCTGGGCTTTGTTCGCGACACCATCATCGCGCGCACTTTCGGAGCCGGAATGGCCACCGATGCGTTCTTCATCGCCTTCAAACTGCCCAACCTGCTGCGCCGGATTTTCGCTGAGGGCGCTTTTTCCCAGGCGTTCGTGCCTATCCTGGCGGAATACAAGAGCCAGCAAGGGGAGGAGGCGACCCGCACCTTTGTCGCTTACGTCACGGGGTTGCTGACCCTGGCACTGGCGCTGGTAACGCTGCTCGGAGTGATCTTTGCACCCTGGGTGATATGGGCCACCGCGCCCGGCTTTGTCGACACCCCTGAGAAGTTTGCGCTGACCTCGGACCTGCTGCGGGTGACCTTTCCTTATATATTGCTGATCTCCCTGTCATCGATGGCCGGGGCGATCCTCAATACCTGGAACCGTTTCTCGGTGCCTGCGTTCGTGCCGACGCTGCTCAATGTCAGCATGATCTTCTTCGCGCTTTTTCTGACCCCGTACTTCGATCCCCCGGTCATGGCGCTGGGTTGGGCGGTGCTGGTCGGCGGCCTGCTACAGCTGCTCTACCAACTGCCACACCTGAAAAAGATCGGCATGCTGGTGCTGCCGCGCCTGAATCTGCGTGATACCGGCGTCTGGCGCGTAATGAAACAGATGCTGCCCGCCATCCTTGGCGTTTCTGTCAGTCAGATTTCTCTGATCATCAATACGATATTTGCCTCGTTCCTTGTCGCCGGTTCGGTGTCATGGATGTACTACGCCGACCGTCTGATGGAATTACCCTCCGGCGTACTGGGTGTTGCGCTGGGTACGATCCTGCTGCCGATCCTGTCGAAAACCTACGCGCAGCGCGATCGTCAGGAATATTCGCGGATTCTCGACTGGGGGCTGCGACTGTGTTTCGTGCTGGTCCTGCCTTGCACATTGGCGCTGGGGTTGCTCGCCGAGCCGTTGACCGTTTCGTTGTTCCAGTATGGTAGATTCGATGCGCTTGATTCAGCCATGACCCAGCGTGCTCTGGTTGCCTATTCAGTCGGGTTGCTGGGGATCATCCTGATCAAGGTGCTGGCTCCCGGCTTTTATGCCCAACAAAATATCCGCACCCCGGTGAAAATCGCGATCTTCACCCTCATAGTGACTCAGTTGCTCAACCTGGCCTTCATCGTGCCCTTGCAACATGCCGGTCTGGCGCTGGCCATTAGTGTGGGGGCGTGTATCAACGCCGGGTTGCTGTTCTGGCAGTTGCGCAAACAGGATCTGTTTCAGCCGCAACCTGGCTGGACGGTGTTTCTGTTGAAGCTGGTGGTGGCTGTTGCGGTGATGTCGGCTGTGCTGCTCGGGCTCATGCACGTCATGCCGGCGTGGGACGAAGGTCATATGCTGGAGCGCTTTCTGCGTCTGGGTGCGCTGGTTGCGGCGGGTGTCGTGACTTACTTCGCCATGCTTCTGTTGCTGGGCTTTCGCCTAAGGGATTTCGCCCGCAAGGCCATTATGTAGGCCCGGTTTGATCGTTGTTTTCTGGGGCCACGCCAAGAACCTTCATCCGGTCTTGGTGTGTTGCCTGTCGCCCACGGCCGTGTGTGGTTATAATCGGCCACTTTATGAGCAAGAAGTGCGTTATGCAGCTGGTTAGAGGCCTTCACAACCTGCGCCCCGAACATCGGGGCTGCGTCGCCACGATTGGCAATTTCGACGGCGTTCACCGCGGCCACCAGGCTATCCTGGCGCGTCTGCGCGAGCGTGCCGTCGAATTGGGTGTGCCCAGCTGTGTGGTGATTTTCGAGCCGCAGCCGCGTGAGTTCTTCGCTCCCGAGACCGCTCCGGCACGTCTGGCCCGACTGCGTGACAAACTCGAGTTGCTGAGTGCCGAAGGCGTTGACCGGGTACTTTGCCTGTCCTTCAATCAGCGACTGTGCAAGCTGAGTGCCGCGAGTTTCGTCGAAACCGTGCTGATCGACGGCCTCGGCGTTCAACACCTCGAAGTAGGCGACGATTTTCGCTTCGGTTTTGACCGGGTCGGCGATTTTGACTTCCTGCAACAGGCCGGCACGACGTATGGATTTACTGTAGAAGCGGCGCAGACCGTTGAAATAGATGGCATCCGGGTCAGCAGTACCAAGGTACGCAAGGCCTTGGCTGCGTCGGATTTTGCACTGGCCGAACGTATGCTTGGTCGTCCGTTCCAGATCACTGGACGGGTATTGCATGGTCAGAAGCTGGCGCGTCAATTGGGTACGCCCACCGCCAATGTGCAACTCAAGCGTCGTCGTGTGCCGTTAAGCGGGGTTTACCTGGTCAGCACGGAAATCGATGGCAAAACCTGGCCGGGGGTCGCCAACATCGGTGTGCGTCCGACGGTAGCGGGTGATGGCAGTGCCCACCTTGAAGTGCACCTTCTGGATTTTGCCGGCGATCTTTACGACCGGCGTTTGACGGTGGCTTTCCACCACAAGCTGCGTGATGAGCAGCGTTTCGCCTCACTGGAGGCGCTCAAGACGGCGATCAATGCGGACGTCGCCGCCGCCCGTGCCCATTGGCATGGCTAACCGCTAAACAAGAGCCTGAAATGACTGACTATAAAGCCACGCTAAACCTTCCGGACACCGCCTTCCCTATGAAGGCCGGCCTGCCCCAGCGCGAGCCGCAAACTCTGCAGCGCTGGGACAGCATTGGCCTGTACCAGAAGCTGCGCGAGATTGGCAAGGATCGTCCCAAGTTCGTCCTGCACGACGGTCCTCCGTACGCTAACGGCAATATTCACATCGGTCATGCGGTCAACAAGATTCTCAAGGACATGATCCTGCGTTCCAAGACCCTGGCGGGCTTCGATGCCCCGTACGTGCCGGGTTGGGACTGTCACGGTCTGCCGATCGAGCACAAGGTTGAAGTGACCCACGGCAAGAACCTCTCCGCAGACCGTACGCGTGAGCTGTGCCGCGCCTATGCGTCCGAGCAGATCGAAGGCCAGAAGTCAGAATTCATCCGCCTGGGTGTGCTGGGCGACTGGAGCAATCCATACCTGACCATGAACTTCCCCAACGAAGCCGGGGAAATCCGCGCGCTGGCCGAGATGGTCAAGGGCGGTTTCGTCTTCAAGGGCCTCAAGCCGGTCAACTGGTGTTTCGATTGCGGCTCGGCACTGGCTGAAGCCGAAGTCGAGTATCAGGACAAGAAGTCCTCGACCATCGACGTCGCGTTCCCGATCGCCGATGAGGCAAAACTTGCGGCGGCGTTCGGCTTGCCCGCGCTGGGCAAGCCTGCCTCCATCGTGATCTGGACCACCACACCGTGGACGATCCCTGCCAACCAGGCGCTGAACGTTCATCCCGAGTTCGAATACGCGCTGGTCGATGTCGGCGACAGACTGCTGGTACTGGCCGCCGAACTGGTCGAAAGCTGTCTGGCCCGTTACAAGCTGGAAGGCACGGTCATCGCGACCACCACCGGTCAGGCGCTGGAGCTGATCAACTTCCGCCACCCGTTCTACGACCGCCTGTCGCCAGTCTATCTGGCTGACTATGTCGAGCTGGGTGCCGGCACCGGTATCGTTCACTCCTCGCCTGCCTATGGCGTAGACGACTTCAATATCTGCAAGCAGTACGGCCTGAGCAACGACGACATCATCAGCCCGGTGCAGAGCAACGGCGTGTATGTCGAATCGCTGGAGTTCTTCGGTGGCCAGTTCATCTTCAAGGCCAACCAGAACATCATCGACAAGCTGGTCGAAGTCGGCAGCCTGATGGACACCGAAACCATCAGCCACAGCTACATGCACTGCTGGCGCCACAAATCGCCATTGATCTACCGCGCCACCGCGCAGTGGTTCGTGGGCATGGACAAACAGCCTGAGAGCGGCGAGACCCTGCGCAAGCGTGCGGTCAAGGCCATCGAAGACACTGAGTTCGTTCCGGCATGGGGCCAGGCGCGTCTGCATTCAATGATCGCCAACCGTCCTGACTGGTGCATCTCGCGTCAGCGCAACTGGGGCGTGCCGATTCCGTTCTTCCTGCACAAGGAAAGCGGCGACCTGCACCCACGCACCGTCGAGCTGATGGAAGAAGTGGCGCAGCGCGTCGAGAAAGAGGGCATCGAAGCCTGGTTCAAGCTGGACGCCAGCGAACTGCTGGGTGACGAGGCTGCCAAGTACGACAAGATCTCCGACACCCTGGACGTCTGGTTCGACTCGGGCACCACGCACTGGCACGTATTGCGCGGTTCGCATCCGATGGGCCATGAAAGCGGTCCACGTGCTGATCTGTACCTGGAAGGTTCCGACCAGCACCGTGGCTGGTTCCACTCGTCGCTGCTGACCGGTTGCATGCTGGACGATCACGCACCGTATCGCGAACTGCTGACCCACGGCTTTGTGGTCGACGAGAACGGCCGCAAGATGTCCAAGTCGCTGAACAACGTGGTAGCACCTCAGAAGGTCAACGACTCGCTGGGTGCGGACATCATGCGCCTGTGGGTATCGGCGACTGACTATTCGGGCGAAATGGCCGTTTCCGACCAGATCCTGCAGCGTAGCGCCGATGCTTACCGTCGTATCCGCAACACTGCGCGCTTCCTGCTCTCCAACCTGTCGGGCTTCAACCCGGCAACCGATATCCTGCCGGCCGAAGAAATGCTCGCGCTGGACCGTTGGGCCGTTGACCGCACGCTGCTGCTGCAACGCGAACTGCAAGAGCATTACGGCGAATACCGCTTCTGGAACGTGTACTCGAAGATCCACAACTTCTGCGTGCAGGAGCTGGGTGGGTTCTATCTGGACATCATCAAGGATCGTCAGTACACCACGGCTGCCGACAGCACCGCGCGTCGTTCCTGCCAGACCGCACTGTTCCACATCTCCGAAGCGCTGGTGCGCTGGATCGCGCCGATCCTGGCGTTCACCGCCGACGAGCTGTGGCAGTTCCTGCCAGGCGAGCGCAACGAATCGGTGATGCTCAACACCTGGTATGAAGGCCTGACTGAAATGCCTGCCGACTTCGAAATGGACCGCGCCTACTGGGAACGGATCATGGCGGTGAAGACGTCGGTCAACAAGGAAATGGAAAACCTGCGCGCGGCCAAGGCCATTGGCGGCAACCTGCAGGCCGAAGTGACCCTGTACGCTGAAGATTCGCTGGTCGCCGATCTGTCGAAGCTGAGCAACGAACTACGCTTCGTGCTGATCACTTCGACTGCCAGCGTTGCTCCATTGGTGTCTGCTCCGGCTGATGCGGTGGTTACCGAGGTCGCGGGCCTGAAACTCAAAGTGCTCAAGTCCAGCCACGCCAAGTGTGCCCGTTGCTGGCACCATCGCGAGGATGTGGGGGTAAACCCTGAGCATCCGGAAATCTGCGGCCGTTGCGTAGACAACATCAGCGGTGCAGGCGAGGTCCGTCACTATGCCTGACACCTCGTTTGGCCGTCTGGCCTGGCTGTGGTTGAGCGTGCTGGTTCTGGTCATTGACCAGGCCAGCAAGTACTACTTCGAGAACGCCTTGAGCCTGTACCAGCAGATCATTGTGATTCCGGACTTCTTCAGTTGGACCCTGGCCTATAACACCGGTGCTGCCTTCAGTTTTCTGGCAGACGGTGCCGGCTGGCAGCGCTGGTTGTTTGCCCTGATCGCCATTGCGGTCAGTGCCGTGCTGGTCGTCTGGCTCAAGCGTCTGGGGCGCGACGATACATGGTTGGCTGTTGCACTGGCGTTGGTACTTGGCGGCGCACTGGGCAACCTATACGACCGTATTGTGCTGGGCCATGTGATCGACTTCATTCTGGTCCATTGGCAGAACCGCTGGTACTTCCCGGCGTTCAATGTCGCTGACAGCGCGATCACTGTCGGCGCAATCATGCTGGCGCTGGATATGTTCAAGAGCAAGAAAACCGGAGAAACCGTCAATGACTGAGCAGTCTTCGACTCAAGGCTCGTCTGGTGAGCTGCGCATCGGTCAGAATACGCAGGTCACCTTGCACTTCGCCCTGCGTCTGGAAAACGGCGATACCGTCGACAGCACCTTCGAAAAGGCCCCGGCCACGTTCAAGGTTGGTGACGGCAACCTGTTGCCCGGTTTCGAAATGGCGATTTTCGGCTTCAAGGCGGGCGATCGTAAGACCGTGGAAATTCCGCCGGAAAACGCCTTTGGTCAGCCCAACCCACAAAACGTGCAGATCATGCCACGCTCGCAGTTTGTGGGAATGGAACTGTCCGAAGGGTTGCTGGTGATCTTCAACGACGCCGCCAATACCGAATTGCCCGGCGTGGTGAAGGCTTTCGATGATGATCAGGTCACCATCGACTTCAATCACCCGCTGGCAGGCAAGACACTGAGCTTTGAAGTGGAAATCTTCGAAGTGAAGGCGATTCTGGCTTCCTGACCTTCGCCATCAAGCCCGGCCCAGGCCGGGCTGCCCGTACCAACCATGAGGCACAGCATGCAAATCAAACTCGCCAACCCCCGCGGCTTTTGTGCCGGAGTGGACCGCGCGATCGAAATCGTCAATCGCGCTCTGGAAGTGTTTGGTCCGCCGATTTATGTGCGCCATGAAGTCGTTCACAACAAATTTGTCGTCGAAGACCTGCGCTCTCGTGGTGCGATCTTCGTCGAAGAGCTGGACCAGGTGCCGGATGATGTCATTGTCATCTTCAGCGCCCACGGTGTTTCCCAGGCGGTGCGTACCGAAGCAGCTGGCCGTGGCCTGAAAGTATTCGATGCCACCTGTCCGCTGGTGACCAAGGTGCATATCGAGGTCGCCCGTTACAGCCGTGACGGCCGCGAGTGCATCCTGATCGGCCACGCCGGTCACCCGGAAGTCGAAGGCACCATGGGCCAGTACGACGCCAGCAATGGCGGCGCGATCTATCTGGTCGAAGACGAAGAGGACGTCGCCAGCCTGCAGGTGCGCAACCCCGATTCCCTGGCGTTCGTGACCCAGACCACCTTGTCGATGGACGACACCAGCCGGGTAATCGACGCGTTGCGCAAGCGCTTCCCGGCCATTGGCGGGCCGCGCAAGGACGACATCTGCTACGCCACGCAAAACCGTCAGGACGCGGTCAAGCAACTGGCCGACGAGTGTGACGTGGTGTTGGTAGTGGGCAGCCCGAACAGCTCCAATTCCAACCGCCTGCGCGAGCTGGCCGAGCGCATGGCGACTCCGGCGTACCTCATCGACGGTGCCGAGGACATGCAACAAGGCTGGTTCGAAGGCGTCGAGCGTATTGGCATTACCGCGGGTGCGTCGGCCCCGGAAGTTTTGGTGCGTGGTGTGATCCAGCAATTGCAAGCCTGGGGCGCCACCGGTGCGGATGAACTCGCCGGTCGCGAGGAGAACATCACGTTCTCCATGCCCAAGGAATTGCGCGTCAAGTCGCTGCTCTGAAGCTGCCTACCCGCACAAAGCAACATCACGCTTCGTGTCCTCTATCCTGACCCGTCCAGTCGGCGCAACTATCACGCGATAGCTGCTGACCGGCTGGTCGTTTAGGCACACATGCAACGTGCCGTTGGTTCTGTTGCGCAAGTTGCCCAGGCCGTTGAAACTCAGTCGCTCCGTCACTTTCTGGTTGCCGACCACGCGGGTCATTCCGCCATTGGCGCGCTCTACAAGCAGCGTATCGTTTTCGTCGGGGCCTTTGCCGTCCAGGTCGAGTATGATCCGCCAGCCGTTGCTCCAGTCACCTTCAATGGCATGAATCGTCACAATCTGATTGCGCGTTATAGCGGCGACTCTTGCTGAACGGATACCGCTGGCCAGCTCCTGAGCGGCGGCGAGCCCGCGACTGGATTCGATCAGTTGCTTGAAAGAAGGTGTTGCGACGTTGGCCAGAATGCCGATCAGTGCAACGACGATCAATAATTCGATCAGTGTGAACCCTGCATGCCTCATATGCTTTCCTCCCTGGAAACCGCGGTTTCAGAACCTTGCGGGCGTTCGTCGTCACAAAACAACCGTACGTCCCGCTATGGATTTTCCTGCGGCATTGCTGCCTTATAGTCGTAACGTCTAGGAGACACTCAATGCGTCATATAGCCAAGGGATTCAGCCTCATCGAATTGTTAGTCACTGTGTCCCTGGTGGGCATCCTTGCGGCTATCGCTATCCCGAGTTTCACCAGTTCCATTCAGAGCAACAAGGCCGACACCGAGCTCAGCGATTTGCAGCGGGCGCTCAACTATGCGCGACTTGAGGCGATAAACCGGGGAGTGACGGTGCGTATTGCACCGACCAGCGGGACGGCGTGGACTGGCGAATTGCAGGTTTATCTGGTTTCCGATGCCAACAAGAAGGCGCTTCGTACAGTGGCTGCAATGAGCAGCGGCGGTACGTTGGTGGCGGATCCCAATGTGGCGGCATTCGATTTCAACAATCTGGGCGGGCTAATCGCGCCGTCTTCGCTGGTAACCATGACCTACACCCGAGGCAGTACTACCAAAACCATGAGTATCTGCCTGACAGGCCGGATCGTCCTCAGTGGAAGCTGCAATGCCCAATGAAACCCGACATCGCCAGAGCGGCATGACCCTGATCGAGGTGCTGGTTTCGGTACTGATCCTGGCGATTGGCCTGCTGGGGGCCGCCGCTATCCAGCTCAATGCCCTCAAATACACCGACAGTTCGGCCATGACCAGCCAGGCCAGCTTCATTGCCTACGACATGATGGATCGTATCCGGGCGAATGTTGATGGTAATTCGTCTGCCAATGGGTCGACCAATGTCCTGGCGAACTATGCCCTGGCGAGTCTGGCTACGGAGCAAGTCGCCAACCCGAACGATGCCAGGGTGCAGGATTTGTATGATTTCAAAACCAATATCGTTAACTTTGCGGGCGCAAGCGGCACGGGCAGTATTGATGTCAGCAAGGCTCCGGAGGTGACTATCATCATTGGTTGGAGCGATGCACGCGCTGCGGGTTCGAGCAATCATGCAACAGGGAATACGACCGTCAGCCCGACCACTCAGATCTTCAAACTGGTCTCCCGGATCGGGGTCAACCCATGAGAAAGCCGTCCAAAGGCTTCGGTCTGGTCGAAATCATGGTGGCGCTGGTGCTGGGGCTGGTTGTCAGCCTGGGTATCGTGCAGATATTCACCGCCGCCAGAGGCACTTATCAAAGCCAGAATGCAGCTGCCCGGATGCAGGAAGATGCCCGGTTCATACTGAGCAAACTGACTCAGGAAATCCGGATGACGGGTATGTATGGTTGCCTGAGTTTCAGCAATTACACGCCTGTAGCTCCCGCAGTCCCTTGGCCTGCTGCGCTGGATAATCCGATTCTCTGGGATAACCCGACCAAGACGCTCACCCTGGTGACGACCGATGTAGGTACCGCAGGCGGTACGCCGACCTGGACTATCGTTTCAAACTGCCAGACTACTACACAGCTCTACGCCAACAGTCGGGCACCTGCTGCGGGGGAAACGGCTTTTCCGCTGCGGCAGCTGGTTTACAAGCTTACCGGTACAAATTTGACCATCCAGTACGGTACGGGCGGCGATGTACAACCGCTATTGCAGAATGTCGCGGATTTTACAGTTTCCTTTGGAATGGCAGGCAACCCGATGTTCTATACCACGGCAGTCACCAAGGCCAATGCTGCTAACGTTCGTAGCGTTCGTATCAGTCTGACGCTGCAGGATGGGCAGAATGGCATCGTCAAGAGTCAGCAGTACAACGTTGTTGCTTACCTGCGTAATCGCTTGTGAACGGGCCGGGTATGAACAAGACCATGCATTTCACCTCAACACAGACTTATGCTTTCCCTGCCAGACAGCGCGGCATGGTGCTGCTGGTCAGTCTCGTGTTCCTGTTGCTGCTGACATTGCTGGGCATTTCCTCCATGCAGAACGCCACATTGCAGGAGAAGATGGCGGGCAGTGTGACGGTTCGTAATGTTTCGTTTCAGGCAGCCGAGGCACAGCTTCGTCTCGGTGAGTCCAGGATCATGGAGTCCAGTTTTGCAATGGCAGTCTGTAACTCATTTGCTGCCTGCGCCCCGCCTGTTGATTCGACAACGGTACAGAATCCGGGGCTGGGCACTTCCGGGGTGACCTGGATCGGAACTAGCGCTGCGATGTTTGGCATTCAGAATCTGGGTACAACGCCTACGCCCATAAAACGTCCTGCAAATTGTACGGGCTCGGTAACGATGTATCGGGTAACAGCCATCGCCATTCAAGGCACCTCGCGAACGGTGCTGGAGAGTATCTATGCCAATTGCTAAGGCGCTTCGTGGTGGCTTGAAATACCTCTATGGCGCGCTGCTTGCGCTGTATCTGGCAAGCCCGGTTTATGCCTTCACGCCAGCGCAAGTGCCCCTGTTGAGCTCTCCGGCGGTGCCACCAAACCTTATGTTGCTGGTCGATAACTCGGGCAGTATGTACAACATCATCTGGGATTCAGGGTTTGACGCATCGGTCAATCGTCCGGATATTGGTTACTACTCGACTCAGTGCCTGAGTGGCTTGATTACCGTAGCGTGCCCGTTCATGAGCACCATTTCGGACGACCAAACCCTGTCGGTGGGGGATATCAACGCCAACAGCATATTTACTCTTTCACTCATGTGTCCATTTGGCGGTCGTGCAGTATTTCGCAATGGCATTCAGTACTGCCTTAATTTGCCGGATCCAGCCGGTAGCGGGCTGACCCGTTATACCGCTGATTACCTGTCTTATCTCATTGATCTGGTCAGCCCCAACTTTTTTGGTGTTCGAAACTACACCAATGGCGTAATTCCCAATGACTATCGAATGAACGTCGCGAAAACCGTGGCGACCAATCTGGTGACCAACAATACATCGCTCAGGATTGGCCTCGCGTCTTTCAACCAACCCACAAACAGTGATCCTGGTCCCGGAGGCAAGATTGCCAGGGTGGTCGCGGACCTCTCTCCGGTAGCGGTCAGCACTTATCAAACCACTGGCGTCTCTCAACAGCAGGCTACGCAGAATATTACTGACCTCAAAACGGCCATTACCAACCTGACCCCGTCAGCCAATACCCCACTGGCTGAAACCTATTACGAGATCACCCGCTACTTCCGGGGGATGACGCCGTTCTATCAAAGCGGATCGACCTATGTGAGTCCGATCCAGTACCGCTGCCAGAAAAACTATGGCGTCGTGATTACCGATGGCTTGCCCACCTATGATCGTACGTTCCCCACCAACGACCCTGACGATGTCCTGGACACCACTCGCTCGCTACCCAACTGGGATTTGAACGCAGCCAATGACGGTGCCAACCTGTCTGGCGATGGTGAGGGAGATACGCTGTATCTGGACGATCTTGCCAAGTTCGCCTATGACATCGATCTGCGCCGGGATGCTGTGACTGCCGGGGGCGACCTGACCGGCAAAAGCTGGGACACCGCAGGCTTTGTGAAACAGAATATGAGCACCTATACCATTGGGTTCACTGCATCGAATCAGATGTTGAACGATGCGACCGATGATAATCATGGCCATGGCAAATACTTCCAGGCCAATGACAGCGCGGGGCTGACATCTGCCTTGAATCTGGCATTGAGCGATATCTATGCCAAGGTCGGCTCTGGCGCAGGCGGGGCGGCAAACTCATCAACGCTCCAGTCGGGGACTCAGTTCTACCAGACGCTTTACGACCCAACCGATTGGCATGGCACTATCAAAGCCTACAACCTGGATCAGACCAATGGAGCGTTGAGTGCACCGGTCTGGACTACCGACACCGCCATCGTCAGTGGGGCAACGGCACCGGTCTTCGAATCCTGGAACGTTGCCACTCCGGGGAGGATCGCTCTGGATTACAACGCCTTCAGCACTGCTCAACAGACGGCACTGAACGCTACTTTGCCAACCAATGCCACCGGAGCAGAGCTTATCGCCTGGGCCAAGGGGACCACCAACGCGAAGTTCAGGACACGTACCCGGCTGCTGGGCGATATAGTCAACTCTTCGCTTGGTACTGCATTCCCTTCACAAAAGACCGCCGCCGACCTGACAGGTGACACCACTTACACCACCTATCTGGCCACCAAGGCAAACAGCATGACTCCCAGCATTCTGGCCAATGCCAATGACGGCTTTTTCAACGTTATCAATACCAGTGATGGTTCAAGACGATACGCCTACATGCCATCCACCGCCCTGACTTCACTGGCTACCATCGCATCGACCACTTATGGATCCGGCGTGCACAAGTTCACCGTGGATGGGCAGATTGCAGTGTTTGATACGCAATTGTCAGCCGGTTCAGCGTGGCGCACCGTCGCTTATGGTGGGACCGGGGCTGGTGGCAAGGCGTTCTTCGCAATCAAGCTATTTGAGGGGACGAGTAACACCGTCAGCGCGTTATGGGAGGTCAGGGCACCTGACACGTCCGACACCAACAACAAATTCAACAATCTTGGATACGCTTATTCCAAACCGGATGTCGCGCGGATGGCGGATGGCACCGGGATTATGGTGGTCGGGAACGGTTATGGCAGTTTCACCGGCAGAGCGTCGCTGTATGTACTGAATGCCAATACCGGGGCGTTCATTGCCGAGATCCAGACGCCGGTGCTTAACAACGAAACCGATAACGGGCTTTCTTCGGTCAAATTGCGTGTCAACGCTCAGAACGTGGTTCAGGCTGCCTACGCGGGCGACCTGAAAGGGCGGCTGTGGAAGTTCGACATGAGTGGTGCAACCGCCGCCAGCTGGAAAGTGGCTTTTGGCGGCGCGCCTTTGTTCACGGCACCGCGTGGTGCCAACCAACCGATAACGGTTCAACCCTTCGTGCTCGATCATCCGCTCAACGGCAAGATCGTTTATTTCGGGACAGGCAAGTTTCTGGAAGTTGCAGACAAGCAAACCACTGCCCTTCAGGACTTTTACGCGATATGGGATGCCGACTCCGGAACGGGTAGCACTGTCGAGGCGAACCTGCAGGCGCAGGCGGTCAATGGCAGCGTCATCAGTAACGGAACTACCTATTTCACATCGACAACCAATGATGTGGATTGGTCAGTCAAGAAAGGCTGGTACATGCCGCTCTCCGCCGTAGCACCCTATCTGGGGGAGCGAATCATTTATCCCGCGCAGACCAGTAGGGGCCGGATTATTTTCTCGACTGCATCCGTAAACTCCGCCGACCCTTGTGAGAGCACCGGCACCGGTCGTTTATTCGAGCTCAATGCCGCGACTGGCAGCATGCTTAACTATCAGGTGCTCGATACCAGCGGCGATAGCGCTATCAACAGTTCAGACTTGCTTGTCGCGGGACTGGGGTACACCGGCATCCCGGTCGTCTCAGCTATCGTCTCGGGTGCCGGGAACGGCAATGATGTGAAGATCGTTAATAACTCCACGGGCAATCCGGCTGAGCCTCTGCAGGAAAAGGGCGGGAGTGGCAGCCAACGCATCATGTGGCGACAAATCCAATAGGGAAACGAATCATGCGAGCGATATCCAGGGGCTTTACGTTGATCGAACTCATGATCGTCGTGGCGATTGTCGGTATTCTGGCGGCCATCGCGTATCCCAGCTACACCGAGTACGTGAAGCGTACCCAGCGGTCGGCGATTGCCAGCCTGCTGTCCGAGCAGACCCAGGCGCTGGAGCGCTTCTATTCGCAAAAGGGAACTTATGCTGATTACAAGGGTGTGGTTGCCAGCAATGCGTACTACACGATTAATCCGGCCCTCAACGCCACCGACTTCACCCTGACGGCTACACCCATAGCCGGCACGCTGATGGCCGGTGACAAGTGCGGCAGTTTTGTGATCACCAACACCGGTGCGCGCAGCAACACTGGCGCTACCTCGGGCGTGACCACCAAAGACTGCTGGGGCCGCTAAAACCGTTTTTCTTGTCCCGAGACCAAGATGTCCAAGCAAAAAACAGTCATTGTCGGCGGTGGCGTCATAGGTCTGCTGACCGCCTTCAATCTCGCCTCTGAGCAGGTCAGCGTCGTTTTGCTTGATCGTTCGGGCGTTGGTCAGGAGTCTTCCTGGGCGGGCGGCGGGATTGTTTCGCCGCTTTACCCGTGGCGCTACAGCCCGGCAGTCACCGCGCTGGCGCACTGGTCGCAGGACTTCTACCCGCATCTCGCCGAGCGGTTGCTCGCACAGACCGGCATCGATCCCGAGGTTCACAAGACAGGCCTGTACTGGCTCGACCTTGACGACGAACAGGCCGCGCTTGAATGGGCGGTGCGCGAGAAACGCTCATTGACCAGTGTCGATATCTCGGCGGTGAATGATGCCGTACCGGTTCTGGGGGAGGGCTATTCGCGGGCCATCTACATGGCCGATGTGGCCAACGTGCGCAACCCCCGGCTGGTCAAGTCGCTCAAGGCTGCCTTGCTGGCGATGCCCAATGTCGAGATTCGCGAGCAGTGCGAAGTCAGCGGTTTTGTGCGCGAGGGTAGCAGGGTTTCGGGCGTGAGCACGCCTTCGGGCGATGTAACCGGGGATCGGGTGATTCTGGCAGCGGGGGCGTGGAGTGGTGAACTGCTCAAGACCCTTGGTCTGGACCTGCCGGTCGAGCCGGTAAAAGGCCAGATGATTCTCTACAAGTGTGCGTCGGACTTTCTGTCGAGCATGGTGCTGGCCAAAGGGCGCTACGCGATCCCGCGCCGTGACGGCCACATACTCATAGGCAGCACCCTGGAACATGAAGGGTTCGACAAGACCACCACGCATGCCGCGCTGGAAAGCCTCAAAGCGTCGGCCATCGAATTGCTTCCGGAACTGGCCAACGCTGAGCCTGTCGCCCAATGGGCAGGCCTGCGTCCCGGTTCGCCCGAGGGCATTCCGTTCATCGGGCCCTTGGCCGGGTTTGATGGCCTGTGGCTCAACTGCGGTCATTACCGCAACGGTCTGGTGCTGGCCCCGGCTTCCTGCCAGTTGATCACTGACCTGCTGCTGAACCGCGAGCCCATTATTGATCCTGCGCCTTATACACCTTCAGGGCGTCTGCATTTACCGACTGACTGAATTCAGGCGGGCTGTGTCTCCAGTCGTCGCCCGCTGCCATCCGGCCTGATCCTGAACCAGATCGAGTACATGGCCGGCAGAAACACCAGGGTCAGCACCGTACCCGCAAAGGTGCCGCCGATCAGCGTGTAGGCCAGCGTGCCCCAGAATACCGAATGGGTGAGCGGGATAAAGGCCAGAATGGCGGCCAGCGCCGTCAGTATCACGGGGCGCGCACGTTGTACGGTAGCCTCGACCACCGCTTGAAACGGGTCGAGCCCCGCCTGCTCGTTGTGGTGTATCTGGCCAATCAGAATCAGCGTATTGCGCATCAGAATGCCGGACAGTGCGATCAGCCCGACCAGTGCATTGATGCCGAATGGCTGCTGAAAGAGGATCAGCGTAGGCACTACACCGATCAGCCCCAGCGGACTGGTCAGGAAGACCATGACCATGGCGGATATCGAACGCACCTGAAGAATCAGAATGATCAGCGTGACCGCAAGCATGATCGGAAACAATGGCAACATCGCTGTCATGGCCTTGCCGGACTCCTCGATTGAACCTGCCTGCTCGATCCGGTAACCGCTGGGCAGCTTGTCGATAATCGGCTGTAACTGTCGGGTTATGGCTGTCGACACATCCGGTGGTTGCAGGCCGTCGGCTATGTCGCCTCGCACAGTGATGGTCGGCGTGCGGTCGCGCCGTCGCATCACCGGTTCCTCCATACGCACATCAACGGTACCAATCTGCGACAGCGGAACACGTTGCCCGTCGACGCCGGTGAGGGTGAAGTCCATTATCCTTGCCGGATCAAGTCGGGTGTCGCCAGCGGAGCGTGCAACCACCTGCACGGTGCGAATATCCTCGCGCACTGCCGTAACGGGCAGACCTGTCAGGAGAAACTGCAGTTGCTGAGCCACCTGACTGGAACTCAGCCCCATGGCCTGCATACGGTCCTGTTGCAAAGTGAAATGCAGCGCCGGAGTACGTGTGCCCCAGTCGGTATTGACGGTGCGCATCATCGGGCTGGCGTTCAGAACCTGTTGCACCTGCGCCGCAATGCTGCGCAGTGTTTCCGGGTCGCGTCCGGCAATACGGTAAGCGACGGGGTAGGGCGAATAGGGGCCGAAGACCAGTTGCGTGACTCTTACCTGTGCCTCGGCGGCCAGCCCCTCGGAAATAGCCTGACGCAATCGGTGCTTCAGCGTTTCACGCTGTTCCTGGCTGTCGGTACGTACCACGATCTTGGCAAATGACGGGTCAGGCAATTCCGGCCCCATCGCCATGTAGAAGCGTGGCGCACCCTGACCAATGTAGGCGGTGACGATCCCGGCTTCCGCCTGTTCAGCCAGCCAGCTTTCCACTTTTGCAGCGGCTGCACTGGTTTGAGAAATCGAGGTGCCATAAGGCATCTGCAGTTCGATCAATACTTCAGGACGATCGGACACTGGAAAGAACTGTTTCTTGACCAGTCCCATGCCCAGCACGGCCAGCACAAAGAGCCCGATGACCGAGCCTGCTACCAGCCATTTGCCTGCAATGACGCGCGCCAGAATCCGACGGAAGCGGTTGTAGCGCGGCGTGTTGTAAAGCGCCTGATGTCCGCCTTCGATCTGCTTCACATCAGGCAACAATTTGACGCCCAGATACGGGGTGAAAAACACGGCGACCACCCACGAGGCAATCAGCGCGATACCGACGATCCAGAACATGTTGCTGGTGTATTCGCCTGCCGTGGAGCGCGCGAAGCCGTTGGGCATGAAGCCGACGGCGGTGACCAGCGTGCCGGATAACATCGGCGCGGCGGTGTGGCTCCACGCGTACGCGGAGGCAGCGACGCGGTCGTATCCTTCTTCCATCTTCACCACCATCATTTCGATGGCGATGATCGCATCATCTACCAGCAGCCCGAGTGCCAGGATCAGCGAGCCCAGCGTGATCCGGTCGAAATTCTTGCCGCTCATGGCCATGATCACGAAGACCACCGCCAGGGTCAGCGGGACGGCGGCAGCAACCACCACACCCACACGCCAGCCCATGCTGATAAAACAGACCAGCATGACAACCAGCAGTGCGACGAAGAACTTGATCATGAACTCATCGACCGCCGAACTGATATTGACGGCCTGATCCGTGACCTTGCTCAGGCTCATGCCCAGTGGCAGTTCGGCGTTGATCGCGCCCACTTCCTGGTCCAGTGCCTTTCCCAGGTCCAGCCCGTTCCAGCCATCGCGCATGACAATCCCCAGCAGCAGCGCAGGCTCGCCGCCGTTGCGAATCATGAACGTCGCCGGATCTTCGTAACCGCGTTTTACTGTGGCAATGTCCGCCAGCTTCAATGTCCGGCCCTGTGCCACAACAGGCGTATCGCGAATTTTCTGCAGCTCATCGAAAGCGCCATCGAGCCTGATAAATACCTGCGGACCTCGGGTTTCGACCGAACCCGCGGCGGTCAGCGCGTTCTGGTCGTTCAGCGCGGCAAATACCGTTTGAGGGCTGATACCCAGCGTTGCCAGTCGCTCGTGAGAGAACTCGACGTAGACTCGCTCGGGCTGCTCACCCACGATATTGACCTTCTTCACTCCCGGCACATGCAGCAAGCGCTGGCGCAGCGATTCGGCGTCACGCGCCAGTACGCGTTGCGGCTCGCCTTTGGCCTTCAGCGCGAACAGCGCGAAGGTGACGTCCGAATACTCGTCGTTGACCATCGGCCCGATAACCCCGGACGGAAGGGTCATGGCCTCGTCACCGATTTTCTTGCGCGCCTGGTAAAACTCATCCGGCACTTGCGACGGCGGCGTGCTGTCGAGCAGAGTCAGGGTTGTGAATGCCATGCCCGGTCTGGTGTAGGTTTCAGCGCGGTCGTACCAGCGCAGCTCCTGAAGGCGTTTTTCGATCTTCTCCGCCACCTGATCCTGCATCTCCTGGGCGGTTGCTCCCGGCCAGACGGACACCACGGTCATTACCTTGACTGTAAATGCCGGGTCTTCGGCCCGGCCCAGTTTGAAAAAGGCAATGATCCCGGCCAGCGAAATCAGGCAAACAAGGAACAGGGTAATCGAGCGCTCGCGGACGGCCAGCGCTGACAGATTGAAACGGTCATTACTCATGGGCGCGCGCTCTGTGCCAAAGCCGCTTGAGCGGTCACTCTTACTTGCTGACCTTCGTGCAGAAGGTGCGCGCCAAGTGCGACTATTCGTGTGCCTGGCTTGAGCTGCGTACTGATGCTGGCTTGCTCGTCATCAAGCTGCTGAACCACTACTGGCGTCCAGTAAACCTGTGCTGGCTCCCCTTGAATGACCCAGATGCCCGGTCCCTTGCCTGCGTCATACAGCGCGCCGATTGGCACCCGCAACGTGCTTTGCCCGGCGCTATCTGCGCTGGGGATTTTCACGGTGATGGTGGTGCCCAGTGGGGCATTTGCCATCTCGCCCTCGAGTATCCAGCGAGCTTCAAAGGTGCGGGTCTGGCGGTCCGCAACGTCCGACAGCTGTCGCAACCGTGTTGTGGCGTTGAGGTCCTGATTGCCGAACAGCGTGGCCTGGGCGGTAGAGCCGATACGGGGGCGCAGGTTTTCCGGAAGTTGAATAACCGCTTCACGCGGTCCTGCGTGTGCCACGCGTACCACGGCTTGCCCGGCACTGACGACCTGGCCGGGCTCAACGAGGGTTTCCATGACAATGCCGTCGGCATCCGCCACAAGGTCTGCGTAGCGAGTTGCATTGAGAGCAACTTCTGCCTGCGCTTCGGCTGCACTGAGTCGAGCCTTGGCCGAATCCGCCGTCGACTTGATCTGGTCGTAGCTTGACGCTGAAATGGCGCCACTGCTGCGCAGGCTTCGGTAACGCACCTCTTCGTCTGCGGCCTGCTTTGCCTGGGCTCTGGCCGCATTCACTGCTTCGCGTTGGGCGTTGGCAGCGAGCTTCAGGTCGGCTGGGTCGATACGCATCAACGGTTGACCGCGCTTGACGGCCTGCCCGGTATCGACAAACCGCTCCAGCACCTTGCCGGACACCCGAAAACCAAGATCGCTTTGCACCCGCGCCGCTACGGTTCCGGTGAAGGAACGGGGCTCCAGGCCGACCTCCTGGAGGCTCGCAACGCGCACCAATGGCGCTTCTGTGCGCGGGTCCGCTGGCGTTTTTTCGTTGCAGCCGGCCAGGACAGCCGGCAGAACACTGGCGAGAGCAAGCAAAACGAATCGGTGCCGGAGCATGGGAATCTCAATGTGCAGTGATCAGTGTCTGCACTTTGATTCCAGTGACCAATTTAGTCAATAGTCACAATTGTTGTTTTGTTAAGGTGACAGACTGCGCAGCACCAGGCTGGATAACTGACTCGGCCCTTCGTCGGTGTGCTCGAAGCTGTATTGCAGCAGCAGCGGGTTGATGTAGGGGCGCATGACCAAATAGATCGCCATGACCGTTTCATCAAGAGGCGTCTTGCGCTCAAAGTCGCCGGTCTGTCGGCCTTCCTGCAGAATGTCCCGGAGAGTTGCCTTGAGGTGTTCCTCGTAAACCAACGTTGCCTGCCAGCGTTCGGTAGCTGCCGATGTGGCGATTTCGTACAGCTTGCGGTCCTGCGAAAACAGGCGAATGCTGGCTTCAACGACTGATTTGAACATGCGTCGCAGCTTTTCCGGTGGCTGGTCCGTTTGGCTGATTGCGGCGCTGACTTCGGCCTCGATTTCACTCAGGCAGTGGGCGCAGATCATCTCGCCGATGGCCTGTTTGGACTCGAAGAACTTGTAAATGTACGCCTTGGAAAAGCCGATCGCCCTGGCGAGATCGGACACGGTGGTCTTGCCGTAACCGTACTGGCTGAAATGTTCGGTGGCCGCAATCACGATCTGATCACGAATCTCATGGTCCACCGGACCGCGACCTGCTGCGGGATTGCTGATGTTTTTGCTCATGGGGCGGAGCTTACTGACATTGGAGTAAGTGGACAATAAGTGACATTGTTGGGGATTGGTCACGACCATAACGGTCTCAACGCACGCGACATCCAACCGGGACCGGACGCAGAGCGTCCAGAAATGCATGCCGACGCGGAGCGTCGCACGATAGTGGAGATTATCGTTGCCCAGACACTTATCGTTCCTCACGCTCCAGCGTGGGAATGCCTTGCGTGACGCTCTGCGTCACAAATCTGCGCTGCGCCGCCTATTCAGGATAGGACGCAGAGCGTCGCACGATAGTGGAGATTATCGTTGCCCAGACACTTATCGTTCCTCACGCTCCAGCGTGGGAATGCCTGGGGTGACGCTCTGCGTCACAAATCTGCGCCGCGCCGCCTATTCAGGATAGGACGCAGAGCGTCCAGAAATGCATGCCGACGCGGAGCGTCGCACGATAGTGGAGATTATCGTTGCCCAGACACTTATCGTTCCTCACGCTCCAGCGTGGGAATGCCTGGGGTGACGCTCTGCGTCACAAATCTGCGCCGCGCCGCCTATTCAGGATAGGACGCAGAGCGTCCAGAAATGCATGCCGACGCGGAGCGTCGCACGATAGTGGAGATTATCGTTGCCCAGACACTTATCGTTCCTCACGCTCCAGCGTGGGAATGCCTTGGGTGACGCTCCGCGTCACAAATCTGCGCCGCGCCGCTTATTCAGGATAGGACGCAGAGCGTCCAGAAA
>NZ_JAWHPL010000038.1:0-578 GCF_032587875.1 Pseudomonas syringae group sp. 243L2
TTACCGGCCTTGAGATGAATTTCCTGCCCGGCGTGTGCCAGTAACCCATCAACTACCCTGATGTGCTGCGTTCCACCCACCGTCAGGTGATCGTCCGCTTTGACTTCGGTCAGCCGGTTGCCATCGACAGTGCAATGCTCCTCAGCCTTGAACTCGCTGTAGCTGTTGCCCTCGACCCGGTCGTGTCGCTCATGACCGACTCTTATTTTCTGCTCGTGCTCGATGTTTTGGTCCCAGTCGCGCTGTGCATGGATGTAGATATGCTCCTGACCAGCCCGGTCTTCGATGCGTAGTTCGTTGGAGCCATTGCCGCCGGGGCTGCTCAGGGTTCTGAACACGCTGCGCGTCTGATGCGCAGGCAAGTCGTAGGGCGGGATGTGTTCGGCGTGGTACAGGCAACCGCTGATCAATGGCTGGTCAGGGTCGCCCTCCAGAAACGTCACCAGCACTTCCATGCCGACCCGCGGAATGGTCATGCCACCGTAGCGATTACCAGCCCAACTGGACGACACGCGCAGCCAGCAACTGCTCTTGTCATCGCCGCTGCCTTCACGATCCCAATGAAACTGCACCTTGAC
>NZ_JAWHPL010000039.1:0-11899 GCF_032587875.1 Pseudomonas syringae group sp. 243L2
CGTCAAGATTAAATTCCAGAAACCCTCATCGCTTACGCGTTGAGGGTTTTTGTTTTTCTGGGGTTCCACAAACCTCTGCATTCTCCTGAACTCATAAACACACCTCTCCGGCAGTCATTCAGACCAACATGCTTATGGCAATCCAGCGCGCTTGCCCTTATGGTTCGGCATCAGGTTCTACGCACCGGTCAAGGAAGCAAGCATGTCCGTTACAACCTCTCTGAGTGCAGGTTTCATGGTGGTTCAAGGCAACCGCCCGGATGAGCTGCGCAGTCTGGTGGTGTCGTGGATGCGACGTTATCCATTGGCCCCCCTGGAAAACGAGATTGCTCTGGTGCAGAGCAACGGCATTGCGCAGTGGTTGAAACTGGCGTTGGCCGAGGACGCTCAGGATGAAGATAGCGGTGGCTGTGGCATTGCCGCAGCCATAGACGTCCAATTGCCCGGTAGCTTCATGTGGACGCTGTACCGCATGGTTCTCGGAAGCGATGAAATCCCCTCGACTTCCTTGCTCGACAAGACCCCGCTGACCTGGCGCTTGATGCGCTTGCTCCCTGAACTTATCAATCAGCCGCACTTCGAGCCTCTGCAGCGTTTCCTGACCGACGACACTGATCTGCGCAAGCGCTATCAATTGTCCGAGCGCCTGTCAGATCTGTTCGACCAATATCAGGTTTACCGCGCCGACTGGCTGGAGGACTGGGCCGCTGGCCGCCATCAATTGCGCGATGGGCGAGGTCAGGCCAGACCGCTGTCAGCCGCCAATTGCTGGCAAGCCGAGCTGTGGCGCGCGCTGCTGGATGATGTCGGTGCCAAAGGTATGTCGCAGAGCCGAGCGGGTGTACATCAGCGTTTCATCGAGCGCATCGGCAGCATGACCGAAACGCCTCCGGGTTTGCCGGCACGCGTCATCGTTTTTGGCATTTCCTCGCTGCCCGCACAAGCGCTCGAGGCATTGGCGGGCCTGGCGAAGTTCAGCCAGGTTCTGCTCTGCGTTCACAACCCGTGTCGCCATCACTGGGCTGATATCGTCGCCGACAAAGACCTGTTGCGTCACCAGTACAAACGCCAGGCGCGCAAGACCGGAATGCCGATGGTCCTCGACCCGCAAGCGCTGCATCAGCATGCTCACCCGCTGCTCGCTGCCTGGGGCAAGCAGGGTCGCGATTACATCAATTTGCTGGACAGCCATGATGATCCGCGCAGCTACCGCTCTTCGTTCAAGGATGAGCGGATTGATCTGTTCAGTGAAGTCGAGCCCACCAATCTGCTGAATCAGTTGCAGGACGATATTCTCGAGCTACGCCCGCTGGATGAAACCCGTGAGCTCTGGCCGGCAGTCGATCCGCTGGAAGATCGCTCGGTCCGTTTCCATGTTGCGCACAGTGCGCAGCGCGAAGTGGAAGTGCTGCATGACCAGCTATTGGCACGGTTCAGCAAAGACCCGGGCCTGCGCCCGCGTGACGTGATTGTCATGGTCCCGGATATCGACAGCTACGCCCCACACATACGAGCGGTATTCGGGCAAATCGAACGCGAAGATCGGCGCTTCATTCCCTTTACGCTGGCCGACCAGGGGCAACGTGGCCGCGAACCCTTGCTGATTGCCGTTGAACACCTCCTCAAACTCCCGGACAGCCGCTTCCCGGTCAGCGAAATCCTTGACCTGCTCGACGTTCCCGCCTTGCGCGCGCGCTTCAGGATTCAGGAGCGCGATCTGCCAACGCTGCACCGCTGGATAGAAGGCGCCGGCATTCGCTGGGGCCTCAACGCACAGCAGCGTGCCGGTCTGGGGTTGCCGGATGCGCTGGAGCAGAACAGCTGGCATTTTGGTCTGCGGCGCATGCTGCTGGGTTACGCCGTGGGTGCAGGTGACGCTTACGACGGCATTGAGCCTTACGATGAGATTGGCGGGCTTGATGCCGCATTGATCGGCCCACTGGTAGCGCTGATTGACGCGCTTCAGGTGGCCCATACGGAATTATCGACACCCGCAACTCCGTACACGTGGGGAACGCGCCTGCAATCGCTGTTGCAGTTGTTCTTCCTCGCCGACAGCGAACACGACGATTACCTGCTCGCTCAGCTTGAAACACTGCGCGAAAACTGGCTGGAAACCTGTGAAGCGGTAGGGCTGACCGATGAGCTGCCGTTGACCGTTGTGCGTGAGGCCTGGCTGGCCGGGCTTGATCAGGGGCGTCTATCCCAACGCTTTCTGGCGGGCTCGGTCAACTTCTGCACCCTGATGCCCATGCGCGCCATTCCATTCAAAGTGGTCTGCCTGCTGGGCATGAACGACGGCGATTACCCGCGCGCGCAACCGCCGCTGGATTTCGACCTGATGGGCAGCGACTACCGTCCCGGCGACCGTTCGCGGCGTGAAGACGATCGCTACCTGTTGCTGGAAGCGCTGCTCTCGGCCAGAGACCAGCTCTATATCAGCTGGGTTGGCCACAGCATTCGGGACAACAGCGAGCGTCCTGCATCGGTTCTGATTGGCCAATTGCGCGATCACCTGGCCAGTGGCTGGAAGCTGGCTGGCGAGACCGAACCGGACGGCAAGCAGGACGATGGCGAGCGTTTGCTGAACGCGCTGACTGTGGATCACCCGCTGCAGCCTTTCAGTGCCAGTTACTTCCATGCAGGCACGGGGTATTTCAGCTTCGCCCGCGAGTGGCGCCTGCTGCATGAAACCGACCTTCAGGTGCCCATACCTCAAGCGCTTCCCCCCCATGAGCAGGAAGAACCCCTGTCCATTGCACAGTTACAGGACTTCCTGAGAAACCCGGTGAAGCATTTCTTCAGCCAGCGCCTGAAGATCTATTTCGAAGTCGCCGAAGCGCCGCTCGCCGATGAGGAACCGTTCGTGCTCGATGCGCTTGAGCGTTACGGCCTCAGTGAAAGCCTGCTCAGCGCAGCGATGGCTTCCCCTGACGATATGGATGTCGCCCTGAAAGCCCAGGCACTGAAACTGCAAGCCAGTGGCCTGCTGCCGCTCGCGGGGTTCGGCACCTTGATGCAGAGCGAGCTGATCGAGCCGTTGCCAGACGTCCTCAAGCGTTACCACGACCTGTTGACCCTCTGGCCCGAAACGTTGAGCAGCGCATTACCGATCAGTTTCAGCCATGGCAGTGTGAGTATCGATGGCTGGCTTGGCGGGCTGCACCGTAACGCTCGTGGTGAGCTGTTGCTGGTCACGGCGATTCCCAACAGCATCGGCTCGAAAAAGACTCGCAAATGGCACCGGCTGATTCGGCCGTGGGTCAATCACCTGGTTGCCTGCGCCTGCGAGCTGCCGTTGCACACGGCACTGGTCGCCAGTGACGAAACCCTCATGCTCGAACCGTTGGACAAGGACGCGGCCATTACCACGCTGAATCACTTGCTTATGGCTTGGCTACGCGGCATGCAAGAGCCTTTACCAGTCGCCGTCAAAACCGCATTTGCCTGGCTGGGCCAGCCCGCCGACAAAGCCGAAGCAGCAGCCCGCAAGGCCTACGAGGGTGACGGACAGACCACTGATGGTGAGCGCCGCGAAAGCACCGCGCTGGCCCGACAGTTTCCGGACTTTGACGCGCTGGTCGACAGTGAAGAGTTTGCAGGCTGGTGCGAGACGCTCTACAAACCGGTTTACGATGCGCCCTGGCAGTCGTTGTCTGGCGGGGAGGGTGGCGCATGAACGAACATTCCCTTCCTCTGGCACTGCGCTTTCCGCTACGCGGCAGTCAACTGATCGAGGCCAGCGCCGGGACCGGCAAGACCTTCACCATCTCCGCCCTGTACTTGCGCCTGGTGCTTGGGCACGGCACTGAACAGTCAGGCTTTGGTCGTGAATTGCTGCCGCCGCAGATCCTCGTGGTGACCTTTACCGACGCCGCTACCAAAGAGCTGCGTGACAGGATTCGTACCCGATTGGCGGAAGCTGCGCGGTTCTTTCGTGACGAGATTGCCGCACCTGACGGTTTGATTGCCGAGCTGCGCGAGCAGTTCGAGGCCGAGCAGTGGCCGGCCTGTGCCAGCCGTCTGGACATCGCCGCACAGTGGATGGACGAAGCCGCCGTCTCGACCATTCACAGCTGGTGCCAGCGCATGTTGCGCGAACACGCATTCGACAGCGGCAGCCTGTTCACCCAGACCCTGGAAACCGACCACAGCGATTTGCTCGGTGAAGTGTTGCGCGACTACTGGCGCCGCTTCTGCTATCCCATGAGCGGCGACGCGTTGACCTGGGTGCGGGAAAATCTGAGCGGTCCGGCGGCGTTGTTGCCGCGTGTGCGAGGTTTGTTTGGTCGTGATCGCAGCCCGCTCACTCAAGAGCCCGCCGAACTGATCGAGGCGTCATTGCAGGAGCGCCGAGCAGCGCTCGCTGCCCTGAAAGCGCCTTGGGCCGCCTGGGCTGAAGAGCTGTATGCGCTCTGTCAGGACGCCGTAGCCCGCAAAGTGGTCGATGGCCGCAAGATGCAGGAGCGCTACTTCAAGCCCTGGTTTGAAAAGCTTGCCGCATGGGCCGCTGACGACACACAGGAAACGCTGGACCTGGGAACCGGTTTCACTCGCCTGACCCCGGAAGGTGTTGCCGAAGCCTGGAAAAGTGATCCGCCTTCACATCCTGCTTTCGAGGCCATGGCACAGCTGAAAGCTGCGCTGGACAGCCTGCCCAAGCCGGATGCCGCGGTGTTGCAGCATGCGGCGCAGTGGGTAAGCGCCCGCTTTGAAGAAGAGAAGCGGCGCCGTGCCGAGATGGGTTTTGACGACATGCTGCTCAGGCTCGATGCCGCCCTGCACAGTGCTGGCGGCGAACGTCTGGCCACCCTGATTCGTGAGCAGTTTCCGGTAGCGTTGATCGATGAGTTTCAGGATACCGACCCGGTGCAGTACCGGATCTTCGACAGCATCTATCGCCTTGAGGGTAACGACGAGCAGACCGGGCTGTTCCTGATCGGCGACCCCAAGCAGGCGATCTATGCGTTTCGCGGTGCCGATATCTATACGTACCTGCGCGCCCGGCAGGCCACCGATGGCCGTTGGCACACGCTGGACACCAACTACCGCTCCAGCCATGCAATGGTCGCGTCGGTCAACCATGTCTTCACGCGCGCAGAGCAACGTCCGCAAGGCCGCGGAGCGTTTCTGTTTCGTGATGATCAAGGCAATCAGGTGCCGTTCTCCGATGCGCTGGCCCAAGGGCGCAAAGAGACCCTGGAAGTCAACGGCGCGCCACTGACTGCACTGACGGTCTGGCATCTTGAAAGCGAACAGCCGGTGTCCGGGGTTATTTATCGCCAACAGTTGGCGGCCAGTTGCGCCAGCGAGATCGTGCGCCTGCTCAACGCCGGTCAACAGGGCCGTGCCGGTTTCGCCATGCTTGATAAACCGCTGCGCGGGCTGCGTCCGGCCGACATTGCGATTCTGGTCCGCGATGGAAAGGAAGCGCAGGCGGTGCGTCAGCAACTCAGCGCGCGTGGCGTGCGCAGTGTTTATCTGTCGGACAAGGACTCAGTGTTCGCCGCTCAGGAGGCCCACGACCTTCTGGCCTGGCTCAAAGCCTGTGCCGAGCCCGATTCCGAACGTACGCTGCGTGCCGCACTGGCATGTATCACGCTTGACCTGCCGCTGGCCGAGCTGGAGCGTCTGAATCAGGACGAGCTGGCGTGGGAACGGCGCGTTATGCAGTTTCGTGGCTATCGTGCCGTATGGCGCAGCCAGGGCGTGCTGCCGATGCTGCGCCGCCTGCTACACGACTTTGCCCTGCCGCAGACATTGATGACGCGCACCGACGGTGAGCGAGTACTGACCAACCTGTTGCACTTGTCTGAACTGCTGCAGCAGGCCGCCGCCGAACTTGACGGCGAACAGGCCTTGATTCGGCATCTTGGCGACCACCTGGCACTGTCCGGTCAGGCTGGCGAAGAACAGATTTTGCGTCTGGAAAGCGACGAGCAACTGGTCAAGGTGGTGACCATCCACAAGTCCAAGGGCCTGCAATATCCGCTGGTATTCCTGCCATTCATTTGCTCCTCGAAACCCGTGGACGGCAGTCGCCTGCCACTGCAGTTTCATGACACCGACGGCAACTCGCAGATCAGCCTGCAGCCCACCGAAGCGCTGATTCAGCAAGCCGATGAAGAACGTCTGGCCGAAGACCTGCGCTTGCTCTACGTGGCGCTGACCCGTTCCGAACACGCTTGCTGGCTGGGCGTTGCCGACCTCAAACGCGGCAATGCCAGCAACTCGATGCTGCACCGTTCGGCGTTGGGTTATTTGCTGGGTGGCGGTGTTGCGCTGGCCGAGTCGGCAGAGCTGAAAGTCTGGCTGCGTGATCTCGCGCAAGGCTGTGATGCGATTGCCTTGCAGCCTGTTCCCGAGCCCACTGACGAACGCTTCAGTGCGCCGCGCAACGAAGCCGCGCTGGTCAAACTGCTGGTACCCAAACGTCGCGCTGCCGAGAACTGGTGGATCGCCTCCTACAGCGCCCTGCGTATCGGCGACACCGTAACCACCGGTGCCGATGAATCGCCTGACAGCCCGCAGGCACAGAAGCTGTTCGACGACGAGCGCCTGGACCCTGAAGCGCCGCGTGACATTTTGACCAGCGGCGGCGATATCCACCGCTTTCCGCGTGGCCCCAACCCCGGCACCTTTCTGCATGGACTGCTTGAGTGGGCTGGCAACGAAGGTTTTGCGGTGACCGCTCACGCGCCGGACAAACTGCAGGACGCCGTTGCCCGGCGCTGCAATCGGCGCGGTTGGGCGGGCTGGATCAATACCCTGAGCGATTGGCTGCAGCACATGCTGAACATGCCGTTGCGTCTGTCGCCGGATGCCACACCGGTCGCGCTGGGTGAGCTGGACCAGCCCAATCAGTACCGCATAGAGATGGAATTCTGGTTCGCCAGCAACAACGTCAATGTGGCGCAGATGGATGCCCTGGTACGCCGCTTCACCCACAACAACGCGCCGCGTGCCGCGACCGAGACGGTTTCGCTCAATGGCATGTTCAAAGGCTTTATCGACCTGACGTTCGAACACGACGGTCGTTATTACGTGGCTGACTACAAGTCCAACTGGCTGGGCACCGACGACACTGCGTACACCGAACTGGCGATGGAAACCGCCATTCTCGACAACCGCTACGACCTGCAATACGTCCTGTACTTGCTGGCGTTGCATCGTCAGCTCAAGGCACGGATGGCCGACTATGATTACGACCAGCACATGGGCGGTGCGCTGTATCTGTTCCTGCGCGGCAGCCGTTCGGTCTCTCAGGGCGCGTATTTCGTCCGTCCACCACGCGAACTGATAGAGAGTCTGGACCTTTTGTTTCAGGGTAAACCGTTAGCGCATGACCTGCCGGGAGCATTGGCATGAGCCGCTCGTTCGATGATCTGTTGCCTACCGCGCTGGACGACATCAGCCTCGCTGAATTGAGTCCGCTGACGCGCGTCGGCGATCTGTTGATCCTGCTGGAGCGCTGGGTCGAGCGCGGCTGGTTGCGTGCGCTGGACAAAGCATTTGTCGCGTTCCTCAGTGACCTCGATCCGCACGCCGATCCACTGGTGCTGGTGGCTGCGGCGCTGACCAGCCATCAGCTCGGTCACGGCCATGTCTGCCTGGATCTGTACGAAACCCTGAAAGAACCGGACTTCGCCCTGTCATTGCCACCCGAGGGCGATCAGCAAGGCGGGACAATGCTGCTGCCCTCGCAACTGCTGGCAGCACTGGATGGCGCCGCCTGGTGCCAGGCGCTGGCGCGCAGCATGCTGGTGGCCGAAGCCGAAGTCGGAGACTCAAGTGCCGAGGCGCTGCAAAAACCATTGGTGCTTGCCGAGCGACGTTTATACCTGCGCCGCTACTGGACCTATGAACGGCGTATCGCCGCAGCCTTGCGTCAGCGCCTGGCGCAGAGCGAAACGCCGCCGGAGGATCTGCCGCAGCGCCTGAATGCCCTGTTCGGGCCTGCGAACTCAGCGCCTCAAGCCATTATCGACTGGCAGAAACTTGCCTGCGCGCTGGCGACCCGCAAGGGCTTCAGCATCATCACCGGTGGCCCTGGCACCGGCAAGACCACAACCGTGGTGCGCTTGCTGGCGTTATTGCAGGCCCCGGCGGTGCAGAGTGGCCAGCCGTTGCGCATCCGTCTGGCGGCACCTACCGGCAAGGCGGCGGCCCGGCTGACCGAGTCCATCAGCCAGCAAGTGCAGAGCCTGGATGTCAGCGACGACGTACGGCAGAAAATCCCCAGCGAAGTCACCACCGTCCACCGCCTGCTGGGCAGCCGCCCCGGCACCCGGCATTTCCGTCACCATGCGGGCAATTTACTGCCGCTGGATGTGCTGGTGGTTGATGAGGCGTCAATGATTGACCTGGAAATGATGGCCAATCTGCTCGACGCATTACCGCCGCATGCGCGCATGGTGCTGCTCGGCGACAAGGACCAGTTGGCGTCCGTTGAGGCGGGTGCCGTACTGGGCGATTTGTGTCGCGACGCCGAAGAAGGTTTTTACAGCCCTGAAACTCAGGCCTGGCTGGAAGCCGTCAGCGGCGAAGACCTTGGCAAGGGCGGTTTGCGCCAGGGCGATGCACAGCAGCATCCGTTGGCCCAGCAAGTGGTGATGCTGCGCCACTCGCGTCGTTTCGGCCAAGGCAGCGGCATCGGCCAGCTGGCCCGACTGGTCAACCTGCAGCAGGACCAACAGGCCCGCGCGCTGCTTGCGGCGGGCAGTCACGACGACCTGTTCGCCCTGGCCCTCAAGGGCGAACAGGATCTGAAGTTCGAACGCCTGGTCCTCGACGGTCTTGGCAGGGGCGAGCAAGGTCCGCAGGGTTACCGGCATTACCTGAACGTACTCGCCGCCGAGCGGCCCGCCGACGATTCGGCACTGGACGACGCGTGCTGGACCCGTTGGGCGCGCTCGGTACTCAGCGCCTTCGACGCCTTTCAACTGCTGTGCGCTGTACGCAAAGGCCCGTGGGGCGTGGAAGGCCTGAACCAGCGCATCACTCATGCGCTGTTCAACGCGAAGCTGATTGAAAGCGAACAGCAATGGTACGAAGGCCGCCCGGTGTTGATGACCCACAACGACTATGGCCTGGGCTTGATGAACGGCGACATTGGCATCACCTTGCGCCTGCCCGAGCGCGACGGCGACGGCAAGCAAGTGCTACGTGTCGCGTTCCCGCGCAACGACGGCAGCGATGGCGTGCGCTTCGTCCTGCCCAGCCGCCTCAATGAGGTAGAAACCGTGTACGCCATGACCGTACACAAATCCCAGGGCTCGGAATTCGCCCACACCGCCCTGATCCTGCCCGAAGCGCTCAACCCGGTACTGACCAAAGAACTCATCTACACCGGCATCACCCGCGCCAAACACTGGTTCAGCCTGATCGAACCCCGCCACGGCATCTTCGAAGAAGCCCTGCGCCGCAAGGTCAAACGCCTGAGTGGGCTGATGTTGGGGCTTTGAGCCTGCCCGTGATCACGCCTAAGCCGCCTGCAAAGTCGTGAAGGCTCTGAAAAGCTGGCGTCTGCCCGGATGGAGCGGAAGCGGACCGGGCGCCAGTGGGAGCGGACTCGTCCGCGAACTGCCGGGAACCGGCAGCAACGGTGCACACGGTACATCAGACGCAACTGAGGCAGCCCGTCTAAGGGCCGCCGCAGATCCGACACAACACCTCACACGCCATAATCCACATACCGCGCCATGAGATTCGGTCGGCTAAACGTGTCAATCGCATAAACCCGCTGCCACATGGCATCGACTTCCGCTTTGAACGTCTCGTTATCCATGTCGATCCAGTAACGAGGGTTGCGGCCGCGCTGCTGATCGTAACTGGCAGTGACCGGGTCCAGGTGCCGGTACGGTTCAAACAACGGGATATCCGGAATCGGGCCGCTTGTGTCCATGTAGTTTTGCAGGAAGTCCCAGAGAGCACAGGGGCGTTGCTGGAAATCATCAGGGCCGAGTAATGCGTGAAAGTTGATGCACTGCTCCTCGTATCGATGCTGGAGCATCAGGCCGTGATAGCAGCCATGACGATCATGCGTGGTGGTCATGTAGGCATCGAACTCGTAGAACGGCGCGATGAACTCTTCGATCACCCCTTCTTTTCGATGGCGTTTGTAGCCGAAGATTGTGACGAGACCCGTTCTGCGGTTTAGCTCCCAGAGTGGGCCTTTTGGCGGGCGGAACCAGAGGCGGGGAAAGTGATTGATTACGATGTGGCCGATAAGCCAGCTGAGCAACGGAATGCCTAGCAAAAACGGGTAGAGGCCTATTAGCAGCTCGACAGTGACCTGTTGCCATGAGTCATCGCAAGCGTGGACAACAGCGATGTGTGAGATTATTGAAATTGGAAAGAGGATAAGGAAGCCTACTTTTCCAAACAGTAGAATAAATATCCAGAATTGAGATCTGAATGGAAGCTGTGAAAATCTAAAGCGTTCCTGATCAAAATTCTGATGGAACTCCACGTCTTCAAATATTCTGGCTTTATAGGTTCCGAGGTTTTTTTTTCGGTCATCCTCTATTTTCACCCTCTCCCAGAATCTCATTTTTTCTGGGGTGGATTGTCTAACGATCCTTGGTGTAGCCACTTGCTGAGTCAGACCCCATGGCAGGCGAAACTTGTAAGTCGCGCGTGACTTTCGAATATACGGTCTTTGCTCAGGGATATTGTGAGGGTTATAGGCTTTATGTCCATAGCAAGTGTGTGTCTTTGATTCAGTCATTCAAAGATACCTTATGCGTTGTTTCATCTGCCCAAAAGGGTCGATTGATGACTTCAAAATTTGGTACTGCCCATTTTGAACTATATTTAGTCGGGTCTTTGACCGGAGGCGATGGGAAATATAAATTCTCTCTTCCGTGAGTTAAAACGAACTGAGCCCTTACAGCCCATTTATAATAATGCCTGCTGTTGCCAGTTGATGAGATCTGGGTAGTCGGTGTGGTGAAAAACAGCTCAATCGCATTAGGATAGAGGCGCTGCGCATTGGGGCGTGTTGCTTTATCTGTGACTTCAACTGTTGCCCGGTAGGGAACGCCTTGATTATTGATCCTTTCAAGAATGCGGCAGTGACGGCAGTCGGCTTGAATGCTGACACTGTGAAGGCTGCCAATAACGCCTGGTAGACGGCTCTCTAAACGAATGACGGTGTCAGCGCTGCGTATGGCATGCGGTATTTTTGCGTGGGTATCAAATGTGGCGTGCTGTTCGTGAGCCGGATTTCTCTCTATTGAGATACTGATACCCGCAAGCAGGCTTGCCAGCCGGTAAAAGGCCTCTAATGGGTCCTGTAAATACAGGTCAATTGAATGGCTCTCACCGAATGGTCCGTTTGCTAACCAGGACTCCAGTGGCGTTGAGCTCATAATGATGACCAAACCCACGCCCATGCCGATCAGCAGCAACGCCGCCCAGCCTAGCGGATTGAGGCCGAAGTAGACCGTTAGCCCCCCGACTATCGAACCAAGAGCGCTTAGTAGACCGCCCATGGAAATTAGCAGATAGCCATATATAGCTTGATCATTCCATTGCCATGCATACCAAATGTCATATAGGTTGATAGTGCAAAGTAGACTTCCTGAAAGTATTTGAGCGATCAGGCGGCTGGTGATTTGCTTGGTTACAACTTCGCCAAGTGTCTTTCCAAGCCAGCGTTCTGCGCCTTCTTCAGAGATTACCCACAGAGACTTTCTACTTAAAAAATCTTTTGGTTGGCTACCCAGTAATTTTACAGTCAGCGCCTCCAGCGCGATAGTCAGATCTACAATAGCGCTGATGATGCCGGCGGTTGCCCTTGCACTATTCTTTTCTCGCATTGTCTGTTTCAGAGCCTCACTCTCCGAACTCACATTCCAAACCTCCAACATCAACACCGCCAGACAAAACGGTGTCG